>JBDGSA010000008.1:10260-12384 GCA_042217755.1 Haloglomus sp. | reverse complement strand
GTCGGCAGCGGCGACCGACAGACCGGCCTGTCCGACCGCCGGGTTGATTATCCTGACTGGATTACGTCCGGGCGATGTCGTTCGACGCGCACCAGTCGGTCGTACCGAACGGCCGTCGCCGCGAGGCGGCGGATCGAGAAATTCTCGGGCAGTGAGTTCGCGGTCCGGACGGACCGCGACGGGCGGGTGATCCTCGCGGTCGACGGCACACGACACCAGCTCTCCGACGCGGCCGCCGCGCGGCTGCGCGAGTCGCTGGGCGAGGCCCTGTCTCGGGAACGGACGTTCGTCCACACAGTCGGCCGGCGCCGTCCCGACGGGTCCTACGTGGTCAGTCGCCGGGACGCCGAGTCGGCCGGCCACCGGAAGGTGTTCGACTCCCGTGCGGCTCTCCGGGCGCTGTTCGAGCGCCTTCCCCGGGAGTTCACGGCCGCGGATCTGGCGGCCGACGACCTCTCGGGTGGGCGACGCCACATGGTCCTCCGGCATCTCGCCGAACATCCCGCGTTCGACTGCTCGCTGGTCCACCGCCAGCCCCTGACTGCACGCAAGGGAGGTGAGTCCCGACCCGCTGACGAGTCTTGACCCCGGGGCTCAAGTGCGGGGGCACCCACCCGCCGGTATGGACGAGTTCGACGTCGAGGCGTATGCGAGTCCCGAACTGGAGGACCCGGTCCTCGTGGAGGGACTGCCCGGTGTCGGTCACGTCGGGAAACTGGTGGCCGAACACCTGCTCGAGGAGTTCGAGGACGCGGAGCTGGTTCGCCGCGTCTACTCGGAGCACTTCCCGCCGCAGGTCGCCGTCGAGGACGGCGGCACCACGACGATGGCCAGCGCGGAGTTCCACGCTGTTCGGACCAGCGCCGCGGATCTCCTGCTCCTCTCGGGCGATCACCAGGCGACGGACGCTCCGGGTCACTACCGCCTGACCGACCAGTTTCTGGATGTCGCCGAGACGTTCGGCGTCGAGCGCGCGTTCGCGCTCGGGGGCGTCCCGACGGGCGAACTCATCGAGGAGTACGCCGTGGTCGGCGCTGCCACCGACGAGGCCCAGGTCGACGAACTCGAGGCGGCGGGCGTCGAGTTCCGCGAGGACGAACCCGCGGGCGGCATCGTCGGCGTTTCGGGCCTCCTGCTGGGCCTCGGCGAGCGCCGGTCGATTCCGACGGCCTGCCTGATGGGCGAGACGTCGGGCTACCTCGTCGACCCGAAGAGCGCTCGGGCGGTGCTGGAGGTCCTCCAGGAGGTCATCGGCTTCGACGTCGGCTACGACTCCCTCGAAGACCGCGCGGAGGAGATGGAAGAGGTCATCAAGAAGATCCAGGAGATGGAGCAGGGGGCCCAGGCCCCCAGCGACGAGGACCTGCGCTACATCGGCTGAACGGGACGAAGCGGCGGAAGCGGCGGCGCGAGCGCGACGTGACGGCCCGCCGGGGGCGTCCCGAGAGATTCTTACTCTCGCCGTGCATATCGGCGGTCGTGCCGAGTGAGGCCCTGTGGTTCGGTGTGCCCCGCTGGATCGTCATCGGGGTAGCGATCGGATTCGTCGCGAGCTGTGCCGCCGCCTGCCTGTTCTACGTCGGGACCCGCTGGTTCCCGGGGGCGGACAGCACGACCGCCGGGAACAGCGGCGACGAGCGTCGGCTCCTCGAGATCCGCGAGTACCTCGACGCCATCGAGGAGCCATTCGCCGAGAACCACCCCGTCGGGGAGCGCACCGTCGAGTTCTTTCTCCCCGAGCGGGACGTGGCCATCACGTTCGACCCGCGGACGTTCTACCGACTGGAGCGGGGCGACGTCCACCCGGTGCTGGTCGAACACGAACTCCCCGGGGTCCACCTGGGCTCGCGGCTCCCCTTCGAGACCCCGGAGGTCGATCTCGGCCCGGACCCGGAGGAGCGAGAACTGCAGGCGTACGACGAGGCCTTCGAGGTGCTGGGGCTGCCGGCGTCGGCGGGCGAAGCGGAGGTCCGACGAGCCTACCGCGAGCGGGTGAAGGAAGCCCACCCGGACCACGGCGGCGACGAGGAGGAGTTCAGACGCGTCCGCGAGGCGTACACGGCGGCGCGCGAGGCTGCAACTGCCGGTGAAGCCGCCCCGTGACATAGCAGATGCGACCGGAAC
>JBDGSA010000008.1:0-10160 GCA_042217755.1 Haloglomus sp. | reverse complement strand
CGAGGCTGCAACTGCCGGTGAAGCCGCCCCGTGACATAGCAGATGCGACCGGAACTGCATCCAGACGGCGGACGGCCACCCAGACGACGAGAGGCGAGAGAAGACGACGAGAGGACGACGAGAGGCGAGAGAAGAAGAGGAGATGGGGAGACGTCACGATACGGCACGACACGAGACGAACGGAGACGACACGGCACGATACGACATGACATGACCCGCGTCGACATCACCGACGACGTCCGCGAACAGCTGGCCCAGGCTCTCGACCACGACGAGGTCGACCACCCGCTCAACCGCAGCGCCGTTCAGTACGCGGCGTGGGAACTCGACCTCGAGGCGCTCGCGACGTTCGTGGGCGAGGCCGATGCCGCGACGTACTATGAGGCGCTCCAGCGCGTCGGCGTCGACCCGCGCCCTGGAGGCGAGAAGACAGGGGGCTACGACCGCGAGCTAGATGGTTAACTGAAAACCGCGGTCGAGTTTAGAATCCAAACTCCAATCGGCAAATTTTTACGATAAACCAACCGTAACTGGATTAGTTGAGAAGTTCGTAGTCAAAGGCAAGTGCAACTGTCGAACCGACTCCGTTCACCACTCATGTCCTCGCTCCAGCCACGCCGCTGTCCGACGCATCGTCCGTCGAGTGAGCGCCGCCTCGGAGGTGGCCCATGAGTCTCGTCGGGACCGTCGTGGAGTCGACCGTCGAGGGACTGCGCCTCGCCGGCGAGATGGGCTGGGAGACGTGGTGGGCGCTCGTGCTGGGGTTCACCATCGCGGGCGCCGTCGAGACGTTCGTCAGCGAGGAGCGGATGACCGCGGCCCTGGGCGGCGAGGGGCTCCGTGAGGTCGGTCTCGGGACGCTGTTCGGCGCCGCCTCCTCGTCCTGTTCGTTCGGCGCCGTCGCCACGACGAAGTCGCTGTTCAAGAAGGGTGCCTCGCCCATCGCGAGCCTCGCGGCCTTCCAGTTTGCCTCCACCAACCTGGTCATCGAACTCGGCCTGGTGATGTGGATTCTGCTGGGCTGGCAGTTCGTCCTGGCGGACTACGTCGCCGGCCTGCTGCTCATCGCTTTGCTCGCGCTGACCTTCCGATTCGTTGTCCCGGACGGCTGGTTCGAGCACGCCCGCGAGCACCTCCGCTCGACGGAGGGCGTCCGGGACCCGCAGTGTGGGATGGAGGTCGATCCGACGGCCGACGACGTGGTGTCGCTCGAGACCGACGGCGGCACGGAGTACTTCTGCTCGGAATCCTGCCGGAGCGCCTACGAGGAGAGCCAGCGCCAGTCCGGTGCCTCGTGGCACGAGAAGCTGCTGACCCGGGACGGCTGGCGCCTCGCTTCGAAGAACGCGCTCGGCGAGTGGGGGATGCTGTGGACGGACATCGTCGCCGGCTTCCTCGTCGCCGGGCTCATCGCCGCGTTCGTCCCCCGGTCGTGGTGGACCGCGCTGTTCGGCGTCGGCGCTGAGGGGACGCTGACCTGGGTCGCCGCGAGCGCGGTCATCGGCGTCGTCGTCGGCGTCGTGACGTTCGTCTGCTCGGTCGGCAACGTCCCGTTCGCAGTCATCCTCTGGAACAACGGTATCGCCTTCGGCGGCGTGATGTCCTTCATCTTCGCGGACCTCATCGTCCCGACCATCGACGACGCCTACCGGCGCTACTACGGGTTGCGGATGGCCGCGACGCTGTTCGTGACTATCTTCGTCACGGCGGTCGTCTCCGGCGTCGCCATCCACTACGCCTGGGCCGGCATCGGGCTCATCCCGCCACAGGGGCAGGCCGGTGGCACCGCCCCCGGCGGCTACACGGTCTACCTCAACGCCGTCTTCACGCTGGTCTTCCTGGGCCAGGTGTACGTCGGCTATCTGGCGGAGGGCTCGGCGGGCGGCGGCGAGGCCGAACCCGCGGCGTGAGCGGCCGGTCGTCGACTACAGCCGACGGTCCAGGAAATCCGCCATGAGTTGGAACCGGCGGATCTTCTGGTCGATATCCGTCGAGCCGTGCCCCTCTGCGCCGAGTTCCTCGTACTCGAACGCCTCGCCCGGCTCCAGCCCCCGTTCCATGAGGGCGTCCCGGAAGAGCCGCGACTGCTCGACCGGACAGCGTGGGTCGTTGACGCCGTGGTACATCGCCAGAGGCCGCTTGAGGGCCTCGGCGTGCGTGATTGGACTCCGCTCGCGCCACAGGTCACGGTCTGCCTCGGGGTCGCCCATCTGCGTGCGGAGGCTGTGCTTGAAATGTGGCATGTCCTCCGCGTACAGGCGGTGGAGGTCGGTGATGCCGACCCAGGCCACGCCCGCACTCCACAGCTCCGGGTAACCGGTGAGCTGGCAGAAGACGCTGTACCCGCCGAACGAACCACCCATCACAGCCACCCGGTCGGCGTCGACCCAGTTCCGGTCCATCAGCCAGCGGCCGCCCGCCGCGATATCGGCCTGTTCCGCGCCGCCCCAGTCGCCGTGGATAGCGTGCCGGAACGCGCGTCCCCGTCCCGTCGAGCCGCGGTAGTTCGGGGCGAACACGGCGTACCCCTGGGAGACGAGGAACTGGATGTAGATGTTGAACGCCCGCGTGACCTGGTAGTGTGGGCCGCCGTGGACGTAGACGACGCCGGGGAGTTCGGCGTCGTCCTCGGTCCGGCTGGGACCGTCGCGCGGGTCGAACAGCAATCCGCCGATGTCCTCGGTCGCCGGGCTCGCGCCGGTGTCGTCTCTCGCCGCGGTATCGGTCTCGTCGGTACTGAATGGCTTTGGCCGTCCCTCGCTCTCGTAGCGGACGTACGTCGCGTCGACGAAGGCCGACGGATCGAGGTCGCCGTACTCCGGCGAGAGGAGTTCGGTCGCCGCGTCGGCCTCGAGGTCGTACTCGTAGAGCGCCTTCCGTCGGCCGGCGGTGGAGTGACCGAACACCAGCGTCGCGGCGCCCGCGAAGGTCCGCGCGCCGGTCTGGCGCCGGCGCCACAGCGTCGTCGTCCCCTCGGGGACCTGCAGTTCTCGACCCTCGCCGGTCGTCACCTCGTAGCACAGCGGCATCATCGCGGCGCGGCGCTCCCGGACGCCGACGACCCGCTCACCGTCTGGCGACACCGCGACGGCTTTCTCGGGCGCGTCGGCGTCGGCTGGCGTGAGCCACCGAATCTCGTCGCTTTCGAGGTCGTAGATACCGATCCGAGCCGTGTCGTCGGTGTCGTCGTCGACCAGCAGCCGGTCGCCGCCCGGGAACCAGTCGAGGACCCACGTCTCCGAGCCGTCCGTGCCGAACGCGAGCCGGCGCGGGTCGCGTCCCGGCTCGAGGACGTAGACGTCACGGTTCTCGAGTCGGTCGGACTCGTTGGCGACGTACGCTACCTGGTCGCCGTCGGGGGCGCAGGTCCCACCGAAGACCGGCTGGTCGTGGTCTGTCAGCCGCGTCGTCGCGCCGTTTACCGTGTCGTAGCGGTAGAGGTTCAGTTGTCCCTCGTGGTCGCTGGCGTACAGCACCGTTCCCCCCGCGACATCGCGGAGCTGAGCCTGCCCCTCGTGGGCCACCAGCGTCTCGACCGACGGTGACTGCCCCTCGCGGGGACGCACCGCGAGCAGATCGTTCTGTTCGTCGCCGCCCTCGTCCCGGTGGACGAGGACCTGCTCGCCGTCGGCGGCCCAGCGGAGATACCAGGTCGCATCCCGGGGCACCTCGCCGTCGGTCACCGGGCGGTGGTCACCGGTCGAGCGGTCGAGCAGGTGGAGTTCGTTGCGGCCCGTGGCGTCGTAGTACAGCGCCACTCGCCGGCCGTCGAGCGAGACCGCAGGATGGTAGAACTCGGGGAGTCGAGCGACCGTCTCCAGCGGAATCGAGTCCGCCTCTCGTGGCATGGGTTCGCGACGTAGCGAGTGCGCAAAAATGTTCGACACAGCCCCGGGGTCGAGCTCCGGAGGCAGCACTCCTCGCGTGGCGGACCGGACAGTCGATGCCCCGACATTTATCGCTCGCCCGCGGATAGTTCATGGCGATGACAGCAGACACTGAACTGGACGGGACGCTCGACCACACCATGATGCGGGTCGAGGACCTCGAAGCGTCGATCGACTGGTACACGACCCACCTCGACTACGTCGAGGAGGGGCGCATGGAGGCCGACACCTTCACCAACGTCTTCCTCGCGCCGGAGGACCGCCACGACGAGGGCGCGGTTCTCGAATTGACGTACAACCACGACGACCGGACCTACGACTTCGGCGACGCCTGGGGCCACATCGCCGTCCGCGTCGAGGACGTCCACCAGGCCTACGAGGAACTGATGGACGAGGGCGTCGAGGACTACCGCGATCCCGAGTCCTGTGGGGGCGAGTACGCGTTCGTCACGGACCCCGACGGCCACGAGGTCGAGATCGTCGAGCGCGACCACGGCGCGCGCTGGTCGCTCGATCACACGATGGTCCGGGTCGAGGACGCCGAGGCTGCTATCGGCTGGTACGCCCGGAAACTCGACTACGAACTCCACCGCCGCTCGGAGCACGACTCCTTCGCCCTCTACTTCATGAAGCCCCGCGACGCCCCGGAGGAGGCGATGAGCGTCGAACTCACCTACAACTACGACGGCCGATCCTACGAGATGGGCGACGCCTGGGGCCACGTCGCGGTCCGCGCCTCGGACCTGAACGACGCCTGGGAGACGCTGATGCACCGCGACGCCGCGGACTACCGCGACCCCGAATCCTGCGACCAGATGTACGCCTTCACGAAGACCAACGACGGCCACGAGGTCGAGGTGGTGCGGCGGTAGCGAGGGCCGTCTCAGTTCCCTCCCGGCACACGCCCCAGGCAGGGCGGGGGCCGCGGACAGACGTATACGTACAAGTCCGCTAGATCCACTCGCCTGATGCCTGACCTGTCATCGGAAGGCACTGAGGAACCGGTCGTCAACCCCTACCGCCGGAACCGTGATTCTGGCCCGCAGTACGGGACACGAACCACGTGTGAACTCTGCCGGAACACGACGGTGTGTTACGAGGAGTACGGACTGATGGTGTGTCCGGACTGCCAGTCGGACCTCCTCCCAAAAAAGCCCGTGCTGTAGAGTCGGTCGCAGAGAGCACGAACAGCATCTTCAAACGCGACGCGCGCCGAAGCGTCGAACGGTCGCGCCTGGAGCACGGAACCGCTGATTCAGAACTCGTTGCAGACCGGAATCCCGACGGTGTCGTAGTCGCCCATCGAGGCGATCATCTCGGGGACCTCGTCTATGGAGATGGTCTCGGAGACGATTGCCCCGGGGTCGATCTTCCCGTTGTCCATCATCCGGAAGATCTCGTCGTACTCGTGGGCGGGCATCCCGTAGGAGCCGATGAACTCGCGCTCGTCGGTGACGATGTTGTCGACGGGGAGCGAGACCTCGCCCTCCTCCTCTGAGGTCGTGAGTCCGATCTGGAGGTGTTGTCCCCCCTTGCCGAGCGAGTTGACGGAGTTGCGGCAGGTCTGGGCGATGCCGAGTGCGTCGACCGAGATCTCACAGCCGCGGCTCTTCGGTGTCCGCTGTTTGACCGCCTGTGGAACGTCCTGCACCTCGTCGACCCGGATGGTCTCTGTGGCGCCCAGCTCCGCTGCCTTGTCGAGGGACTCCTGGTTGAGGTCGACGCCGATGACGTTGGCGCCGAGCGCGTCGGCCGTGTGCACGGCCGAGAGGCCGACGCCGCCACAGCCGTGGACGGCGACCCAGTCGCCGGGTTCGACGTCGACGCGATGCGCGATGCCGTGAAAAGCCGTGGCGAAGCGACAGCCGAGCCCCGCGACGTCGACGGCGTCGACGTCCTCCGGGAGCGTGATGACGTTCGTGTCCGCTGCCCGGACGGGGTACTCCTCCGCGAAGGCACCGGTAGAGAAGTTGACAAAGCCCATCGGGATGGATCGCTCACACCGGTTCTGGTGGCCCTCCTTGCAGTGGACACAGGAGCCGTCGGCGAGGTTGAACGGGTTGGTGACGCGGTCACCCTCGCGGACGCTCTCGACGTCGGGGCCGACCTCCGCGACGACGCCGACGGGTTCGTGCCCGAAGATGAGACCCTCGGTCATCATCATCCCGATCCACGACCAGTCTCCCTGCCAGGCGTGCCAGTCAGACCGACAGACCCCGCAGGCCGCTGTCTCGATGACGACGCCGTCCGGCGGACAGTCCGGGCGGTCGACCTCCTCGACCTCCATCGGCTCCTCCGGGCCCTGGAACACTACGGCTCTCATTACGTCCTACCGAGAGTGCGTACAGTACAATAAGTGATTGGCAGTCATCCACAGGCACCACTAAATCAGTGACGACGGCCACACGGCCGGCCACGACCGCGTCACAGCGCCATGCACGGGACTTAAACTGCGGGGCGTTGAAACGTCGTGTATGAGCGACGACGACAACGGCAACCGGAAGAACCTCCGAATGCCGGACGAGGACGAGGTGTTCGCGGTCGTCACAGAGATGCTCGGGGCGAACCGCGTGAAGGTACGGTGTATGGACGGAACGGAACGGACCGCCCGCATCCCGGGGCGGATGCAAAAGCGCATCTGGATCCGCGAGGACGATGTCGTGTTGGTCGAGCCCTGGGACTGGCAGGACGAGAAGGCCGACGTGACCTGGCGCTACGAGAAACAGGAGGCCGACCAGCTCCGTGAAGAGGGGCACATCTCCGCCACCTGACTCTGATGGCTGACCAGGACGTCGAGGTCGACCTGCTCGAGTCCGACGAGGCGGAGGGCTTCGGCGACGAATGGGAGGAACTCGACGTCTCCGATACGGAAGCCGACCGCATCGCCCGCAAGCGAGACCGCGAATTCCTCGAGTTCCGCAAACGCATCAAGGACGCCGACCAGTTCAAGGTCGAGGAGTCGGTGTTCGACGACGCCACGCTGGGCGCGCTCTACAAACTGGTCCAGGACGGCCACGTCGAGGCCTTCGGGGGCCCGCTCTCGACGGGCAAGGAGGCCAACGTCTATCTCGCCGCCGCCACCGAGCGCGAGGTCGCGGTGAAGATCTACCGCATCAACGCTTCTGACTTCCGGGCGATGCGCGATTACCTCGATGGGGACCCGCGCTTCGAGGGCATCGGCTCGGACAAGAAGAAGGTCGTCACCGCGTGGACGAAAAAGGAGTACGCCAACCTCGAGCGCGCCAGCCGCGCGGGCGTCCGCGTGCCCGAACCCATCGCCGTCCAGCGGAACGTCCTGGTGATGGAGTTCCTCGGCACCGACGGCCAGCGAGCCCACCGCCTCAACGAGGTGAACATCGAGAACCCGGAGACGGCATACGAGGTCGTCCGCGAGTACATGTGCCGGCTGTACGACGCCGGCCTCGTCCACGGCGATCTCTCGGAGTACAACATCGTCGTCCACGAGGGCGAACTGGCGCTGCTCGACCTCGGGCAGGCCGTCACCGTCCACCATCCGAACTCGCGGGGGTTCTTAGAGCGCGACTGTCGGAACGTCGCGAACTTCTTCGGCCGGGCAGGAGCCGATGCCGACGCCGACGACCTACTCGAGTACGTCACGAGCACGCGCGAAGATACCGTCGATGCCGAAGAGGGCACTCCCGGCGACGTCGAGACTGGGGGTGGACCGGCCCCGTGAGGGTTCGCGA
Organism: Haloglomus sp.; assembly: GCA_042217755.1. Taxonomy (GTDB): domain Archaea; phylum Halobacteriota; class Halobacteria; order Halobacteriales; family Haloarculaceae; genus Haloglomus. The sequence goes on along the minus strand of JBDGSA010000008.1, from coordinate 2,566 downwards.
GGCCACCCCCGAGGACGCCGCCGCCATCGCGTCGATCGCCGAGGATGCGTGGTGGTCGGCCGCGTCGTCGGCGCTCTCTGCCGACGCCGTCCGGACCGCGCTGGCCGACCTCTACGACGAGGAGTTCCTGGCGGAGGTGGCTGCCGAGGCCGCAGACGAGTCGGCCTTCCGGTTCCTGGTGGCTGTCGACGACGCCGGGACCGTCCGTGGCTTCGCCAGCGCGGCCCGCGAGTGGACCGACGAGGTCGAACTGTTCACGCTGTACGTCGACCCGGACCACTGGGGCGAGGGGGTCGGGACGACCCTCCTGGAGGACGTCGAATCGTGGGCCCGCGACGAGGGCGTCGACCACGTCGTCTGCTCGGCACTCGCCGAGAACGCCGTCGCGGTCGGCTACCTCGAGTCACAGGGGTTCGCACGGACGCGCGAGGTCGAGGCCGAGGTGGGCGGCGAGACGGTCCGGGAGTACGAGTTCGAGAAGTCGCTGGATTGAGCGGGCGATTCGGGTTCAGAGCGCCACGACGCACGAACTTCCGGGTCGGCGTTCCGCGCTACTCTCGCGGGTGGTTCTCGTCGAGGCTCGCCAGGATCTCTGGGTCCGTGCGGAACTTGAGGACGTTGTGGATGACGGAGTTGCGGATGTTCTCGACCACGGGGCCGTGTTCCTTGTAGAACTCGTGGATCCACTTCGACTCGGCCTCTCGCGAGGCGAACATCATCACGGACTTCCACTGGTACTCGCCGTCGGAGAGGAAATAGAAGAGCGTATTCGGGGAGTCGCGGATGTACGCCATCGCGTCGCGCCATCCCTCCGCGAAGTTCTCGGGGTTGAGCTTGAACTCGAACAGGCCGAAGATGAAGTACTCCTCGTTGGGGATGACGGCCTCGCGGAAGACGCCGTGTTCGCGCATTCCGCGGATGGACTCGCTGACGGTGACGTGCGAGACGTCGATGTCGTATTTCTCCTCCAGGATGTGGGCCAGGTCTCGCGAGGAGAGTTGCGGGTCCCGCGACAGTTCCCGGAGGACGTAGACGTCACGCGGCTTGAATTCCCAGTTCGGAGCGTCCCTGCTCATACGCTCGTCGTCGCGGGGTAGGTATGTGTGTATTTCGGACGCTCCCCCCTCGTGTCTCGACCTCAGCCGTCGAGGAACGCGCTCAGCTCCTCGCGGTACTCGGTGCCGACGTCCTCGGGGACCCAGTGGTACGCATCCGACAGCCGGACGACCTCGCCGCCGACGTCCTCGGCCAGGCGCTCGCCGTACTCGATCGGCTGCATCACGTCGTCCTCGGCCCACAGACAGAGGAGTTCGGTGTCGATGGCGCCGTAGTCGATCTCGGTGGTGTGGTTCGTGTTCGTGGCGACCGCGGCGCGGGCGATGGCCCGCTGGCCTCCGTCCCGGAGCCACGGCGCCTCCATCCCCTCGACGAACGCGTGGTCGGGCTCCCCGTGGGCGCCGTCGGCGAAGGCGAAGTCGAGTTGCCCCTCGAACTCCTCGCGGTCCATCTCCTCGGTGCGCGGGAGGCCGAGGTTCACGATGAACTCGACGGGCCAGGAGTCATAGCAGACCAGGTTCGAGGCGACGAACCGATCGACGCGGGCCGGCTGGTGGGCCGCGAACCGGAGTGCCGCGCCGCCGCCGATATCGTGCCCGACGAAGGTGAACGAGTCGACGCCGAGGTGGTCGAGGAGGTCGTCGAGCGCCTGCTCCTGGGCGCGGATGGAGCGGTCGAACCCCTCGCGCATCGAGGAGTTGCCGTATCCCACCAGGTCCGGGACGACCACGCGGAACTCGTCTTCGAACGCGGGGGCGACCCGACGCCAGAGGTAGCCCCACGTCGGGACGCCGTGGACGAAGACGAGGGTGTCACGCGGCTCGTCGCGCTCGGTGGGGCCCGCGTCCCGGTAGGCCATCCGGACGCTGTGGCCGTCGACGATGACGCTCGTGTCCTCCTGTTCGTCGCTCCACTGCTCGTGGTCCATCGGCTCGATGGCTCGCATGTGACGAGATGGGGCGCCCCCCGGCACCGTGAATCCACCGACACCGCCGGCCCGCGCCGACCCTGTAACGTCCGCGTCGCGAGCCGGAGCAGCCGGTCGAGCGTCCCAGAGAAACTACTTATAATTCAAAATATTAATAAATAAACGATATTATAGATATGTAACCGAAATATATCAAAAATTATTACACTTCGAGGCCAAGCACCCGAGCGCCGGGTTTCCGTGTTTTTATGAGACGCGGCTCGGTCCGCACGGACATGGACATCGAGGAAACCAGGGAGTTGCTCGGTGAGATCGGCGAGAAGGGCGCCGTGGCGCTCGTGCTCGGACTGCTCGTCGTCGCCCGCGAGAACAAGGTCGCCGCCGTCGGCGTGGCGCTCGTCGTGGTCGGGATGGGGATGATCGCGCGGGGACTCGTCGAGTCCGCGCTCGAGGAGCTGGGGATGGGCGGGATGCTGTAGCGCGGTTCCCGCCCGCAGTCCTCGAATCAGCGCCGTACGGGGGCTACACCTCCGGGGCCGGTTCGTCCTCCCGCTGGAGGATGTAGACCACGAAGACCACGAT
>JBDGSA010000205.1:0-12518 GCA_042217755.1 Haloglomus sp. | reverse complement strand
CGGCGTCGAGGACGACGATGCGGTCGGCGTCGCCGTCGTGCCCGATGCCGAACGCGGCATCGCTGTCGGCCACGAACGCCCGGAGATCCGCGAGACTCTCGGCAGTCGGCTTGCTCTCGCGCCCCGGAAAGTGACCGTCGACGTTGGCGTTGAGCGCGCGCACGTCGGCACCGAGCGCGCGAAGCACCTGTGGCGTCGCCAGACTCGCAACCCCGTTTCCGCAATCGATGGCGATCGTCGTGTCCGTGATCTCGGTCCCGAAGTTGGCCGCGTACTCGACGACAGCGGTTCGGTAGTCGGTGAGGACGTCGACGCGTGTGGTCGTTCCCCACTCGTCCCAGTCGGCGAGCGGGACGCCCGCTTCGACGCGTGACTCGATGCGTTGCTCGGCCGGGCGAGCGTACTCCCGACCGTCGTCGAACAGTTTGATGCCGTTGTCCGGTGGTGGGTTGTGACTCGCCGTGAGCATCACACCCCGTCTTCCCCGTGAGGCGAACGCGAGCGCCGGTGTCGGCAACTGACCGGCGCGACGGACCGTCGCCCCCCCGCTCGTCAGTCCCGCTTCCATCGCGGCCGCCAGCGACTGTCCAGTCTCGCGACCGTCACGGGCGACGACGAACTCGTCCCCGTCGGCGGCCGCGGCCTGCCCGACCTGCAGGGCCAGCGCGGGCGTCACGGTGTCGGCAACGGGGCCCCGGATGCCCGCCGTCCCGAAGAGGTCCATACCGGGGACTCCGACAGGAACCACTTATAGATGCACGGACGGGACACGGAGGGCGAGCGACGAGGGACAACGGGTGTCAGAGTTCGACACCGCTCGGGATCAACGAGTGTTGCCGCAGGAGACTGCCCTCGCTGTCGTAGACAAGCAGCGTTCGTTTCGTGGCTTCGAACACGGAGTCGCCGTCGTCGAACAGTTCGACGCGGAAACAGCCGTCGGAGTCGCTGGTCGACTGGCCGTACTCGCGGGCGGCGTCGACGAGGTCGAAGACTGTGTCGGCGTCGGCGTTGACCTCGAGGAGGAAATCGCCAGTGTACCGTTCGGTGATGGCGAGGACACCGGTCGCGTCCTCGTCGTTGACGGGCGTTTTGAGGCGATAGGTCGCGTCTATTTCGTCGATGTCGTCCGTGAGGCGCTCGTCGAGTGTCTCGGACGGCCCCTCGAAGGTAACGTGGAGCCCGGGCTTGTCGTCCGCGGTCTCGACGTTATCCAGCGTCAGCGTGAAGTAGTCGCGCCTCATTCCCTGTCCACTCATACGGTTTCCGGGGCAATGAACGTAACGCCAGTGTCAATGGCGTCATCCGGTCATCACAGCCCGCCGGACGGGAATGAGTCGTGCGACGGGGATGGATTTAGGATCCCCGGCCGTGGAAAGGGCCACATGGTCTGGGTGAAGTCGGAACTCGCGGAAGAACTCGCGGTCGTCGCGGCGTGGCTGAGCGCACTCATCCCGTGGTCGGTTTCGGTTGCCCTCGGGAACATCGCGAACGTCGGGACGCTCGTCCAGCTCAACTTCCCGTTCTTTCTCGTCCGGTTCCTGTTCAATATCGACGTTCCGGGTCCGGAGACGCTTCTGTTACATCCCATCGCTGCCATCGAGTTCTACAGGGCGGCCCCCGGACCGGTGCCGTTCATGATCTGGAGCGTCGCCGCCGGCGTCCTCGCGCTCGCGGTCCTGCTCAGTCTCGCGATGTACTTCTTCGAGGACCGTGTAGCTGCAGCCCCCGTCGACCCGGTTCGCGTGATGGGCGGGCTCCTCTTGCTCTCCGCCGTCCTCCTGAGTGCCGCGAGCTTCCTGCTCAAGTTCAGCGGTCTGCCCATCGCGGGCGTCTCGTCCGCGACGTTCCCCGGTATCCTGTTGCCCATCGGCGTCGTCTTCCAGTACGCCTTCGCGTACACCCTCCTGCGGGTCGAGCGTGTGGACGAACCCACCCCCTCGACCGAAGACGAGGACGACGGCGGCCCCAGCGACGACAACGACGACGACCGCGACAAGGACGACCGCAACACCGAGACCGACGACAGCGACCGGTCGTCGGGTGGCGAGACCGACGGGTCCAGTTCCGAGAGCGAGAGCGAGGCTGATTCCGGTGCGGCGAACCGATAAACAACTGAAAATGAGAGACTGATTTAAGTTACTGGGTCTGTTAGCCGGGGGCAGGAAGGCACCGCTGGCACGGTGGTACCCGAACGATGTCACGACAGGACACGGGCGATGACGGCGCTGGTAGCCCGGGGCGGCTAGGCGGGTTCCGTAACTGGCTCTCCCGAACAGCGGAGGTACTCTCGGGTTCGACGATCCCAGTCCAGAACTACGACCCCGGCAAACACGGTCGGCTCGTCTCGTACAGCGGGCTACAGGGACTGACGGAGAAAGACCGCTACTGGGTGAACGTCCCCTACGCGTTCGTCACCATCGGCTACGACGAAGACGACGACAAGCACGTGTACACCGTCGTCGAGCCGGAACTCGACGAACTGGAGACGAATCTGCTCGACAGACTGCTCGACGACATCCGCGAACCACTCCTGTACCGGGACGACGTGAGCGACGACCCGGAGAACGCGCTCAAAGAGGAACTCCAGGCCCGACTCGAGGAGTACGGCGTCGACGTCGGGCTGGAGTCGTTCTATCGCCTGTTCTACTACCTCTACCGGCGGTTCCACGGGTACGGAAAACTCGATCCCATCATGAACGACCCCTACGTGGAGGATATCTCCTGTGACGGGCCGGGTCTGCCGATCTTCGTCTACCACGAGGACTACACCGACGTCGAGACGAACGTCACGTTCGAGGCGACGGAGCTGAACAACTTCGTCATTCAGCTCGCACAGCGGTCGGGCCGCCACGTCTCCGTGTCGGACCCGGTGGTCTCGACGACGCTACCCGACGGGTCGCGTGCGGAACTCGCGCTCGGTGAGGAGGTCACGCCGAAAGGGTCGGCGTTCACCATCCGGAAGTACGCCGAGGAGCCGTTCACGCCAATCGACCTGCTCGAGTACGGGACGGTCAACGTGAAGATGCTCGCCTTTCTCTGGCTGGCCATCGAGAACAACAAGTCCCTGCTGTTCGCCGGCGGGACGGCGGCGGGGAAGACGACGTCGATGAACGCCGTCTCGATGTTCATCCCGCCACGCTCGAAGGTGCTCACCATCGAGGACACCCGCGAGCTGTCGCTGTATCACGACAACTGGCTCTCTGCGGTCACGCGCGAGCGGCTCGACGAGGACGACATCACGATGTACGACCTGCTCCGGTCGGCACTGCGACACCGACCCGAGTACATCATCGTCGGCGAGGTGCGTGGCGAGGAGGCCATCACACTGTTCCAGGCGATGAACACCGGCCACACGACGTTCTCGACGATGCACGCCGACAGCGTCCAGACGGTCATCAACCGCCTCGAAAACGAACCCATCAACGTCCCGCGGCCGATGGTCCAGTCACTGGACATCCTCTGTGTCCAGTTGCTGACCCGGACGCAGGGCGAGCGGGTCCGGCGGATGGACACGCTGGCCGAGATCGAGGGGATCGACCAGCGGACGGGCGAACTCGACTACTCGAACACGTACAACTGGAACGCGACCGAGGACACCTTCAGCGAGAACCGCAGCGACCTGCTCGACGAGATCCGCGAGGAGCGTGGCTGGACCCAGTCCGAACTGCTGACCGAGCTCCAGAACCGGCGGCGCTTCCTCCGGTATCTCTGGGAAGAGGGCGTTACGGACTACCGGCGGTTCACCGCGATGGTGAACAAGTACACGGCCGACCCCGAGGAGGTCATGGCCGAGATCGACGACGCGGGCGTCGAAGTGGAGGAGTGACATGGTCTCGCCACTGCTGTTCGGACCGGCACTCGTGCCACTGACCATCGTCGCCGTTCTCCTCGTGGGGCGGGTGAATCCACACGTCAACCGCCGGGTGACTGGCATCGCTCGCGAGTGGTTCGGCGACTACGTCGGCGACAATCTGGAGCGCAAACAGATACTACAGGCGGCGTACGTCAGCGAGACCTACCGGGCCTACGCCGCGAAGACGTACCTCTATGCCCTGTTGCTCGGCATCACGGGCGGCGTGACCGGGGCGTACGTCGTCGGCGGCATGCTCTTTGCGATCCCGCTCATCGGCGACGCCATCGCCGTCCTGCCCAACACCATCGTCTCCCTCCTGGGACAGCCCTCCGAGTGGCAGATCGTCCTCGACACGTCGGAACTGGCCGCCCTCTTCGTCGGGAGCACCCTCGCCGCCGGGACGATCACCGGCGCGCTCACCTACTCGCTCCGGTGGCGACTCCCACAGAGCCACGCCGAAGCCCGGCGCCGTCGTATCAACGAGGGGCTCGCACGGACGGTCGCGTTCCTCTACGCCCTCTCCCGCGGCGGGATGCCGTTTCCGGACATCCTCCGGACGCTCGCACACAACCGGACGGTGTACGGCGAGACGGCGGACGAAATTTCCGTCGCCGTTCGCGAGATGGACCTGTTCGGCACCGACATGGTCTCGGCGGTCCAGAAGATGTCAGAGCGAACGCCGAGCGAGGACTTCAAGACGTTCTCGGAGAACCTCTCGTCGGTGCTACAGAGCGGACAGAGCCTCTCGGTGTTCCTGAACGACCAGTACGAGCGCTATCAGGAGGAAGCCGAGGAGCGACAGGCGGAGGTGCTCGAACTCCTGGCGACGCTGGCGGAGGGGTACGTCACGGTGCTCGTCGCGGGCGTCCTCTTTTTGCTCACGGTGTTGCTCGTCTTCGGGCTGACGACGACGAACACGCTGAACGTGCTGAAGGGGATGGCGTACCTCATCATCCCCCTCGCAAACATCGTGTTCATGATCTTCCTCGCCGGCCGACTGGAGTTACTCGGCATCAGTCGGGAGGGGTCTGCGGCCATCCCGGACGAATCCGAGATGCTGAACACGTCCGGGAGCGACACGGCAGACATCCGGGCGGCCGACGGTGGGCAGGTGCAGGGACTCGAGTCCAACTTCGAGCGACTCGCGGCCTACGACCGACTGTCGACGATTCAGGGCGTCCTGCGCCGGCCGCTCCAGACGGTCCTCAGAAACCCGGTTTCGATCCTGTACGTGACGGTACCGGTCGCCGTCGTGGTGACGCTCGCACGACTCCCGACGGCGCTGACGGGTGCCGGCGTGAACGTCAGGGTCCTCGACGACCTGCTCTTGCAGGCTGGACTCTTCGTCTTCGGGACCTTCGCGATCGTCCGGTATCTCTACAAGCGACGTCTCGACCGTATCGAGGCGGCGACGCCGGAGCTACTGGAGCGACTGGCGAGTCTCAACGAGGCCGGCATGTCGATCGTCGAGAGTTTCAACCGGGTTCGGGGGAGCGACCTCGGCGTCCTCACCGAGGAGGTCGAGCGCATCTGGGCGGACATCAAGCTCGGTGCGAACGTCGACGAGGCGCTGGTTCGCTTCGGGAGGCGGACACGGACGGTGCCGATCACCCGTGCCGTGACGCTCCTGACGAACGCGATGCAGGCGAGCAGCAACATCGGTGACGTCCTGCGCATCGCGGCCACGCAGGCGCGGGCCGACCTCAAGATGCGGCGCCGGCGCCGCCAGCAGATGCTCACCTATCTCGTGGTCATCTACGTCTCGTTCGTCGTCTTCCTCGTCATCATCGTCGCGGTCCAGCAGGTGCTCGTGCCCGCACTGCCCGAGACGGTGCCGACCCCGGACTCTAACCGCCTGGGCGTCAGTGCCGAACAGTTCGCCCGTCTCGGTGGCGTCAACAAGGCCGCCTACACGCTGGTCTTCTTCCACACCGCGCTCATTCAGGCACTTGTCTCGGGGTTCGTCGCCGGCCAGCTCGGCGAGGGGACGGTCAAGGACGGTGCGAAACACGCGACGGTCATGCTCGGCGTCGCGTACATCGCCTTCCTGCTCATGTCGAGCCCCGTCGCGACGGTCCAGGTCGGCGAGACCGTCCAGACCGAGCGGTACGTCGTCGTCGACTCGGTCGACCTCTCGGACGGCGGGTATCTCGTCGTGCGCCGGGGTTCAGTCCAGGGTGAGGTCCTCGGTCGCAGCGAGTACCTGCCTGCCGGGCGCTCGAAGAACGTCCGCATCGAGTTCGGAACCGACGTCCCGGACGGGGCCACGATCGTCATCATCCCGCATCTCGACACCAACGACAATCAGCAATACGAGTACGATGGCGGCAAGGTCGACCGGCCGTACCCGCCGAGCGTCGCGGCCGTCGCCGCCCGGACGAAAATCGACTGATAGAGACGATCGTAGCCAGCCAGTGGTCCAAAGACTCTCGGTTGGCCGAGGGATCCGATTCCGATTCACACGGCATCCCTGTACGACGACGATACTCCTCACGATGCTCCAAGCTGACGGGTCACAATCTACTTCATTCCACCCCCAGTAGCGTGCCCATGGACGAACCACCGGACCGCGACGCCGTCCGGGACACCTACGACCGCATCGCCGGGCACTTCTCGAAGACCCGGGCCCATCCCTGGCCGGAGATCGAGTCGTTCTGTGCCGACGCGCTCGCGGGTACCCTCGGCCTCGACCTCGGCTGTGGCAACGGTCGCCACGTGCCTCCTCTCTCCGAGACCGTCGAACGCGTCCTCGCAGTCGACGTGAGTCGCGAACTGCTGTTCGAGGCAGACGAACGACTCGCGGGAGCGGGAATCGACGGGGCGGCGCTCGTCCAGGCAGATGCGACGGCGCTCCCGCTCGCGTCGTCCGTCGTCGATGTCGCGGTCTACGTCGCGACCCTCCACCACCTCCCCGGCCGCGACCGGCGTCGCGCGAGTCTGAACGAGCTCGCACGCGTCCTGGCTCCGGAGGGGCGAGCGCTGGTGAGCGCCTGGAGCACGGCACACGACCGGTTCGAGGCCGACGAGGGGTTCGACACGACGCTGGACTGGACGCTCCCGGACGGCGAGGTCGTCGACCGGTTCTACCACATCTACGACCCCGCGGAGTTCGAGACCGATCTCGCAGCCAGTGGGCTAATGGCCGTCGATACGTTCGTCTCCAGCGGGAACTGTTACGCGGTCGTCGCCGCCGAAGGGAAAGGGAAATAAATCGGCGTGGGCAACGTTCGACTGCGCGCCGATGGTCTAGTGGTAGGACCTGAGCCTTCCAAGCTCATGGCCCGGGTTCAAATCCCGGTCGGCGCATGTTTGCTGCGAGCAATCCGCGAGCAGCAAAATCGCCAGAGGGATTTGAATCACGCAAACGCGAGCAGTAGCGAGCGTCTGCCATCGGGTCCACATCCCGGTGGGCGCATCGAGGAGAAACCGTCGTCTCTCGACGCGTGTCTCCAGAAAACGGGATAGGCGGGGAACGGCGTCAGGCTATCTCTCGCTGTTCGTCTTCCCAGTAGGGTTCCCGGAGCGCCTTCTTGTCCTTCTTGCCGTAGGGCGTCTTCGGGATTTCGTCGACGAACTCGACGTGTTTGGGCTGCTTGTAGTCGGCCAACCGGTCCTCGGCGAAGGCCTCGATGTCGCCTGCCGAGACGGTCTCCCCGTCGTGGGGGACGACGATCGCAGTGACGGCTTCGCCCCACTCCTCGTCCGGGATGCCGATGACGGCGACCTCCTGCACACCATCGTGTTCGACGAGTGCGTCTTCGACCTCGGTCGAGTACACGTTCATCCCGCCGGTGATGATCATGTTGCTCTTCCGGTCGAGGAGGTAGACGTAGCCGTCCTCGTCACGCTTGCCGACGTCGCCCGTGTGGACCCAGCCGTCCTCGACGGTATCTGCCGTCGCCTCCGGCCGCTCGAAGTACGCTTCCATCACGTACGGTGCTGTCGCCAGAATCTCGCCCTCCTCGCCGGGACCGACCGGCTCGCCGGTTTCCGGGTCGACGATCCTGACGTCGCTCATCAGACACGGCGTGCCGGCCGAGGAGAGGCGGTCCTCGGGCCCCTCCTCGAGTGCGTGCTCGTGTTCGTCCTTTCCGAGCGACGTGATGAGGTTGGGTACCTCCGTCTGGCCGTAGAACTGCGTGAAGATCGGCCCGAACGCGTCGATCCCCTCGCGGAGTCTGGCGGCCGTCATCGGCGCAGCGCCGTAGACGAGCGTCTCCAGCGAGGACGTGTCGGCCGTCTCTCTGTCCGGGTGGTCCAGCAATCGATAGATCATCGTCGGGACCATGAACGTCCAGGTCACGTCGTGGGTCGCGATCGCCTCGAGTGCCACGTCGGGGTCGAACCCCGGGTGGATGACCGCGTGGGCGCCGGTCAGCAGCCCTGCCCACAGGAACAACCCCGCCGAGTGGGGGAGCGGCGTCATCAACAGTTGCGTCTCGTCGCCACTGACGCCCAGTTCGGTGATGTGGGCGTACTGGTTCAACGTCAATGACTCGTGGGTCTGTGTCACGCCCTTGGGCTTGCCGGTGGTGCCACCGGTGTAGAAGTGACCGGCGATGTCGGCTCCCTCCGGCTGTCGGTCGGGCGGCGACGGCGCGCTCCCGTCGAGTGCCTCGAAGGCTTCGATGTCATCTGGCACTCCTTCCTCGTCACTGACGCCGATGGCTGTGTCGATCGTCGAGACTTCCGTCTGGAGTGTCGAGAGCGTCTCGAGGAAGTTCGGACCCGCGATGACGGTGCCGGCCCGCGAATCCGAGAGCATGTACTCGAATTCGTCGTAGGTCAGCATGTCGTTGAGCGGGAGCTTCGCCGCCCCGGCTTTGATGATGGCGAGGTCGGCGACGACGTACTCGAGGGAGTTCGACATCAGCAGTGCGACGCGGTCCTCGGGCTCGACGCCGCGCTCGACGAGCGCGCGAGCGACGGCGTTGGCCCGCTGGTCGAGGTCCGCGTACGTGAGCGTCTCGCCGTCGAGTGTGACGGCCGCCCGGTCGGCGTACTTGCCGAGGGCCGTCTCGAACACCGCTCTGAGCGTGTGCGTGTGTGGGTCGCGGGCTGTCATTCCTCGGTACGATCGGGTGCCGTCGTGTCCTGCCACTCCTCGTAGAAGACGTCGACGTCCGGGTCGAACGGTTTCAGCACCGGATATCCCGCCGGGACGGCGTCGACGTCGACGAGCGTGTAACACTCCGGACAGAAGAACTCCCGGAGCTGGAACGTCCAGTCTTCGTCCGGCGTCATGTGCTTGGGGTACAGGTCTCGCATCTCCCCTTCGCTCTCCCGGACGCGGACCTCGCAGTGTTCCTTCCAGTTGCCGTCGAGCGGGCCGAACTCGTGGCCACACTCGGCTTTGACGATCCGATCGCCGTCCTTGCCGACACCGTACAGGTGGTCGTTGAGCGGCACGAGGATCGGTTCGTCCCAGTCGACCTTCGACTGGAGTATCTGCCGGGTGGTCTCGAAGCGGTCGGTGTCTTTCGGGTCCGGGAGGACGTCGTTGCGCAACTCCTCCCAGGACAGCTCTCCTTCGATGAGTTTCTCGATCTGAGTCGTGTCTGTTGACATGAGTCTCACTCCTCGAACGTGAAGTCCGCAGGCAGGTCCCAGAACTCGCGGAACGAGTCGGCCCACTCCTCGGAGATGTCGAACACGCCGCTGTACATCCACTTCGCCGGGCCGCTGACGTCGCCCTCGCGGACGCGTTCCTGCTCGTCCTCGTAGAACTCGTCGTAGTCGACGGCTTCCTCGCGGCGCTCTTCCATCAGCTGTTCACGGCGCTTCTCGGTCGCCTCCTCGTCGACCGTGAACTCGCGATCGTCCTCGTCCAGTTCGCCGACCACGCCGTAGACGTCCTCGACGATCTCTGGCGTGTAGATGTCGTTCTCGACGTCCTCTTTGACCTTCTCGACCGGCCGGTCCAGCGGGTCACCGTAGCCGGGACCACCGCCCATCTGGTAGTGGACGAGGTCGTAGTTCTCGAACTCCTCGGGGAAGTACAGCCCCTTCTCGCTGCGCTCGATGTCGCCGTCGACGTGTTCCTCGAACGAGCCGGGTTCGGAATCGCCCAGGGGATAGGGATCGCGATTCTCGAAGCGCTCCTGAAGGTCGGTGTCGTGGGCCCGAACCGAATAGTTCAGGGCGTTGGGATAGCCGCCCGCCATTCCGGAGGTGGTGAAGCCGACGCCGGGCACGACGTGTTTGTACAGCGAGACGTCCGAGCTGTTGTTCACCATCCGGATACCTTCCCAGCCGGCGCCACCGCGGTACTTCCCGTGGCCGGCGGTGTTGGGTTTCAGCTGGCGCGAGAGGTACGGCAGACCCCACTCGATGAGTTCCCACTCCTCGACGTCGCCCATGTCGCTCTCGGGGTTCCACATCGCGTAGCCGTGGTCGAGACCGTCGCGGACCGCGCTCGCACCCAGCCCCTGACAGGAGTGCTCGAACGGCGCGACCGGGAAGTACTCGTCGGTGATCTCGTACTTCCCGCCGCCCTGGAGCGGGTCGCCGGTCTCCGAGTAGCCGGTGACGACCTCCTCGCGGAAGCCACGCGCGAAGAAGCCACGCGAGACGTTCTTCCAGAACGCGTTGTACGCCGGCATCAGCGACCCCCAGGACGTGTGATACGAGAGGCTCGGGTCCTGCGGGTTGACGATACTCCCCTCCGGATAGTTCGTGTCGACCGCGAAGTACGACCCGTCGTTGACCTTCCCGTCGTGGAGCAGGCTCTGGGTGAGCGACACCCAGAGGCCGCCCTCCATGGCCCCTTCCGCACAGTTGTAGGCGTGGGGACCGGGCGGACTCGCGCCCTCCATGTCGAACTCGAGCCCACCGTGCTCGTCGATCTGTACCTCGACGGGCAGGTGGTTCAGCATGTCCTGCTGGGAGGACGGTTTCCAGGCCTCGTCCTCGAAGGGCATCGGCATGAACGAGACGTCGCGGTATGTCCCCGGGAACAGCCGTTCCTTGGTCCGGGAGTGCAGCGTCTGCCGCCCGTCCTCGACAGCCTCGTGCATGAACTGCTTGAACGTGTTCACGCCGACGTCGTCGATCATCGACTTGACTGCCTCGCGGACCATGTGACAGCCCGAGAGCCGACACTTCTCGTCGAGGTCCCAGTACATGGGCGTCCGAACGGCCCGTTCGGCGCGGTCGCGCCAGTCCTGATAGAGCTCGTCGTTCTCTCCGATCTTCTCACACGTCGCGTACAGGCCGTCCTCGTAGCGCGTGGTGCTGGCCAGCTGGTCGTGGCCGCGGGTCATCCCGCCGATGTCGACCTGGTGGGTCACGCCGTCGACCCACGCGACGAGTTCCCCGTCGTGGAAGACGGGGACGAACGTGTGCACGTCCGTCGTGTGGACGTTGCCGAGGTCGTTGTCGTTGTTACAGAAGATATCGCCCGGCTGGATTCCGCGACCGTGTTCGTAGTCCTCCTCGATCATGTACTTGATCGCGAGACTTCCGGTGTGGACGTGGACGATGATACCCGTCGAGAGCGCGACGCAGTCGCCCTCCGGTGTGTACACCTGGAAGCACAGCTCGCCGATCTCGCGGACGATCGGCGATGCACTGACGTGGAGTGCCGTCTCGCGGGCCGAGACGAGCGCTCCGCGCAATCGGGAGAACAGCTGTTCGTACTCGAAGGGATTCTCGTTTTTCATCTCCAGTTCCTCGAGGCCCTGGTAGCGCCCGGTTTCCTCGAGTTGCTGCTCGCTGTGGTCGAGCATCTCCTGGAGTGTCTGCCCGTCCCAGCCGAGTGGCGGCTGGACGTCCTCGAAATCACGATCCGTCTGTTCGGGTGTCTCTTTTCGCTTGCTCATGTTTGGTCCGTTCCGAGATGGAAGATGCGGTGTTCGTCGAGTGGTGCAGTGAAGTTCGGCGGGACGAGCATCGTCGTCGCCGGGGCCTCGACGACAGCCGGCCCCTCGACGACGTTGCCCGCCTGGAGATCGTTCATCTCCCAGAGGGCGGCGTCGTGCCAGTCGTCGTCCCAGTAGATCGGCCGCTCGCCACGACTGGCTGCCTCCGGTGGCGTCTCGTCGCCGGGTTCCTCTTCCGGCAGTGCCGGACTGGGTGACGGAGCGACGCCGGTCCCGACGCCCATCGTGATGGTGTATCCCTGTTCGGGGCTCTGGGCTGCACGCTGGAAGACGCGAGCGAACTCGCGCTCGTAGACGTCGATGATGTCGGGCATGTCCTCGGCAGTGATCTCGCCGTCCCAGATATCGTCGGGCAGTTGCACTTCCAGGTCGTCGAGCATTCCGGTGTACTGCATCCGCAGCGCCGGCTGGAAGGTCATCTCCTCGGTGTCGATGCCGTCACGCTCGAAGGCGTCGACGGCCTGCTGGCGCAGCCCCTGCAACGCGTCGGTCAGCGCCGCCGCGATCTGTTCGTCGTTGCTCAGGTCCGGCTGGAGCACCAGGTCCAGCGACTGATCGTAGCGGTAGGAGTAGTCGGCCGTCGCACAGCCGAAGGCCGAGAACGCCGCTGCCCAGTCGGGAATGAGCACGTCCTTGAAGTTCAGCGCCTCGGTGTATCCGGCCGCGTGCAGCGGGCCGCCGCCACCGTAGGAGACCAGGTGGTAGTTCTCCGGGCTGTACCCCAGCCCGAGGATCATCGCGTTCAACTCGTTGGTCATGTTCCGCTCGACGATGTCCAGCACGCC
>JBDGSA010000117.1:0-12550 GCA_042217755.1 Haloglomus sp. | reverse complement strand
GAGTACGAGAAGCGCGTCTGGAGCGGCCTGTTCGGCACGCACGACCAGCGCGAGGGGATGGCGGCGTTCCTCGAGGACCGCGAGCCCGAGTTCGAGTGACCGTGGTGTCGGGGCAGGTCGCCGCATTCAGCCCGCTGACCCGGCCCATCGCCCGGGAACTCGCCGCAATTCCATCAGGACGCCCGCACTCGACCTGACGCGGTCGCACCGACCGTACGGCGGGCGTCGGCGGACAGCCCCCGGCCGGAATCGCAACCGGGTAGTATCACCCCTCCTTCGTCCGCGGCGATGGGATTCTCGACGGTCGGCGGCCGGCTCCGCGGCGGCGGACGCGGCTGGACCCTGCTCGCCGTCGCGACAGGCTGGGTGTTCGTTCTCGGCGGGCGGTTTCTCGTTCCCGCGGTCCTGCCGCAGGTGACGGAATCGTTCACGATCAGCAACCTGGGCGCCGGCATCGCAATCAGTGTCATCTGGGTGACGTACGGGTTGATGCAGTCGCCCGCCGGGGCGCTTGTCGACCGGGTCGGCGAGCGTCGGCTGCTGGTCGGGAGTCTGCTGTGCTCGGCGGGCAGCGTCGTCGTCCTCGGCGTGGCGCCCGTGTTCCTCGCATTCCTCGGCGGCTGTGCCGCCTTCGGCCTCGCGACCGGCCTCTACGGGCCCGCCCGTGGAACGGTGCTCTCGCGGACGTTCCCGGGCGACGACGGTGCGGCGATCGGCCTCACACTCGCCGCCGGCTCGGTCGGCGCGGCGGTGCTGCCTTTCATCGCCGGCGCGCTCGTCGGGGAGGTGAGCTGGCGGTACATCGTCGCCGCGCTGGCACTGCCGATGCTCGTGGCGGCCGTCTTCGCCTGGCGGACCGTTCCCGGCCACGAGACGGCGGGCGCGGCGACGCCGCCGCCGGTCGACGACCTGGCGGGCGACGTCATTCGAGCGGCCAGCCGCCGGGGCGTCGCTATTGCGGTCCTGGGGGTTGCGCTGATGCTCTTTGCGTTCCAGGGCCTCTCGGCGTTCTACGTCACCTACCTCGCCCGGACGATGTCCCAGCGTCTTGCCGCCGGCCTGTTCGCGCTCCTGTTCCTGAGTGGAGCCGCGGCCCAGCTCGTCGGCGGCGCCGCGGCCGACCGCTACGGCGAACGCGTCGTGCTCACCGTCACGTCGACGGTGGGTGCGGTCGCCGTCGGCGTGGTCCCGTTCGTCGACGGTGTCGTTCCGCTGGCTGTGCTGTCGGCCGTCATCGGAACGCGGCTCGCTATCACGCCCGTCACCAACGCCTACGTCATCGCCGTCCTGCCCGACGACGTGACGGGGACGGCCTGGGGGACGCTCCGAACGGCCCTGTTCCTGCTCAGCTCGACTGGCTCGACCGTCGTCGGTGCGATGGCCGACCGGGAGCTCTTCAACGAGGCCTTCATCCTGCTGGCGATCGCGACGGCCGTCGCCGCGGTCCTGTACGCCTTTCTGCCGTCGCG
Source organism: Haloglomus sp. (assembly GCA_042217755.1). Classification (GTDB taxonomy): domain Archaea; phylum Halobacteriota; class Halobacteria; order Halobacteriales; family Haloarculaceae; genus Haloglomus. The sequence goes on along the minus strand of JBDGSA010000117.1, from coordinate 11,081 downwards.
GGCGGCGGCGAGCGGGTAGCTGGAGCCGGAGTCGGAGCCGACGACGGCCCGACGGTGTCGGGTCGCTCGGCCGCCGAAGGGTCGCTTAGTTGCCGGAGCCCACCTCGGGCTACCGCTGGCCCCCTCGAGCTACCGGAGGCCCCCCTCGAACACGTCGATGTGCTCGTTGTCGTGGGTCACGGTGACGGTGGCGTCCTCGCGCCGTGCAAGTGCCTTGATCTCGCGGAGCGACTCGACGGACTGCTTCAGGTCCCAGTTGAACGAGGCCAGGTGCTCGCGGTCGTAGCCGTCCTGATTGTGCGCGATGTCTGCGCCGAGGACGACGGTGCCCGCCTCCGGGAGTTCGATCACGACGGACTGGTGGCCGGGCGTGTGTCCGGGCGTCGGCACCGTCCGGACGCTCCCGTCGCCGAACACGTCGTAGGCGCCCGCGAGTGGGGTCACGTCGTAGTTGTCGCCGCGGAGCATGTCGAAGTCGCCCTCGAGGTAGAACACCTCCTGTACCGGGACCGGCCAGTGGGCATAGCGGAGTTCCGCCTGCTGGATCAGGAACTCCGCCTCCGGGAACGTGTCCATGTGCCCGGCGTGGTCGGAGTGGAGGTGGGTCATCACCACGTAGTCCACGTCTGCGGGGTCGTAGCCGGCGTCCTCCAGGTGGGAACGCGGGTGCTGGTCGGGACCGTAGTCGATCGTCGGGAGGAACGCCTCCATGAACTCGGCGCCGTGCTGGCCGTACTCCGCGGGGGCATCGAGCAGCTCGTGGCTCAATCCGGTATCGATCACGACTGTCCCCTCCGGATGGTCGACGAGGTAGAACGGACAGACGGCGTCGTACGACCCGCCGGGGTCAGTCAACTGGACCAGAAAGCTGTTGTCAAGCGTCCACGTCGCCGTGTTGAACTCGTGGACCACGTTTGCGGTTGCCATACAGTGCCGCAGGTAACTCCCGTGCGTCAAATAAAGGTACGCACCGCGATCTGTCCGGTGTCGGCGTGCGAGCGGTCTATCCGGTGTCGGCGTGCGAGCGGTCTATCCGGTGCCAGACGCTCCAGCGTCACGAGCGGGCCCGCGCGGCGATGACGGGCCAGGGACGATACCGAGGTAGGGGCGACCGACGACGCGGAGGGCGCCTACGCGTCGAGCGCCGCGGCGAGTTCCTCGGCCACCACGTCCAGGGCCGCGTGGGCGGTGTCGAGCATCTCGGTCATGCTCGCGAACCCGTGGATCATGTCGTCGTAGTGCTCGTGGTGGACCGGCACACCGGCCTCCGCCAGCCGCTCTGCGTACGCGATTCCCTCGTCACGGATTGGGTCGAACCCCGCGGTCACGACCGTCGCTGACGGGAGGTCCGAGAGGTCCCGCGCCAGGAGCGGTGCGGCGTACTCGTTTCGCGCGTGGAGTTCGCTCGGCAGCCACCGCTCGTAGAACCACTCGATGCTCTCGCGCTCGAGGAAGTATCCCTCCGCGTTCTCCTCGTATGAGTCGAAGTCGTGGATGATCGGCGACGCGACGGCCGGATAGACGAGCGACTGGTGGTCGATGTCGGGGCCGCCGCGGTCGCGTGCGAGCAGCGACACCGCCGCAGCGAGGTTCCCCCCCGCGCTGTCGCCGCCGACGGCGATGCGCTCTGTATCGCCGGAGACGTCGCCGGCGAACTCCGTCGCCCACTCCAGGGCCGCGTAGGCGTCCTCGAGCTGCGCCGGGAAGGGGTGTTCGGGCGCCAGCCGGTAGTCGACCGAGAGGACGACGACCTCCGCGCGGTCACAGATCGCCGAGGTAACGTTCTCGTACTCGTCCAGCCCTCCGATGACCCAGCCGCCGCCGTGGTAGTACACGAGGACGGGAAACGGCCCTTCGCCCGCTGGCACGTACGCCCGGATGGGAATCGCCCCTTCTGGTCCCTCGATGGCGAAGTCGGCGACGTCGCCCACCTCGGTGGGCTCCATCTCGGCGGTCAGCCGTCGGAACTGCTCGCGCGCGACCTCTGGGGTCACGCCGTACGTCGGCGGCGCGTTCTGCGCGTCGAGCTGGTCGAGCAGCGCCTGGGCCTGCGGGTGTGGCTCGTCGGGCATACAAGAGCCGTAGGTTGACTGGGTATTCAATACCGGGGAAAGGCCTGCACTCCCTCGACTTCCCCGCTCCTGATGGGGGCTTCTGCTCGCTACGTGTCAACCGCGAAGCCACCCGCGAACGTCGTATCGGACGAACCAGTACGGGATGCACACGAGGAGCACGAACAGCGCGAACACGCGCGCAAAGGGTCGAGCGGCGTCGGTCGAGAGCGGGGCGTCTACCGCCCGCTGGTCGAGTCGTCCCCAGAACTCCTGTGACCTGTCGATACACTCCACGCTCGACGGTGGTCGCCCACTGTTGAAGAAGCCGCCGGTGTGACCGAGCGGCGCCCTGGGAGTTCGCTATTTATGACCCGAGCGAATCACCGGGCCGCCGCTCTAGATGACTCTGTATCGTGGTGGAACTTGAAAGAATGGCCGAAGATGTTAGCCTCGGTTCTGGTTCTCCATCTCCGATTTTCGCGTCCCCGAACCGTGCGGCTCGGGGACGGTTCGAGCGGCCGACCAGCGGGCCGAACAGAGCCAGGCACCGTCTGCCCACTGGCAGGTACTTCACCGGAAATGACAGGCCAGGCTCCCCGACGCCGACCGTGAGCGGGCGTTCACGGCTGGCCGCTCGCAACGCCTCGCGGTGAACCGAAGTGCGAGAACGCGGCGTGCTCGGCATCGCCGTGCCGGTAGCGCCCGTGGATCTGACGAAAACGATGAATACAATGTATATTTTGTCGTATATATATTTAATACTGATAACTTTCATGTTCAAGGCAAAATACTATAATTATTCGCGCGTCTATCGAGAAAAACGCAGGATATCGACGTCGAGGCGGACGGCACCCGTTGCGGGGCCCGCGGGATACCCGACGCGCCCCCCGTCGGTACAGGGGAGCAGATTCCCGTAGCGCGGGCAGGCCCGGTCCATCTCACTCGACCTCGACGCCCCGGATCTCGAACCGTGCTCCGCCGTCCTGCCCATCGGTTACGTCGATTCGCCAGCCGTGTGCCTGGACGATGTCGTGGACGATGTTCAGTCCGAACCCGGTCCCGTCGGGGTGGGTCGTGTAGCCGGGATCGAACACCTGTTCGCGCTCCGTCTCGGGAATCCCCTGCCCGTCGTCCTCGACGAGGAACCCGTCCTCGAGATCCCCCACTCGAATGTGGACATCGCTTTCGTCCGGTGTCGTACCGCCGTCCGCCGCCGCGCCGGCGTGTTCGACGCTGTTGCGGAACAGATTGCCGAGCGCCTCTCGGAGCCGGTCCGGGTCCGCGTGGACCGTCGCGCTCGTCGTACAGGTCAGCCGTGCTTCGTCAGAATCGGTGAGTTCCCAGGCCTGCTCTACAACCTCGTCCAGTCGGACCTGTTCGGTCTCACCGACGGTCCGGCCCTGCCGCGCCAGCGTAAGCAGGTCCTCCACCATCGCGTCCATCCGATCTGCGGCAGCCGCAATCTCGTCGAGGTGCTCGGTCACGTCGTCGTCCTGACGGGCCAACTGCACGCGTCCGAGGATGACGTTGAGCGGATTGCGGAGGTCGTGGCTGACGACGCTTGCAAACTGGTCAAGCCGTTCGTTCGTCCGCTCCAGTTCGCTCGTGCGCTGCTGGAGCCGGCGCTGCTGTTCCACCCGCTGGGTGATGTCCGTGAACACCACGACCCGCCCCACGTACGCGTCCAACGCGTCCGTGAGATCCGAGGTCTCCAGATCGTAGTGGCGGACCTCACCGTCGGTCTCGACCTCGACCGGTTCGTCGGAGCGGTCGGCCCCGAGTTGTTCCCGGACAGCCGGGTAGTCAGCGAGGGCGCTCGCGACTGGGGTGCCCAGTGCGTTCGAGCGATCCAGGTCGAACATCGACCGGCCGCGCTCGTTGACGTCCACGAGTCGGTCGTCACGATCCAGGACGACCACTCCGCTGTCCATGTTCCTCACGACGGTATCACGGGCAATCGGCAGCAGCGTCAGCAGCTTGTACCGGAACATGGCGACGCCGAAACACAGCCCCGTGACGGCGAAGACAAAGGGCGCGGGGTCGAACGCGACGAGATCGAAGATGAACAGCGCGTTCACCCCCGCGGCCACGAGGATGCCGGCGAGCAACATCCCCGTCTGCCCGCGGTGGGTCCTGGAACGGTTCGCTACCAGGAACTCTCGAGTCATGAGGTAGAGAGCCGCCAGCACCACGGCGTAGGAGTACCCGGCCCAGGCGAACCAGGCCAGTCCCCACGCCTCCTGGAGGACGGGCGGAGCGGTTCCGGGCGACAGTGACGCGATGTCGAACCAGAGCCCGTGGAGCGGGTTCGTTAGCACGAAGGCGTAGGCCGCCGCCGAGATGGCGAACAGCACCGCGAGGTACCGCTTGCGGAACCACCGGTCGCGTCCCGTATACGAGAGCACGAACAGCAGCAGTGTCGGCGGGATGGCGACGATACCGAGGTAGCCGACCTGGTTCCACAGCAGTACCGCCGATTCCGTCGGCGCGGCGTACCGCATCGCGTCTGCGAGGCTCCACAGCCCGATTCCCACGAGGAACCCAAAGAAGGCTCGCGCGCCCCGCTTTTGTCGATGTCGAAGCGTGACCGCCGCGAGTCCGAACATCATCGCCGCGGCGACGAGGAGCGCGAGCGTGTACGGATTCCCCAGCCGGTACCCCATAGGTGCCGTATCGGACTACTCGGACAAGAGTGCTTACACGACCTTTGCAGGCGGTTCAGCCTCGCAAACACCGGGGGAACCCACTCGACCACACGACGTCTACCCGACTCATCTGTGCGGAACTCTTTCTCGACTCGGTCCTCACGTACTCCCATGTCGTCTCACGAGCGTGGTGCACGTCGATGAGACCGAGCACCCCGTACGTCCTTACCGGCCTGGGTCTCGTGGCGGGCCTGGTCGTTCTCCTGTTCGATCCGTTGCCGACGGCGATGCTGAATTATCTCGTCGGCGGAGCCGCCCTCGCGGTCGCTATCGCCAGCGTAACCTACATGATCGTCGAGTTCACCGACCCGGGCGAACGTGGACCGAACTTCTGAGACCGACCGCTGGCCACAGGGCCGGTACAGCAGAGGCTCGTCTGGATCCTCGATATGTCATATATCAGGTAAGATGAGTATGGGGCCGGAGGGATTTGAACCCCCGATCGACTGATATCTCCGGTTACGCCTCGGTTCTCCAGAGGGTCGTCACCGCGGCGCGGTGATCAGCCGGCCGCTCGGTATATCAGTCTGGAGTCTCGTCACCGGGCGCGTGGCCTCTGGAGTCAGTCGCCATGCCTGGCTTGGCCACAGCCCCTCGCCACCACGTACCCCGGTTCCGTCTAAAGGGATTTCGGTTCAGTCGGGGGCTTTTCTCCGTCGGTCCCTAACGGGGAGTCGTGAGCGAAGCTGTCCCAGTGCGGGTCCGTGCGGGGGACTACGAGACGACGCTCCACGTCGAGCGGGGCACGCGCCTGCGTGACGCCCTGCTCGAGGCGGGCTTCGAGGTGTACGGGCCGGCCGCGCGCGTCGTCAACTGCGGCGGACGAGGCCTCTGTGGAACGTGTGGCGTCCGGTTCGAGGGCGCCGACGGTTCGTCCGTGGACGACCCGCCCGCGCCGAGCCACTGGCACGACCGCGCCGCGGCCTGTTTTGGCTATCCGCGCCTCTCATGTCAGATTCCAGTCGAGGAACCGCTGACTGTGCGGGTTCCGGAGAAGGTGCTGTGGGGGCAGTTGCTCCCGGCCTCCGAATGAATCAGTCCCGGTCGGTCTCGCTCCAGGAGCAGTCCTGGCACTTGTAGCCGGTGACGAACTCGGTGACGCTCGGCATGTAGCCCACCTCGAGGACGTTGCCGCCACACTCCGGGCAGTCGCTGTCGGCGTCCTCGATACCCTCGGTGTCCATCACGGACTCGCCCTCGATGAGTTCGGCCAGTTTCGCGGGCGTCACCATCCGCCCCTCCACGACGCGGTTGTCCATACCCATGCCGAAGGGGGCCCGCCCCGTAATCGTATCCATTCGGACGGGCGAGCGGAGTCGGTCGACGCGGGACTCGTCAGGGACAAATCCTTTTCACGCGGGCGGTCGTGCCCTACGGGAATGACTGACAACATCGGACGACTGATCGTGACCGAGGGAAGAGGGTCCAACGAGCGGATGCAGGTCGCCCGTTCGGCAGCACCGGAGGGCGTGACCGTCGCTCCCGTCGGATCGACGGGCGTCCCCGCGCTCGAGCCGCTAGCGCTTGCGACCCGCGGCGGCCGGACGGCCATCCACGCGAATGTCGGCGAGGAACAGTGCGAGCGACTGGCCGCCGACCTCGCCGAGGACGTCCCGGAACGCGGCGCACACGCTGTCGTCACGCACGACCCCGACACCGACCGACTACCGACGCCCGAGGAGGGTCCGCTCTCGGTCGGGCGCCGGCGCGCGCTCCGTGCGTGTGGCTGGACACGCGTGGACCGGTTCGACCGCGACGCCCTGCCCCTCCCGGACCCCGGGCAGGTCCTCGAGCGCGCCGGTCGCGTGGGGCTCCGCGGCCGGGGGCGGGGAGACGCCGCGCGCGACGAACCCGTCGCTGCAACCTGGGAGACCGCGCGCGCCACCGAGGGGGATTCCGTCGTGGTAGTCAACGGGAACGAGGCCGACGCGGCCGTCGCGGGCGACGAGTTGCTGCTCTCGTCGGCACCCGGTGACGTGCTGGCCGGTGCGCTCGCGGCGGCGCGGGTCGTCGAGGCGGCCGACGTCGTGGTCCACGTCGGGGAGAACGACGACCTTGTGGCCAGCCGGACCTCGCGCGCGGCCGACGCGCTCGCGCCCGACGACGTGACCGTACAGGTCGCGGCCGGCCCGGACACGTTTGCGGCCGGCGAGCCGACGATGGCGCTGGAGGCGCTAGAGGGCAACGACCGTATCGAGGCACGACGCCGGCCACCCGGCCCGGCCGAGTGGGGGCTGTACGGCCGCCCCACGGTGGTCCACACGCCACGGACGCTCGCCCAACTGGTCGCCCTGCTCCGGGAGCCGGACGCCTTCGATGCCGACGCCGGGGACCCCGGGACGCGGGTCGTCACGGCCACAGCCCGTGGCTCCGGGGGCGACGCCGTGGCGCCTCCGGCGACGGTCGAACTCCCGACGGACGCACCCGCCGGGCGAGCGCTGGAGGCGCTCGACACTCGCCGGGAGCCGGACTGGGCGGTCGTCGGCGGACAGTTCGGCGGCCTGACTCACGACCTCGACGTACCCGTGGGAGCCCCGGCGCTCCGTGCGGCCGACTGCGGGACCGCGGGCGCCGTCGAGTCGTTCGCGGGTGCATGCGCGCTCGCCGCGATCGGGCGCCGGGCCGCGTTCGCCCGCGAGGCCAACTGCGGCCGCTGTGTCCCCTGTCGTGAGGGATCCAAACAGCTCCACGAGGGACTTCGAGACGTCTACGACGGCGACCACGACGAGGCCGGCCTCCGCGAACTCCTGCGGACGATCGGTGAGACGAGCCTCTGTGCGTTCGGGCGCGAGGCCGCGCGCCCGACCCGGACGGCGCTGGACCGGTTCGCCGGCGAGGTCCGCGCTCACGCCGACGGTGACTGCCCAGCCGGCGAGTGCACAGGCGACGCACTCGACGAGCGGGCCGAGGGACCCGGAGGTGTCTGGGCATGAGCGCCGACGACGAGCGAAACGCCGCGGACGGAGTGCCCGAGGAGAACACATCGGACGACGCCACCGCCCCCCGCGTGCCCGACATCGAGGACCCGCGCCCGTCGACTCCCCTGACAGAGGACTTCCGCACGGGTACCGCGAACGACCCGCCGCGGTACTCGGCACGCGGCGCCGACCCGGACGCCGAGATGGTGACGGTCACCGTCGACGGCGAGGCGGTCGCGGTCCCGCGGGGCGCGACCCTGCTGGACGCCGTCGAGGCGGCCGATGGGGGCGCGGACGTGCCCGCGCTCTGTCACTACGACCGCGACAGCGAGACCGCAGAGGAGATCGGGCCGCGCACGACCTGCCGGACCTGCGTCGTGGAGACCAGCGAGGGCCTGGTGCCGTCGTGCTCGCACCCGGCCGTCGACGGCGCGACCGTCCGGACGGACGCCCCGGACGCCGCCGAGGCGCGGTCGGTCAATCTCGACCTCGTCCTCTCGAACCACAACCTCCGGTGTACGACGTGCGGGAAGAACGGCCGCTGTGAGCTGCAGGACGCCGCCATCGACGCTGGGGTGGAGCATCCCCGCTACGGCGTGATGGACGACCGGAGCGCGTACGAACCCATCGACGACACCTCCGGCGTCATCCAGATCGACCGCAACAAGTGTATCCTCTGTAACCGCTGCGTGGAGGCCTGCAACGATGTACAGGTCGAGGGAGTCCTCCGGGTCGAGACAGACGAGGAGGGAGAGCCACGCATCGGCTTCATGAGCGACGCCGAGACGATGGCCGACTCGACGTGTGTCTCCTGTGGACACTGCGCCACGGTCTGTCCCACGGGATCGCTCGTCGAGAGCGACTACGCGGACGCGACCACGCTGCCCATCCCGGGATTCACGCAGAAGAACTCCGTCGGGGAGGTCAACGAGGCCGAACCCGTCGCGACCGCCGACCGCCCGGGTGCGGGCGGCCGCATGGGCGGAACCGGGGACGAGGTCGACGACGACCTGTCCGGCGTCGCCCGGTTCATGGCGAAGGCAAAGCGGAAAGCCCGACAAGCGGCCCGCGACGCCGGGAACCGCGCCTTCCTCGCGGGCGAGCACACCGCCGAGGCCGTCGCAGCGAAGACGCTTCCCGAGGGTGCCCTGTTCGACGTGGCGAGTGGCGTCTCCCGGTGGCGTTCCAGGGACATCGAGACGACCGAGACGACCTGTGGGTACTGTGCGGTCGGCTGCCGCTTCGAGGTCCACTCGAAGGACGACGAGATCAAGGCGGTCCGGCCGACCGACCCCGAGAACGCGCCCGCAAACGACTTTTCGACGTGCGTCAAGGGGAAGTTCGGCTACGAGTTCACCGGCAGCGACGACCGCCTCACCAGCCCCCTCGTCCGCGACGAGTCGGCGGGGCCCGACACGCCCGGGCCCGACGGCTTCCGCGAGGTGGGATGGGACGAGGCCATCGAGCGCGTCGCCGACGGGCTCCGCGACATCCGTGAGGAACACGGCGTGCACGCGCTGTCGGCCTTCGCCTCCTCGAAGTGCACAAACGAGGAGGACTACCTGCTCCAGAAGTTCGCCCGCGCCGTGCTGGGCACGCCGAACGTCGACAACTGCGCGCGGCTCTGTCACTCCTCGACTGTGGCGGCGCTGCTCCAGACCGTCGGCTACGGAGCGATGAGTAACTCCATCGACGACGTGGCGAACACGGACTGTTATCTCATCACCGGTTCGAACACGACCGAGTCCCACCCGGTGCTGGCGACCCGCATCAAGCGCAACGTCCGTGACGGCGCGACGCTCCACGTCTACGACCCCCGGAAGACGGGGATAGCAGAGCACGCCGACCAGTACACCCGGACGGACCCGGGGTACGACATCGCGTGGCTGAACGGCCTCACACGCTATGTCATCGAACACGACCTCTACGACGCCGACTTCGTCGACGAGCACGTCCGGAACTTCGAGGCGTTGCGCGAGAAGGTCGACCCGTTCACGCCCGAGGAGGTCGAGCGTCTCGCCGGCGTCCCCCCCGCGGAACTGGCCGCGACGGCCGAGACCATCGCCAACGCCGACACCTGCGTCTTCGGCTGGGCGATGGGCCTGACACAGCACGGCCACGGCACCCGGAACGTCCTCGCGGTCGCGAACCTCGCGCTCGTGACGGGCCACGTCGGGAAGCGCAACGCCGGCCTCAGCCCCTTCCGCGGCCACAACAACGTCCAGGGCGGGGGCGGTGACATGGGGACGCTTCCGAACAAGCTCCCCGGCTACCGCGACCCCACGGACCCCGAGGTGGCCGACGAGTTCGAGGGCGTCTGGGGCACCCGTCCGCCCGAGGAGGTCGGCCTGAAGGTCACCGAGACGTTCGGGGCCATCCACGACGGCGAGGTCCGGGGGCTATTCGTGATGGGCGAGAACCCCGCGCTGTCGGAGCCCGACATCCAGCACGCCGAGGAGGGCCTCGCTGACCTCGACTTCCTCGCCGTCCAGGACGTCTTCCTCACCGAGACCGCAGAGCACGCCGACGTGGTCCTTCCCGCCGCGTCGTTCGCCGAGAAGGACGGCACCTTCACGAACACGGAGCGGCGCGTCCAGCTCGTCGGCGAGGCCATCTCCCCACCCGGCGACGCGAAACCCGACTGGGAGATACTCCAGTTGCTCGCCAGAGAACTCGGTCACGAATGGGATTACGAGTCGACAGCCGAGATAATGGACGAAATCGCGGAACTCGCTCCGATCTACGGCGGTATCTCTCATGACCGTCTCGAGGCGGAAGGCGGCCTCCAGTGGCCCTGCCCCGACGAGGACCACGCCGGCACGCGCTTCCTCTACGAGGACGGCTTCAACTTCGAGGACGGGATGGCACGGTTCGTCCCCGCCGACATGGGCCGGCCCGGGGAACTCACCGACGAGGACTATCCCCTCACGCTCACGACCGGCCGCGTGATGTACCACTTCCACACCGGGACCCTCACCCGCCGCGTCGAGGGCATCATGCGCCACGTCGGGGAGTCCTACGTCGAACTCAATCCGGAGATGGCCGCGACGCTCGGTATCGAGGACGGCGAGGCGGTCCGGGTCGCCTCCCGGCGCGGCGCCATCACCGTCCGCGCGACGGTCACCGACCGTGTCGGCGAGGGCGTCGTCTTCGTCCCGATGCACTTCGCCGAGGGTGCCGCGAACGTCCTCACCGACGAGACGTACGACCCTACGAGCGGCATCCCCGAGTACAAGGTCGCGAGCGTCCGCATCGAACCCGTAGACGGGAGCGCGAGCGTCGACGACCTGGCATCGGACTCCCCGGAGCGAGGCGCGGCCGGCGACGACTGACGCGCTGTACGGCCTTGCCGTGATGACACGCTATGCGGCCTCGCCGCGATGTCATGCTGTGGTCTCGCCGCG
>JBDGSA010000092.1:0-12585 GCA_042217755.1 Haloglomus sp. | reverse complement strand
CGCTGGAACCACCACGTGCACACGCTCGGCGCAACTAGCAACAGGGCGGGACTGAAAGGGGCCGCCCGGCTGGCGGCTACGCCGCCAGCTATACATTTCTCGGCTTCGCCGAGAAATCACTCGACGAAGCACGGCGACGCAAGCACTGGACTGCACGCCCGGAACGGCGCGAGCAACAGCGAGCGCCGCATGCCCGGAACAGGAAGCGCACAGCGAGCCGCGCGAGTCGAGCGGGCGGGGGCTTTCAACAGTCTCCCCTCGTCGTGGTTATCGTCACAGAGCGAGCGGGCGGGGGCTTTCAACAGAACTCCGTCGTAATCGTCGCTGGAATCATCACAGAGACAGCGGGCGGGGGCTCTCGACGACACTCCGCCACAACCGTCGAGGAACACTGCTAGCGGTGGGGATGGGATTTGAACCCATGAGGCGTGGAACGCCACCTGCTCTCAAGGCAGGCACCTTCGGCCACTCGGTCACCCCACCTCACTCCGCCGTTGCGCGCCCTGTCGCTAAGACCTGTCGGTGGCGAACGCGGCGCAGTGTGGTGCCTGAATCTACTCCCCGGCCAGCGCCAGCCCACCATCCCCGTCAGCGACCACCGTCAGCCCCGAGTCGTCCAGCCACTCCGCGACGTGGGCCGGAACGGGTCGCCCGGCAGCCCGGCGCGTTTCGATTCCCAGTATCGCCTCCGCGAGGTCGTCGCCCCGCTCTACGACGGGAAGCGTCTGCAGGAAGTCGACCTCGTGGCCGGCGTCGCCGGCGCGGTCGGTGAGCGTGCGGAGCGCGGGCGCCGTGTAGGCCCCGTCGAAGTCGATGACATCGGTGAAGCCAGCGAAGTAGACCCGCCCCCCTGTCGAGGGACCCAGTACGACCGGCGCGCGCCGGAGTTTCATCGCGGCCTCGTCGATCTCCTGCCGTGAGCAGAAGGCGGCCGCCGGCTCCGTGACGGCGGCCGAGGCGACCTCCTCCTCGCGGAGCAGGTGCGTGACGGTGTTGCCCGCTCGGCCGGCGAACGTCTCGCCGACCTGGACCTCGAAGCGGGCCTCGTCCGGAGCGTCGAGCGCCGGTTCGACGGCGTCGCGCACCTCACGCTCGGCGTCCGCGTCGTCGGGCACGTGGCCGTCCGGGAGAGCGTCGTCCGGTCGGTAGTTGACGAGCAAGTCTCCGCCACTGGCCTCGACGGCCGCGCAGATGTCGCGCAGCGCGGCCGTGTACAGTTCGACCGCGTCGGCCTTCGAGAGCGGCGCGGTCGTGACGAGGTCGGGAAAGACGAGCCCGGGCCGGGGCGGATCGGCGAGCACGCAGACGACGGTCATACCGGCCGGTGTCGCCCACGAGTCTTGAGCTTTATACTCCGTCGCCGTCAGCGACGGGTATGGACTGGACCCGTCCGCTCGGCTTCCTCTGTGCGCTCGGCATCGGACTGACCGTCGTCGGAGCGCTCCTCTCGCTCGTCACGGGACCGCTTTCGGGGACGCGGGCCGCCGCTGCCGTCGTCACCGTCGCGCTGGTCGTCGTCAGCGTCGTCGGGATGGTCGCCGTCGGCACCCGCGGCAGCGCGGAGTGGGTCGAGAACAGCGGATACTGGTAGAATCCGTGGTCGTCGGTGGTGTCAGGACCACCCGTATAACTCAATTTCTTCTATTATAAATAAATCGGTAATCGAATATTATATAAATATCTGAAATAATTTAGTAATATCGGTGCTAAAATACCTTTTCCCCACGAATATGACCGAGCAGTTATCGCCCCCGGGTACCCGGCCGGGACGGTCGCAGGACAGTTCGAAGACTTATGTCGGGTCGCCGGCGAGGCGGAGACGCATGCGACTCCAGGCCCTCCCTCTCGTGGTCCTCCTGGTACTGGCCGGTTGCAGCGGCTTCATCGGCGGGACACCGGCGACGACCCCCGACGGAGCCGACGACGAGCCGGTCCGGTACGGGATTGCGGTCCAGAGCGAGTACAACGCCGAGCGGACGTTCGAACTCCGCGTCCGCGACGGCGAGACGGCGCTGCTGAACCGGTCGAAGCGGATCGAGCCCGGCCAGCGGTGGCACGTCGTGAACCTGAACGCCGACGACTACGGCGACCAGGAGTACGAACTGCAGCTCCTCGTCGACGGCGAGGTGCGCGTGACCTCGAATTTCAGCTTCCGCGAGTCCGAGAACGTCGAGCGGCGGAGCGGTGCGACGCTGCTGGTGCAGGGCCCGTCTTCGGGTGAGACGCACGTCTGTGCCGGGAACGTGACCTGCTATCAGGCCGTGGTCGAGGAATAGGTGGTTCCGGAGTCGGCCGTTGGTGAGTCGGCCGTTCAGGAAGAGGCCATTCGGGAGTCGGCCGTTCGGGGACAGGTGGCCCGGATTCAGTCCGCGCCGACGCGGTCGGCGCCCTCGATGTGGACGAGTTCCTCGACCGGCGGAAGTTCGGCGTCGCGCGAGGTGATGATCTCGATGCGCCGGGAGAGCTTCTCGCTGGCGTACTCGACCAGCGGTGTCGAGTCAAAGCCTGTGTCGTACTGGTCGTCGTCGACGATGCCGGCGATGTGCGGGAGCAGTTCCTGCAGCGTCTCCTGGATGACCGCCTCGTCGACGTCGCCGTTCTCGACGTGCTGCTGGACCTTGCGCATCCCGAAGCCGACGTGCCGGCCCTCGTCCGAGCGGATGCGGGTGATGCCCTCGATGAGCCCCTCGAGTACCGTCCGCTCTTCCCCTTCGAACTGCTCGAACTCCGGCCCCGTCTCGGAGTACTGGGCCTGGTAGCCGTAGTAGGCCGTCTGCGCGAGGACGGACTCGACGGCGAGGTGGTAGTGACAGTACGCGATGACGCGATTGCGGGGCGTGTTCTCGCCCTCCTCGAGGAGGCGATGCATCGCGGCCTCGGTCTTGTCGAACAGCTGCTCGTACGGTTCGTTGAAGAACTCCGCTGCCGTCGGTGGGAGTCGCTCGATGCCTCTGGCCTCCGCGACGGGGTCGATGACCTCGCGCCAGTACCGGTCGAAGAAGACCGCGTGCTTTGCTTCCTCGTAGATCTGACTGGAGATGAACAGCTGATCGTCGATGTCGTCCAGCGCGATAGTCAGCGGCGCGAGGTCCTCGGTCACGGCCTCCTCGCCGGCGCCGAACTTCGCGATCGAAGAGCGGAAGCCGCGGAACTCCTCGTCGGTCCAGTCCGACTCGATGAGGCGCTCGCGATCCTGCTCGAGCAGCTCGCTCGCGACGTCCTCGTAGGGATCCCAGTGGCGGTACACCGCGTTCCGGAAGTAGCCCCCGGCGAACGAGTCGGGGTCGAGGCGCATCGAACGCTCGCTGTCGGCGTAGCGTGACATACACTCCCGTACGTGTATCCGAGCATGAAGGCTTCGCCGCGCAAGCGAGTGGATGTATTACCAGCGGGAAGCGCGGGTCCTTGATGTCCTCTCGCCCCCGAGGAGGTGGGTCTTCGCTCGCTACGTGTCAGTCCGCCCCGGCGTCCGCGAGGTCGGCGAACGCCTCCCGGGCGTTCTCGACGGCGGTTTCTCGCTTCGCGGGGTAGGCCTCGATCTTCGCGCGGAAGGTGATGCCCTCGCCCAGTTCCGTGCGACCGCCGAAGGCGGCCTGCTTGTCGAGCGACAGGAAGAAGGCGCAGTTGTCGTCGACACGGTCGTCGAGTTCCTCGAGGACGCCGTCGAACTCGTCGGCCGCGGAAAGCACCGAGAGTACGTGCCGGACGTCGTCGGCTCGTTCCAGTCGCGTCGAGAGCACGAGAATGCGGTCGCCGTTGAACCCCTCCGTCTCGGAGCGTTCGATCTCGGGCGGGTCCCGCGGGTCGTCGTCATCGCGCTCGGGCAGGAAGTGCCCGAGCGCGTCCGCCACGCGGTTCTCGTCCTCCGTCGCGTAGCAGAACGTCCGCAGTTCGACGTAGTGGAAGGGGACCGACGCCATCGGGCGATCGTTACGATTCGTCGTCTTCGGCGTCGCTCTCGACCGTCTCGTCGGGGGCGGCCTCGAGCGCGTCCTCGGAGATGCCGGCCTCCTGGCCGTTCTTGAACTGGATCATGTAGGTTGCGTCGCCGAACATCGTCTCGGAGACCTGCGAGATCTCCCCGACCTGGCCGTCGTACTCGCTGTGTTCGTCGTGCAGCACGACCGTGTCGCCCTTCTCGAAGCTCATGTCCGCGATTTCTCCACGGCAGCGCAAAAGCACGTTGATTCACGCTGCGGTGTTCTTCTCCGGCGCCAGAAGTGACGGACGACCGCGACCATCAAAGTCGACACCGGCCGTGTTCGGGAGGATCGACGAGTGTCGAACAGTTTTTGCGACGGCCCTCCATAGGAGTGGCCATGCATCCTCTCGTTCGTCCTCTCTCGCGGGCCGCTATCGTGGGCCCGCCGGCAGCCCCGGCGCCGCCATCGGCGCCAGTATCGTCGCCAGCAGCGCCCCCGAGTGGTCACGTTCCGTCCGAGGTGGTCTGATGGCTCTCGACGACCTGTGGTACCTCGCCGACGAGGCCGACCAGCACGCCGAACAGGCCTACCACCGGCTCCGCGAGCGCCACGACGGGTTCCTAGAGCGGACGCGAGAAAAGCGGGTCTCCCGGAGCCGCTTTCGCACCCTGGCGCGTCGCATCCGCGAGACCGGCACCCCCTACGGCGCCCACACGCTCGTCTACCGTCCCGACGGAGAACTGCTGCTCGTCCGCCACGACGCGGTCGACATGTGGGTGCTTCCCGGCGGGGGCATCGACGACGGCGAATCGTTCCTGGAGACGGCTCGGCGAGAACTCGCCGAGGAGGCCGGTGTCGAGGCGGCCTACGAGGGGCTCGGCGTTCTCGGCCGGGTCGAGGTCCGCGCCGGTGACTACGACACCTGGGGCGTCCTCCCCGTCTACGCGGCCCGGGCGGCGAGTGACGCGACGCCAGAGGTCCGGGACCCGGACGGAGAGATCAGCGACGCCCGCTGGTTCGCCGACCTCCCGGAGGACACCCGCGACCGCGACATTCTCCGCGAGTGGCGCCGCAAGCGACTCGGCTAGCGGCCACCGACTGCCGTCGCTCAGCGGAGCCCAGCCCGCGATACGAGCACCCCGTCACGGCTGATAGCCACTCGCACGTAGCCGAGGATGTCCGTCTCGCCCGTCGTCCCGCCCGTGTCGTCCTCAGCGGGGAACGAAAGCGTCCGCGAGGATTCGTCCGCCCCCGCGGTCGCTGTCACCTCGTACTCACCCGGCTCCGTCATGACGATCGCCGAGGTCCGTCGGCCGCCAGCGGGAACCTCGAAGGTCTTGTCGAGGAGCGACTCGCCGGCCGCGGTCGCGACCCGGACCCGGACCACCCGCGAGAAGTTCGTCTGGTTGAACAGGTGGACAGCGCCGTCGGGCGGACCCTCGGCCGTGGAACTGCACCCGGCCGTCGGCAGCGCCCCGGCAGCGAGCACGCCCAGCAGCCCGCGGCGCGTCGTCTGTCGCACGCCACGGGAAGGGACGGCCACCGACAAGTGCGTTCCGACGGCCGCCGCCGAGGACGCCCCGCACGCGCTCGCCGAGGGGGCCGCATCGAGCGCCAGGCCGTCGAGCTGACCGGTCGTAGCTACGATCCACTCCCGTGGTCGACGCCCGGCCGCGACTCGGCGTCCATCCGCCGGAGCGTCGCCCGCGCCTGCGAGGCGTCGTAGCCGAACAGCACCCGACTGCTGTACTCGCCCGCCACCTGGACCGCCTTCGTGAGGTTGTCGAGGTCGACGTTGACGGCGTACAGTTCGATGGAGAAGGGCGTCTCGAGTTCGGCACCGCGGTCGGCCCAGGCCGAGGCCAGGATCTCGAGCCAGTAGGTCGTCGAGTACGCCATGTCGTAGATGGGGACGACGAACTCGTCGACGTACTCGGCGAGTGCCTCGAGGTCCAGTCCGGAGCGCTCGTACAGGTGCCCGGGATACGGGTCCGGATAGACCGTCAGGTAGAGGTCGCCGGGGACGTGCTCGCGGACGGTTCCCACGAAGTCCGTGATGACCGAGGCACGCCAGGCGTCACGGTCGTCGAGACCACTGTCGGCGTACGCACGGTCACAGCGCTCGCAGTGGCAGTACTCCGCGCGGGGCCACCCGACGTCGTCGAGCCGGACGTCGTCGCTGACGTCGGCACAGTCCTCGATGATGTCGAGCAGGCCGCGCTTGTAGTCCGCCACGGAGGGGTCGATGTAGTCCCAGTCGAAGTACTCGCGCTCGCGGGTCGCCTTCCGCCCCTCCGAATCCTCGGGGACGAGGTCCGGGTTCCCGGTCGCGGCGGCGTTGTCGGCGAAACACGAGACCATGTTGACCGCGGCCGGTTCGGGCTCCGAGGGTTTCCCCGCGACCGACTTCACCTCGTAGAACCCGAGGTCGAACTCCGGCCACTCCAGTTCCTCGGCGTTGCGCGTGACGACCCCGTACTCCATACCAGCCGGTGGCGGGCGGAACGGTAAGAAGTGTCGTTCGCCGGCGCGAGCGGACGTGCGTGGACCACACTACACGCCGCGCTGGACACTACACGCCGCGCTGGACACTACACGCCGCGCTGGACACGCACCGATTCGTGCGTGAGAACGCGAACGGGAGGTTCGATTCGGCGACCGACGCGACTACCGACGGACGAGGTAGATGGCGACGACGGCGAGCAGGGCGGCAACTACGAGCGCTTTCTTGGACATACGCTTGCTGTCGGCGGGTAGTATGATAACGCTTGCGGGGGGTCCGTCGACGCCTTCCGCCTCGAGGTGGGCGCGCCGAGCGTGCTCTGGCGCCGTCTCCTTCTCGTCGAGGATCCGCGGCATCTCGAGGGCTCGTCGCCGCGGCGGACCGGACAGCCCGCAATCGGCCCGCGGACCTTTTCACCCAGAGTGGTGTAGCGCGGTCCATGAGCAGTACCAATCGGAGCGACGTGCCGCCGGAGACGGTCGGCGTCTCGCTCGAACCGGAGGGGGTCGAGGTGACCTACACAGACGGCCGGTCGGTGTTCTACCACGGTGTTCCCGAGAAGGCAGAGGGCCGTGTCGTCTCCGCGCCCGGCAAGGAGGTCCACGTCCTCGTCACGGACCCGACGGAGACGGAGGGGGTGATGGTCTACGTCAACGACCGGAAGACCGACGACGAGATCCTCGAATCGACCGGCGTGGGGCGGGTCCTCCTCGAGCAGGGTGAAACGGACGCCATCTTCCCGGGCGTCGAGGCCACCAACCAGGGCCACCGCGTCGAAGTGACCGCCGACCCCGAGGCGGCCCGCGGCCGCGTGTTCGTCTTCGTCGAGGACGAACTATCGGAGCAAGCCTACGAGATCATCGGGTCCGACGGGAACGAAACCACGCTCGAAAGCGCTGCCGGCGAAGGCGAGAGGGTAGACAGCGAGGACGAAAGCGCCGCCGGCGAGCCGGACACGGGCGGCGAGCAGTCCGACGACGAGGGCGCCTGATGCCGCTGCAGAAGCGCTGGGAACCCCTGGAGCGATCGACCATCGGGCAGGTGCCAGACCGCTACGGCGTCTACGAACTCGGCGACGCCGGCGGGAACGTCGTCGCAATCGAGCACGGCCCGCTCCGCGACGAACTCAAGGGAGTGCTCGCCTACCGGGACGCCTCGAAGGTGCGGTGGGAGGCCTGCCAGAACCGCGAACACGCAGAACGGCTCGCCGAAGAGCACCGCGACAGGCTGTAGTGTGGCCGTCGCCATCCCAGGCGCGGAACGTGGCGTCGGTGTTCACCGGGGAGTATCGGAATCGGCTGTAGCGTGGCGGCGGCGGACCCGGACTGGACTCGTGACCTACGCGATGTCTCGCGAGGTGTCGATGTCGACCTGCTCGGACAGCTCCAGTTTGATGATGTCGTTGAGCGCACGGCCGCCCCGGAACTTCGGTACGGCGAGCCGGTTCTCGATGTTGTCGCCGCTCTCGATGGTGTCCAGGTCGAAGACGATATCCGCCATGTGGAGCGTCGTGTCACGCAGGTCCGGGACAAAGTGACCGTCGAGACAATGGAGCAGGGCCAGCGAACCGGTGTTGTAGATGTGGTTCTGGAGCTCGTTCATGAAGTTTCGAAACCGAGCGGGTTCCTGGTTCTCGAGGATATTCAGCGGATCGATGATGAGGTTCGACGACTCCGGAAGCGCCGAGACGAGCTTGGCCGCGTTGTCCAGCGGCGCTTCACCGGCCACGTCACGGACAGTCGGGCTGCCGGTGGCTGCGGGGGAGTTGGCGATAGAGTCCGAGACGGCGTCGCCGGTCCGGTCGAGCGAGATGTAGAGCGTCCCGCGAGTCGCGGTGAGTTCGTAGAGGAACAGCTCGGCCTGGCTCGCGGGGTCGGCGGTGAGGGCGACGATGCTCCCGGCTGGAATCCCCCCGTCCAGCTTCCGGTCGAGCACCTCGATTCCTGTCCGTAGCCGATCCGGCATCGTGCGGGGTGATTCTATCTACTCCTGTTTAATGGTTTGCTCCTCCCGGGAACACTCCGGGTGATCACAGGACGGCCAGAATGACGGAGCTGAGTCCGCCTCGGGCGATATAAGAGCAAAATACGTGTACCGATATCGACAATCTCGTTCGGGGATATCGGCGCGCCTTCGTACCGCGTGGCGTCGACTCCGTGGGCCGCGTGACCGTGGTGGGCGGCACGTCAGGGGCGAGGGATTCAAGGCGGCGGGGAGCGCCCATCCAGTAATGCGGTACGACCACCTCATCAGCGCCAGACAGCTCTCGCGGAGCGACGTCGAGACGGTGCTGGACCGCGCCGCCGCGTTCGACGATGGCGAGCGTGCCACCCAGGGGAACGCCCTGCTCGGGTTGCTCTTCTTCGAGCCGTCGACGCGAACGAAGATGAGTTTCGACACCGCCATGAAGCGCCTCGGCGGCGACACCGTCGATATGGGGACCGTCGAGTCCTCGTCGGTCAAGAAGGGCGAGTCGCTCGCAGACACCGTCCGGGTCGTCGCCGGCTACGCCGACGCGCTCGTCCTCCGACACCCCAGCGAGGGCGCCGCGAAACTCGCCAGCGAGTTCGTCGACGTGCCCGTCATCAACGCGGGCGACGGGGCCGGCCAGCACCCGACCCAGACGCTGCTCGACCTCTACACCATCCGGGAGAACGCCGGGCTCGACGACATCACGGTCGGCATCATGGGCGACCTGAAGTACGGCCGCACCGTTCACTCGCTGGCGATGGCGCTCACGGAGTTCGACGTCGAGCAGCACTTCGTCAGTCCCGAGTCGCTCCGCCTGCCGAAGAATGTCCGCTACGACCTCCACGAGGCCGGGGCGAGCGTCCGCGAGCACACCGACCTGTCGAGCGTCCTGCCGGAACTCGATGTCCTCTACGTCACACGCATCCAGCGCGAGCGGTTCCCTGACGAGAACGAGTACCGGCAGGTGGCCGGGCAGTACCGCATCGACGCCGAGACGCTCGAGGCGGCGCGCGACGATCTGACGGTGATGCATCCGCTGCCCCGCGTCGACGAGATTGCTGCCGACGTCGACGAGACCGAGTACGCCACCTACTTCGAGCAGGCCCACAACGGCGTCCCCGTACGGATGGCGCTGCTCGACCTGATGCTCCCGGGCGGCGAGGAAGGAGGTGTCTTCGAATGAACGACTCCGACCAGCAACTCCGCGTCTCGAAGATCAAGAACGGCACCGTCATCGACCACATCGCGGCCGGGCAGGCGCTCAACGTGCTTGCCATCCTCGACATCGACGGTTCCGGCGGCGAGGAGGTCTCGGTGGGGATGAACGTTCCCTCCGACCGACTCGGCCGCAAGGATATCGTCAAGGTCGAGGGTCGCGAGCTGAGCCCGGCCGAGGTGGACGTCCTCTCGCTCATCGCTCCCGCGGCCACCATCAACATCGTCCGCGACTACGACGTGATCGAGAAGAGCCGCGTCGAACGCCCCGAGGTCGTGACGGGAATCCTCTCGTGTCCGAACGCCAACTGCATCACGACAGCCGGCGAACCGGTCGAGTCGCGCTTCGAGGTCCTCGACGACGCTGTCCGGTGTAACTACTGCGACACCATCATCCGCGAGGATCTCGCCGATCACATCGCGACGGATTGAGCCACGCCGGGCGAACCTGATTGGACGATTACAGAATTTTCAGCAAATAGTTGATTTTTGCGAAATATTGTCCAAATTTTGAATATTACGCTTCCGTTTCGTCGTTATCTCGCCCGGCCACTCGTGCCACGAGAGCAGCCAGTTGCTCGACCGCGTCGACCGCGGAGGCCCCGAAGACGTAGGTGATGGGTTCGACGCCGTAGGCACCGCGGTGATAGACGACCGGCGGGACCGCGCCGCGTTCGGCGAAGGCCTCCTCGAACTGCGTCCGGTCGTCTGGCGCCTCGGCGTCGACCTCGAGCGGGTCGTGTCCTGCCTCGCGGGCGGCCGCGAGCAGGCGATCGTCGGTGGTGACGTTGAGCGCCCCCCGGGTCGTCGAGTCGACCGCCGCGGCCGCGATGAGCGCCCCGGCGACGTGTTCGCTCGCGCCGAACTCCGGGTTCGCCGGAACCGTCACCCGCCCCCGAACGGCGATGACCCGGCCCGGCACCGCAGCCACGTCCGTCGGGTCGGCCGGGTCCGGCAGCGCCATCCCGACGTTGGTCCCGACGCTGGGGATGAACCCGGCCGCGCCCGCGACGTCCTGTAGCCGCCGGGTCGCCTTCCGGACGTTCGCGAGGACGCGTCGCTCCTCGGAGAGGGCCTCGTCGGCGCCGCGCACACAGAGGTCACAGCCCAGCCCCTCCAGCGCGGGCATCTCCGCCTCGTGGACCGCACAGATGGGGCCGCGGTCCTCGAACGCGCGGACGAGTTCGATCGTCTCCGCGAGCGCCTCGTAGCCGTCCATCGACCCCTCGGCCAGCCCGGCGCCGATGCGCTCGACGGTCCGCCGGAATCGCTCGTTCTCCGCGAACCGCTGCTCGATGTCGGGATCGCCCGTCAGGTAGTTGCTGACGGCGGCCTGTGTCACGCCGAGGCGGTCGGCGATCGCCGACTGCGTGAGCCCGCGCTCCGAGAGGTCCCGGGCGAGTTCGACTCGCAGGGTGGGGAGGAACCGCTCGACGACGATCTCCTCCGGCAGCACCAGCGACATGGTGGAGCATCGCCCCCGCGCCGCTTCAACGCACGGGTCGAGTGGCCGCTCTGCCTCCGGCCACGCCTTCGCTTCCGGGCCCGCGTCTCTCGCGACTCCGGCCGGAAACGGCCGCGCTTATATCGGCGCGCCCCGGACAGGGGGGCATGCAGCCATCCGAGGTCGGCGAGTTGTCGCCACCGGACCGCCTGCTGATGGGTCCCGGGCCGAGCGAGGTGCATCCGCGGACGCTCCGCGCGATGGCGGCTCCGCCCGTCGGCCATCTCGACCCCGTGTTCCTCGAGATGATGGACGAGACCCAGGCGCTGCTCCGGCACGTCCTGCAGACCGAGAACAAGTGGACCATCCCGGTCTCCGGAACGGGGAGCGCCTCGATGGAGGCCGGAATCGGCAATCTCACGCGCCCCGACGACACCGTCCTCGTGCCCTCGAACGGATACTTCGGCGACCGGATGGCCGCGATGGTCCGGCGCGCGGGCGGCGAGCCCGTCCGCGTCGACGCGCCGTGGGGCGAGCCGCTCGACCCCGACGACGTGGCCGCGGCGTTCGAGGAGCACGACCCCGACCTGTTCGGGTTCGTCCACGCCGAAACGTCGACCGGCGTCCGCCAGCCGGACGTCCCCGCCCTGACCGACATCGCCCACGACAACGACACACTGGTCATCGCCGACGCCGTCACGTCGCTGGGTGGCGTCGAGTTCCGGATGGACGACTGGGACGTCGACGCCGCCTACTCGGCCGGCCAGAAGTGTCTCTCGTGTCCGCCCGGCGCGTCGCCGCTGTCGCTCAACCGCCGCGCCATGGAGCGCGTACAGGACCGCGAGTCGCGCCCGCGCTCGTGGTACCTCGACCTCACACTGCTAGACGATTACTGGGGCGACGCGCGGGCCTACCACCACACCGCGCCGGTCTCGAACGTCTACGCCCTCCGGGAGTCGCTCCGCCTCGTCACCGAGGAAGGACTCCGGGAGCGGTGGGCCCGCCACGAGCGCGTCGCGGGCGCACTCCGCGAGGGACTGGCCGCGATGGGACTCGACCCCGTGGCCGAGCCCGAGTGGTGGCTCCCCTCGCTCAACACCGCGCGCTTACCCGACACGAGTCACGTCAGCCCCGGCGACGTCATCGAGCGGATGCTCCACGAGCACGGCATCGAGATCGCCGGCGGGCTCGGCGACCTCGCGGGCGAGGTGCTCCGAATCGGCTGTATGGGCTACGGCGCGACCGCCGACAACGTGACGGCGCTCGTGGCTGCACTGGGCGACTCGCTGCTGGCGCTGGGCGTCGACGTGGACGCCGGCGCCGGCCTGAGCGCCACGCGGGACCGCCTCCGGAACGCGTAGTCTCGGCCGACCGCATCCGGAATGTGTAGTCTCGGCCGACCGCATCCGGAACGTGTAGTCTTGGCCGAATGCCCCGGAACGTGTAGTCACGACCGGAGACCTCCGCGGCGTCCTCAGTCGAAGTAGCCGCGCTCGGCCATCCCCTCGATGAGATGGTCGACGAGGTCG
>JBDGSA010000110.1:6185-12738 GCA_042217755.1 Haloglomus sp. | reverse complement strand
ACGAGTCCTGGCTCGGCCGCCGTCTGGACCGCGATGCCCTCGCCGACCTCGAGCGCCTCAACGAGGAGTACGGCGTCCACGTCCTCGGCGAGGGCGGCGAGTTCGAGACGTTCGTCGTCGACGGACCACACATGACCCGGCGCATCACACTCGAGGGAGAACCGGTGTGGGAGGGGACCCGCGGCCACCTGCGAGTGACACGCGCCGAACTCGACTGAGCGAGGTGCCGACTCGGGGGTGGAACGGCGCGGAGCGAGACACGATGGGCGCGACCCGGGCCCGCACTCAGACCTCGTCTTCCCCGTTCGTCAGGTGGGTATGGGCGCCGACGAGCGCGCCCGCGAGGTCGATGTTCTCGACGTGTGTCTCCTCGTCGACGATGGTGTCGTGGAGTTCGCAGTCGGCGACGTGGGCGTTCGGGAAGACGAGCGAGCGCTCCAGCACGGCGCCTTCGACGTGGGCGCCGGACATGACGTGGACGTTCTCGCCGACCTCCGTGTTCCGGACGGTCGCGTCGTCGGCGACGATGCTGTCCCCGTCGAGATACCACGCGACGGTCTCGAGGTACGAGTCGGGCGTGCCGATGTCGAACCAGGCGCCGTCGAAGACGAAGGCGTGGACGTCGGTCCGCGCCTGGAGCCACTGGATGTACCAGCCCGGTTCGTCGGGGTTGTTGCCGCCCGCGAGATACTCGTCGAACCGGAGTTGCTCGCGGGGAAAGGCATAGCAGGCGATGGAGACGAGCGTGCTGTTCGGGTCGTCGGGCTTCTCCTGGAAGTCGACGACGCGGTCCCCTTCGAGCTGGACCAGGCCGTAGGATTTGGCCTTCTCTCGCGAGCCGACGTCGTAGGCCGCGAGCGACGGGCGCTGCTTGCGCTCGAAGAAGTCGACGAACTCGCTGAGGTCGAAGTCGACGAGGTTGTCGCCCGCGACAACGAGCAGGTCGTCGTCGATGCCCTCGCGGTCGACGAGCTGGGCGAGCGCTCCGACCACCCCGAACTTCTCGTTCTCGTCGGTGGTCTCCTCGACGGAGACGACGGGCTTTTCGAACTCGCTGTCGGCGAGGTGGTCGCGGAACTCGTCGGCGAACCGCTCGTTGGTGGAGACGTAGACGTCCTCGATGCGGTCGTCGGTCTCGAGTTCGCGGAAGATGCGGTCGACGACAGTCGTCTCGCCGACCGGGAGGAACATCTTTGGCCGGTGTCGCGTGATGGGCCACAGCCGCGTCGCGTATCCCCCGGCCAGAACCACGGCGTGCATACCACGTGGCGTCGGCACCGCCGGGCAAGTCAGTTTCCATTCGGGAGAAGGGATTTGCCGGTTGGCCCGCTATAGGGCGGCATGCAGGGCGTGGACGACCCGACGACTCGCCAGCGGATCGCCGACCACCTCCGCGCCGAGGCGCTGGAGGCGAGCGCCATCGCCGCCGAGTTCGACATCACCACCGAGCAGGCCCTCTCGCACGTCCGCCACATCGCCCGCTCACTCGACGCTGCCGACGAGACGCTGCTGGTCGCGCCGCCGGAGTGTCGCGACTGCGGATTCTCGGCCTTCGACGACCCTGCGAACCGCCCCTCGCGGTGCCCGGAGTGCAAGTCCGAGTCCATCGAGGAACCCGCGTTCAGGGTCGAGTAAAGCCGACACGCCGGAGGAGTAGAGCCGGCATTCGGGGTCGAACAGAGCTGACACGCCGGACCGAGTGACCGAGTGGATCGCCTTCGAAGTCGAGTAGCGGCCAGCACGCTGTTCTGCGTGCCGTTCTGAGACGCAGCCGCCCGACGACGAGCTGGGCGTCGTCTCGTGAGCGTCTGCCCGAAGCCGCGGCGGAGGCGGAACCGTCCGGCCGGATTCAGGACCCGGTGAAGTCGATGCGGCCGCCGGGCGCGCCCGTCGACAGGTCACGGGTTCCGTCCGGACCGACCGACTCGAACTCGTAGCGGTCGTCCGCGAGGTAGACGCCGCCGTCGTCGACGACGACGGTGACCTCGTCCAGCACCGCGCCCTCGCAGGGGCCGTGGGTGCAGACGCCGTCGTCGAGGCGGAAGGTGGCGGCGTGCCTCGTACACCAGAGTTCGCCGCCGCGGACGCGCGCGCCGCTGCCCGTGTCCAGTCGCACGTCCGTCCAGTGCTGGCAGTAGTTCTTCCAGCAGGCGATGTCGCCTTCTTCGTCCCTCTCGTCTTTGCCGCCGCCGAACCGGACGAGCAGTGCCTCCTCGGTGTCGAATCCGTCCCGGTAGGTGAACAGGAAACTGCCGTCGTCGGGCACGTCCTCGATGTCGCAGATGCGCTGGTCCTCGCGTACCTCCATCCTTGCCGCCGGTTTGTCTCGGGAGGCTTCAACGCTTCCGATGCGTCGACGGTGCGTCGAGTTCGACCTCGATCGAGCGACGTCGTCCGATACGCTGACTGTATTCTAATAATATCTAAAATATTATTTAAATTTCCGTATTAAATAAGATATATCAGCCATAACATTTGGATTCGATACGTTCATCGTAGAGCCGTCGTAGAAGCGACGTGATCGGCCCACTTCCGACGTCGATTCCGTCGACCGACGCGACGGGGCGGACCTCCCACGTCCGGTTGGTGAGGAAGGCCTCGTCGGCGCCGCGCACGTCGTCCAGGTCGTATCGGCCGCGTTCGACGGGGAACGACTCCGCGTCGGCCAGTTCGAGGACGACCTCGCGGGTGATTCCGGGCAGGAGGTCGCCCGATTCGGGAGTCTTCAGCGTCCCGTCGTCGACGAAGAAGAGGTTGCTCGTGGCCCCTTCGGCCACGTGGCCGTCGAGGTCGCGCATGAGCGCCTCGTCGGGGTCGTACCGCTCGCTCGCTGCCTGCCGGAGTTCGAGTCGGGCGAGGACGCCGTTCAGGTAGTTGTGGGTCTTCGCGTCCGCCGGGAGCGCCGCGTCGGGCATCCGTCGGGTCCGCACCGTCTGGACGACCGCCGGGCCGTCCCAGACCCGCTCGCCGCCGTTGGCTGGGAGGCCACCCCGCGGGAGCGGTTTCGCGACGACGACGACGGTGGGGTCGAGTTCGTCGTCCGGCGGCGGCGTGAGTTTGCCCTCGGCCGGGCCGCGGGTCACGGAGACGCGGACGTAGGCGTCCGCGAGGTCGTTCGCGTCGAGTGTCTCGGCCACCCTGACCGCGAGGTCGCGGGGGACGGCCGCGGCCATCCCGAGCGCCTCGCAAGTGCGCTCTAGCCTGGCTTCGTGGCGGTCCCAGTCCAGGATCTCGCCGCCGTATGCGCGCATGGTCTCGAACGCCGCATCGCCGTAGCGGAACCCGCGGTCCTCGACGGAGACCCGGGCCGACCCGCGGGGGACCAGCCGCCCGTCGACGTGGAAGACGCGCTCGCCGCCGCTGTCTGTCATCGCATCGGCCAACGAACGGGGGCGGCTTCGCTCTTGCCGTGTGGGGCGTCCCGCTGTCACGCCAGGAGCGACAGGCGGAAATCACTCGCCTCTGTCGCGCCCGCACACCAACACTCATGTCGCGGCTGGTCCTTCGGCCGGGCATGGAACTCGAGCTCCGGTTCTTCGCGGCGTTCCGGGAGGCCGTCGGATCGAAGACCATCGAGCGCGAGTTCGACGACAGCGCTGACGTCGGGACGGTCCTCCAGGCGCTCGAGGCCGAGTTCGATGGGCTCGAGGGGCGACTCCTCGACGACGAGGGCGGGCTCCGACCGCAGCTCTCGGTCCTCAAGAACGGCCGTGAAACCGTCCACATCGACGGTCTGTCCACGCCGCTGGAGGATGGAGATACGGTGTCTGTCTTCCCTCCGGTCGCGGGCGGCTGACGGAGTCGCGTCGAGCGATGGACGGCCCCCAGCCGCCCGTGACCAGGACAAGCGTCGAGGCACCGTTTCCCGGACAACGCCGCCCCGGCGCGGGCCCTTCGAGTGAACCCACGCCGCGCCCGCGCCGCGTCCCCGTGGAACAGAGGCCGTGGCAGGACAAACCACGTCGGACGGGGGTCGACCCGCGGGCTTTTTGCCCCTGCGAGGCGGAACGAAAGTGTATGGACATCTCGGTCGTGATCCCGACCCTGAACGGGCGAGACCGGCTGGCGACCTGCCTCGACGCGCTCGCCGAGCGGGCGCCGGACATCGAGACCGTGGTCGCCAACGGACCTTCGGCCGACGGGACCAGCGGGATGGTTCGCGACCGGGACACCGTCGACGTGCTCGTCGAACTCGACGAGCGGAACGTGAACGTGGCGCGCAACGCCGGCGCGGCCCGGGCGAGCGGCGAGATCGTCGCCTTCCTCGGCGACGAACTCCAGATTGCGGACGACTGGCTGGCGGCCCTCCGCGGCCACACAGACAGAACAGGGGAGGCGGGGGCGGGAGACGGGACTCCGCAGGTCGCTCCCGACGGCGGCGTCCGGGAGACGGCTGCCGAGGACGAGCACGACGAGCGCGCCGAAGACGAGCCGAACGAGTCGGGCGATTCGGACGAGGCGTCCCCGGTCGGCGCGTTCTCGGGCCCGACGAACCGGCAGCTCCGCGCGGGCGTCGCGACCGAGGACGTCGAAACACGGCGCATCAAGGGCCGCTCGGTCACCTACGTCAACCCCCGGAACGTCGCCTTCACCCAGGCGGCGCTGGACGCCATCGACGGGTTCGACGAGTACCTCGAGATCGGCGGCGCCCGCGACGCGGCACACCGGCTGGCGGCGACCGGGTTCGGCGTCGACTGGCGGCCCGAAATGGCCGTCCAGTTCGATCCCGAGCGCGAGCCGCCGGCCCGCGCCGACGGCGGCGACGAGACCGACTGGCGATGGCGCTACCGGTCGCTGGCCTACCGCCTCGTGAAGAACTACGGCCCGCGTCCGACCGTCGCCTACCGCGTCGTCCGTCACGCCGTCGGCGACGCGTGGACCGCGCTCCGCAAGGTCGGTCGCGGTGAGGCCCCCCTCTCTGCGTGGCTTGGCAACGGCCGCGAGGTTTCGCTCGGAGCGGGCCGTGGCCTGGTCGACGGCCTCGGAGCCCGGTACCGGGACCGCGACCCCCGGCGGAACCCGAACGGCATCTCCTCCCGGACGGACCGGGCGGTCGCGGTGTTCGACCGGCGGTAGGTTCAGTCACGGCCGTTGCCGTTCTCGCCGCTTTCGCCGTTCTCAGGGCGCCAGCGCCGGCACCACCCGCGAGGGGTTGTCGTCGAACGCGCGGCCCATCGTGTCCTCCGGGACCGAGCAGGTCAGAAGCGTCATCACGGCGACGTCCGGATGGGCCTCGCCCGCGCGGCTGGCGAAGACGACGCGGTCGGGGTGTTCGCGGAGCGCCCGCTCAAGCAGTGCCCGCGACCGGACCGTCGCAGTGTCGAGGTAGAGGTCGTCGTGTCGCTGGAGCAGGTCGACGGCGGCCGCGAACAGCGCCCGCGTGTCCGGGTCGCCGCCGACGCCCCCGAACACCACCGGGAACCCCCGCCCCGCGAGGTCGGCCACTCGGGACGGGGGAAAGCGCCGCCCGCCCGTCACCAGCACCGGCAGTCCCACGTCCCCGAGCGCGTCGAGCGTCTCCGGCGTCGGGAGCCCGTCGCGCGGCGGGTCGATGGCGAATCCGTGGAATCGGTCGTCGTAGCCGTACTGTGCGACCGACTCTGCGTCGGGATGGTCGTGGTCGCCCGAGTGCGATCGTTCGCCGTGCGGATCGTCCGGCGCACGCGGGCCAGAGAGCCGGGCGAAGGGCACGAACGGGCGGTCGACCGAACGTCGGGCCACCGCATTGTTGGCCGCGAGGTAGGCCCCGTCGCTCGGCCGGGTGGGTGGCGTGACGACGGCCCGGACGACCCCGGCCTGCCGGAGTTCGCGCTCCAGGCGGTCCGGCGCCACGGCGCGCCCCCGGGTCCCGTCCCGTTCGCCGATCAGCGTCGCCCCGACGTCGACGACCCGGAACCCGTGTTCGAGTTCGAGCATATCGGACTGTCGGCGGGGCCGCGCAAAACCGTTCCCCCGGTCGTGCGCTCGGGGCTCGTCACCCGGCGTCGCCCGGGAAGATGCCGGCAATCCACGGCGTCGCCCGGGAAGATGCCAGCAGTCGGACATTACATCTTCAGTGACTGGGCGCTCACTGCGGGATGGGCCGAGTAGCCCCCGACCGGAGGGCCTCGCGGTCGCTATCGGTTCCGGCAATTTATGTCACCTGTGTTTGTATAAGGGGCCCTTAGTCACATAGCAGTATTCGTATTGTTTTGTCACACATATAGCGAGGCTTTACGGAAGGTTCCGAACCACAAGAGTGTATGAGCACGACGACGGAGGAGCAGAGTCACGAGTCGCCCCTGACAGATCCCGAGTTCCGCGAGCGACTCCGCGAACTCCCGCCCAGTGCCAAGCTCGTCGCGAAGGTCCTGGAGGACGCCTCGCCGCTCTCGCAGGGGCAACTCGCCGAGGAGTCGCTGCTCCCCGACCGCACCGTCCGCTACGCCCTGAACCGGCTGGAGGAGGAGAATCTCGTCGGGTCACGCTACTCCTTCCACGACGCCCGCAAGCAGGTCTACTACCTCGCCGAGTAGCACTACCGCGCCCATCGAGCACTACCGCGCCCATCGAG
>JBDGSA010000110.1:0-6085 GCA_042217755.1 Haloglomus sp. | reverse complement strand
AGCACTACCGCGCCCATCGAGCACTACCGCGCCCATCGAGTCGTCCCCGGCGTCCCCGCGCTGGGTGCGCATCTTTTTCGGATTCGCCGTCAATCCGCGGGTATGGACTGCACCCGGGTCCCACTCGAAGTCGCCACCCGTGCGCCAACCGGCCGTACCGCCGCGTACTGTCTTGGGGAGGACGAGGCGTTGCTGGTCGACCCCGCTGCCGCGTCCGACGAACTGGACGGGATCCTCACGGATCGCACGGTCACACACGTCGCCGTCACCCACCATCACCCGGACCACGTCGGCGCCGTCGAGCAGTACGCTGTGGCCCACGACGCGACGGTCTGGTGCCGGTACGGCCGCGAGGCTGCGTTCGAGGCTGCCACTGGGGTCGCCCCCGACCGGACGTTCGTCGACGGGACGACCATCCCGGTGGCCGGCGGCGACGTGCAGGTCGTCGACCTCCCGGGCCACGCGCCCGAACACGTCGGCTTCCGATTTGCGGACGGAGAGAACGAGGCCCTAGACGACGGGGCGACCGCCTACCTGGTCGGCGATATTGCCGTCGCCGCTGGCAGCGTCGTCGTCGGCGCGCCCGAGGGAGACATGCGCGCGTACGTCGCCTCGCTCCGTCGCCTCTGGGCCCGCAACCCCGAGACTCTCTACCCCGCCCACGGACCCGTCATCGAGAACCCGCGAGAGACCTGCACCCGCCTCATCGCCCACCGGCGCGACCGCGAGGCCCGCGTCCTCGCGGCCGTCCGCGACGGCGCCCGGACGGTGAGCGAAATCACCGACGCCGCCTACGAGAAGGACCTCTCCGGCGTCCGTGACCTGGCCGAGGCAACCGTCCTCGCCCACCTCGAGAAACTGGCAGTCGAGGGGTGCCTGACCTGGGACGGCGACGAGGCAGTGCCGACGTAGCGCCTGTCCCGGACCGCCCAAAATTCGACACAGCGTCGCCCTCCGGAGCGACTCTGCTACCGAAGACTTATGGGCCAACTCACTCCGGCTCCAGACAACGACATGTCAGATATGTTCGAACCGACGTCGGACACCATCGGCGGCTGGCGCGCTGGATTTCGGGGGGGAATCGGGACGCTGCTGGCGGTTGCGATCATCGTGGCCGTTCTAGTGACGGGCGTGAACGCGGCCCAGGTACACCTGTTCGGGCGCGATATTCCCGCCCTGCTGGAGCATCTGAGCCAGGTTCCGGGCTTCGCACTGGTGATCCTGATCGCCCTCCTGGCGTTCCGTCGAGAGGAGATAGGCCTCCGGAGCATCGGACTGGACCGGTCGCTCGTCCTCCCCGCCGTGGTCACTGTCGCGGGACTCGTGGCCGCGGCCAATCTGGTCGCGATGGCACAGGCGCTCCGTACAGGCGACGGACTACAGGTGGGCTTCATCTACGATCACTCGCCGACACTCGTGGCCGTCGCGACCGTGAACACCTACGTGTTCAACGCCGTCGCCGAGGAGTTGCTCACCCGCGGGTACTTTCAGAACAAACTGGTCGTGCTCCTCGACGGCCGGGGCGACCGGTTCCGCAGAGCCGCGGGCGTCGCCGGTGCGAGCGGACTGTTCGCCCTCCTGCACGTTCCGACGCTGCTCCAGCAGGGAGTCCCGGTCGGGGCCATCCCGTTCGGCCTCCTGCCGCTGTTCGTCACCGGCATCGCGTTCGGGACCGTGTACGAACTGACCCGAAATCTCTACCTCGTCGTCCTGCTCCACGGCGTGGGGAACTACTGGCCACTGTTCGTCGAGGGGGTTCAGTGGCCGAACTGGCCGGCGCTGCTGGTCCTCTATGCGCTGCTCGTGTTGGCCTACCGGGCCTGGGCCGGAGTGACCACGCGGCGGACGCTCGGTGTCGCCGGGTAGCGCGGGCGCCCGTGCAGCCGTCGGCGCCGCGCCGTGTTACGATTTCTCACCACGCAATCGTTAACTGAGCACCACGGCTACCGGTTGGCGATGTCGACGCTCGTCTCGCTGGTCGCTGGCGTCGCCTTCGGGCTGGCACTGGCCGCGCCGCCGGGGCCGATGAACGCCGTCATCGCCGAGGAGTCTGTCATCCGGGGGTGGACATCGGGATTCCTGGCCGGGCTCGGCGCGGCGACCGCCGACTTCTGTTTCTTCCTGCTCGCACTCGCGGGCGTGGTGACGTTCGTCCGACAGTCCGCGCTCGTGACGGGACTGATGATCGGCGTCGGCGGCATCCTGATGCTTTACTTCGCGTACGGCGCGGTCGCGGACGCTCGCGGGCGGTTCACCGACGTCGACGCCGCCATCGAGGAGTCGAGTCGCGGCTTCCGGAAGGCGTTCGTGCTGGCGCTCACCAACCCCTACCAGATCGTCTTCTGGCTCACGGTCGGTGTCGGCCTGCTCGACCCCGGGACGCTCGACGCGCTCGCGCCGCTGTCGGACGCGCTCGCGGGCCTCCTGGTCGTCCAGACGGGTTCGCCGGCCCTGCTCGCGGGACTGTTCGTCGGCATCGGCCTCTGGATCACGGGCTTCCCGGCGGCACTGGTCGGCGCCCAGCGACGGGTCGACCGCCTCGCGCCCGCCGTCGCCGGCGTGAGTGCGCTGGTGCTCGCCGGATTCGGTGTCTTCTACCTCGTCCGAGCGGCCGAGACCCTCGCGGCGCTGTGACCGCGGAGTCCACTTCAGTGGCGTCGCGTCAGGCGGATCAGCCCTCGTCGTCGGCCTCCGGCGGCTCCATGTCGTCTACCTCGTCCTCGAGCCACTCCTTGAACCAGCGGACGCGCTTGAGCCGCTGGTGGGCGATGCTCTGTGCCGTGTCCGAGCTGACTCGCGCGGCGGCATCTTCGCCGCGCTCCAGCACACGCCCGACCATCTCGTTTGCGTCCATGTGGGTCCGGGCCTCGTAGCCCATCCGGAGCAGCATCAGTGCCATCCCGTTCGCGCCGACCTTGTCGAGGAGGTCGGCCTCCATCAGGCAGCGCGACTCCAGCGTCACGTCGTCGAGGTCACCCTGATAGGAGTGCTCTCGGACCGCGCGACAGACCGCGTCGACGAACGATTGCGGGTAGTTGCCGTGGGTCTCGAGGTACTCCCGGGCGACGCGAGCCCCCTCCTCGGCGTGGACGTCCTGGTCGGCCTCCAGCTTGGAGATGTCGTGGAACAGCGCCGCCACTCGCGTGACGTCGACGTTGGCGCCCTCCTTCCGAGCGATTTCGGTGGCGAGCTCGGTCACGTTGAGGATGTGGTTGAAGCGGTATTCGGCGCTGTGCCAGGGATACCAGCGCATCCGCCCGCCTTCCTCCTCGTTCTCGACCGAGGCGGCGAGGTAGTCGTGGACGAACCCCTTCATCGCCTCGAACTCGGCCTCGGCAACGGGCGATTCCTTGATCTCAACGCCCATCGACCCACCTCCGGTACCGCTGTTTCGCACGAACGTCAGTCATGTTACGTAATTACAGGTCGTTTCCAGTCTTAGGGATTATGGTACCGGGCGGACAGCGGATTACCACGCTGAAACCCGATACGGGCGGAAATCACCCGCTCCAGAGGGTTGACGGCTCCGGTGACCGCCGAGCCGGTGTTGTTGGTGTCTGACACCATCACGGGCGGCTGTGGGCGGCGACGGACGGTTTTTGCGCCCGGGCGACACAGGACACATATGGACGTTCGTCAGATTGTGCCACGCGACGCCATTCCGAGCGTCGACGATCCCCGGTTCCGGGACGGATACGACGGAGAGGAGAGCGACGAGGCCATCGTCGTCGAGCGCGGGCGTGGGGTCCGTGCGTATCCGCTTCGCTACCTCCACTACCACGAGATCGTCAACGATCGGATCGACGAACTGCCCGTCGCGGTCACGTGGTGCCCGCTCTGTGGGAGCGCCGTCGTCTACGACCGGCGCGTCGACGGCCGGACGCTGGAATTTGGCGTCTCGGGCAAGCTGGCCGACGACGACCTCGTCATGTACGACCGCGAGACCGGAAGCGAGTGGAAACAGTCCTCCGGCGAGGCCATCGCGGGGGACTTGCGAGGTGCCGAACTGTCGGTTCTTCCCGCCTCGGTAACCAGTATCGGGCAGTTCCGGGCGGCACATCCGGACGGTCAGGTACTGGCGCCGCCGGGCGGGCAGAGTGAGGCCGCCAGTGAGGACGACACGCCCGGATCCATCGACTACGACGAGTCACCCTACGAGCGCTACTTCGAGATGGACGGATTCGGCCTCGCCGCCCGCCGCGGCGGAGAGCCCGGACGGGAGTGGGACCGCGAGGACCTCGCGCCGAAGACGGTCGTCCTCGGAATCGAGCGGGGCGGCGATGCGCTCGGATTTCCGCTCCCCCGCGTCGAAGCTGCCGGTGGTCTCGTGCGCGCGACGGTCGGAGACGGCGACGTGCTGGTCGTCGTCGCCGACGGCATCCACGCGTACGAGGCGCCGACCTTCGAACTGCAACCGATCGGCGAGGGTGCTCTCCGTGGCGACGGGACGAGGTGGGACGGCACGACCGGACGGAGTGACGACGGCCGACGGCTGTCGCGCGTGCCCGCGCGACGACTGTTTGCATTCACCTGGCAGGACGACAACGGTCCAGACGCGTTCTTCGCTCGAGAGTGACCCGAATGCCGGTTGGTGACCTGGACGCGTTCTTCGCTCGAGAGTGCCTCCAGACGCGTTCCCCGACCGCATGCCGAACGCGTTCAGCGAATAGGGGCCACGACGGAGGCCGCAACTGGACGCGTGTCCAGACTGCCAGTAGCTGCGAGGTGGTTTTATATCGCGGCCCCTCGTCACTGTAAGACATGCAGATTCGCGAAGCGACACCGGCCGACGAGTCGGCGATCCGGTCTATCGCGAAGCGGTCGATGGAGGCGTCTTACTCCCTCTCTCCGGGCGCGATCGAGGAAGCCATCGAGCGGTGGTACTCGAGCGAGGTATTCACCGAGAAACTGGCCGACGACGACCTCCTGTTCTTGGTCGTCGACGACGGCGTCGAGGTGGTGGGCTTCTCGGAGAGCGAACTCGTCGACGATCAGGGCGACATCAACTGGCTCCACGTCGACCCGATGCATCGCGGCGAGGGAATCGGCAAGAACCTGTTCGACGAGACCCGGCGCGCGCTCCGCGACCGCGGCGCCGAGACCATCCGCGGCCGCGTCCTCGCGGACAACACGGAGGGCAACAGGTTCTACGAGAGCCAGGGCCTCGTCAAGAGCGGCGAGGGGAAGGTCGAACTCGACGGCCCCACCTTCATCGAGAACGTCTACACCGACGCGGAGACGGACGACCTCGAGTCTGCGACGACGCCCTCGGGCGGGGAGGTCTTCATCGACCACCTCGACACCGACCGCGGCTCGAAGGGCGCGTTCCACGTCGTCTACACGGACAACAACCGCGAGGACAACTGGGGGTACTACTGCGGCAACTGCGGGTCGTTCATCACGTCGATGGACACGATGGGGCGGATGGAGTGCGACGAGTGTGGCAACCAGCGCAAGCCGACGCGCTGGGACGCCGCCTACATGTAACGCTGAGAACGCTCCGCGGGCCACCGATTCACGACCCGACCGGACTCCCGACGGGTCTCGCTCAGTCGAGGTACTGTTCTTCCCACTCCCGCCGGGCGTCGATTTCTCGGCGTCCCCGACGTGTCAGCGTGTAGTAGTTCGTTCGGCGGTCGTGCTGACCCTTCTCCACGAGTCCCTTCTCGACCAGCGTGTCGAGATTCGGATACAGCCGCCCGTGGTGGATCTCTTTCTCGTAGTAGTCCTCCAGTTCCTCCTTGATCGCGAGTCCGTGGGGCTCTTCACGGCCCGCGATGACGTACAGCAGGTCCCGCTGGAAGCCGGTCAGGTCGTACATGACGGATACCTGGGTTGACGTTAGTGTCGGTGGCGAATAAATATATCGATGTCATCATGTCACTCCCCGAATCTGTGGAGGCGGTGGTATCCGTCGTTGGGCCATCCGATCGAGGAACAGCGTCCGGGCCGCGCGACGAACGGACCTGTCGGTCGTTGGTTGAGCACGAAAGGAAAGCAAGGCCGACCGGATGAAAACTCCGGTCGGCCGTTGCCGCCCTGAATTGGTCCCCGCTGACGCTTCGGCCCTCCAAGCGAAGCGTCA
>JBDGSA010000030.1:8737-12789 GCA_042217755.1 Haloglomus sp. | reverse complement strand
TCATCTACCGGCGCGCCCTCGACGAGAACCTCCTCCCTGGCCGCTCCATCGAGGGCGTCTCGACGAGCGCGCTGTACGCCGCGGCTCGCCAGGCCGGCGTTCCGCGCTCGCTCGACGAGGTTGCGAGCGTCTGTCGCGTCGAGAAGGACGAGATCGCCCGCACCTACCGGTACGTCGCACGCGAGCTCGGCCTCGAGATCGCCCCGGCTGATCCGGAGAGCTACGTCCCGCGCTTCGCCAGCGACCTCGACCTCAGCGAGGAGGCGGCGAGCCGTGCGCGTGAACTGCTCTCGAACGCGAAGGAGACGGGCATCCACTCCGGGAAGTCACCCGTCGGCCTGGCCGCCGCGGCCGTCTACGCCGCCTCGCTGCTTTGCAACGAGAAGGTCACCCAGAGCGAGGTCAGCGAGGTGGCCAACATCTCCGAGGTCACCATCCGCAACCGCTATCACGAACTGCTCGAGGCCGAGGACGGCCTCGCGGCCTGAACCCTCGTTTGCTCCGCCGTCGCCGAATCCGAACGGATTAAACGGGGCCCTGTCAACCGACGGGCGATGGCGGTTCCGACGGTCGCGGCGTTCACCGATACGTATCTGCCGACCGTGAACGGCGTCAGCTACACCGTGAGCACCTGGCGCGAGCGGTGGGGATGCCGCGGCGGTCGGATGCACGTCGTCTATCCCGACGCCGCCCACGATCCGGCGTCGACCGAGCACCCCGTCAAGAGCATCGCCTTTCCCTATTACGAGGGGTTCCGCCTCGGTATTCCCGGGGTCCCGACGGCAGTGGAGCGCGACGCCATCGACGTCGTCCACTCGCACACGCCCTTCCTGCTCGGTCTCGGCGGCGCGCGGTTCGCCCGACGCGAGAACCTCCCGCTGGTCGCCTCTTACCACACCCCGACGGCCGAGTACGCGGATTACATCGCCGAGGGTCGACTCGCGGATGCAGTCGAGCGCGTCGCGCGCCACTACGAACAGTGGTACCTCGACCGGGCCGACGCCGTCGTCGTCCCCTCGGAACCGGCTCGCCGGCATCTGGCCGACATCGGCGTCTCGGCCACCATCGAGGTCGTTCCCAACGGCGTCGATACCGACCGTTTCCGCCCGGTCGACACCGACGAGTTCCGGGAGCGACACGGTCTCGGTGACGGCGTCCTGCTGGGCTACACCGGCCGCCACGGCTACGAGAAGGACCTCGACGCCATCCTGGACGCCGTCGACGGCTTCCGGGTCGACGGCGAGTGCCCCACCGTCGTCTTCGGAGGGGACGGCCCTGCTCGCGACCACCTGATGGCCAGAGCCGAGACCGTCGACGCCGACGTTCGTTTCCTCGGCTTCCTCGACCGCGACGAGCTCCCCGCCTTCTATACGTGTCTCGACGCCTTCCTCTTCCCGAGCCCGGTCGAGACGCAGGGGCTCGTCGCACTGGAGGCGAACGCCTGCGGGACGCCCGTCGTCGGTGTCGACAGCGGCGCGCTCGCCGAGACTATCGACGAGGGAGAGACCGGATTTCACTTCCCCCCCAACGACGCCGCGGCGTTCCGGGCGGCCATCCAGCGGGCGCTCGCCGACCGCGAGTCACTCAGTCAGAACTGCCTCGACCGACGCGACGCCGTCAGCGTCGAACACGCCGTCGACCGACTCGAGACGGTCTACCGAGCCGCTGCCGATCGGCACTGAGCGGATGCTGGGAGCGAAGTGACGGAGAGGGGGACGAGGGGGAGTGAGGCCGGTGATGTTGCGTCGGGTGCCGGGCTGCCCGACGCGGTGTGGCGGGCGCGCTCGTTTGTCGCCCTCACGACGAGAAAAGCGTCGTTTGGGCAACCGGATGTTACTCCCCGTCACATATAAAGGCTCGCTTCGGAGACCCTCGCTCTGGCTTCCGATTCTGGGCCGTGCGGCCGCGGTCGAGGGTCCGCCCACATCGGTCGCGATCGAGCGTCCGCCCGTGTCGGTCGCGATCAAGCGCCCTCACGGTCGAACGTGCCCCCGCAGTCGAGTGTGCACCCCTGTCGAGGTCCGCGCGGTAGTCGGCCCGTCGCAATCGGTGTCGGTATGGGTTACGGTCGTCAGTACGGGTTCCGGCGGTCGCGGAGGGCCGGGAACTCCTCGCGGACCGCTCTGATGCGTGCGGGATCGACCTCGGCCGTCACGAGTGCGGGTTCCTCGCCCGAGGACGCGAGCGGCGTCCCCCACGGGTCGTAGATCGTCGAGCGGCCGACGAGCCGGTCGTCCTCGAACGTGGCGCTCCCGTTGGCGGCCGCGACGTAACAGAGGTTCTCGACCGCGCGGGCCCGCGGGAGCACCTGCCAGTGTTCGACGCGCGGATACGGCCACGCGCTCGGGACGGCCACGAGATCGACGCCGCGGTCCACCAGGGCCCGGTAGAGCTGTGGGAATCGGAGGTCGTAGCAGGTCGTCGTACCGACCGTGAGTCCGCCGAGGTCGGCCACGCCGAGCGACTCCCCGGGCGTCAGCAGTTCCTGCTCGGCCGAACCGTAGCCGAACAGGTGGTGCTTTCGATAGATCGTCCGGCGCTCACCCTCGCTGTCGAACAGAACGGCCGTGTTGGCGTATCCCTCCGCGGCGGGGACGTCGGCGTCCGTCTCGGCGGCCGTCGCGGCGAGGTCCTCGACGAACGTGCCCGCCAGAACGGCACACTCCTGCTCGGCGGCCGTCGCGGCCAACCGCTGCATCGTCTCGCCCTCGAGTGACTCGGCGGTATGGGGGTACGCATCGAACGCGAAGTAGCCGACGGTGAACATCTCGGGGAGCACCACGAGGTCGCTCCCGCGGCCGGCCGCGCGCTCGACGGCCGCGACCGCGCGGGCGACGTTCCCGTCGACGTCGGTAGCCTGGATGTCGAGTTGCGCGCAGGTGACCCGCCAGGCGCCGTTCGTCCCGCCGACTGCCGAGTTGCTCACGGCGTTCCCTCCTCGTCGAGGCCGAGGTCCTCGCGGAGCGCCCGCTCCAGGTTCGTGAGTTCCTCGTCCAGTTTCCCCTGGAAATAGCGCTCCACGCCGGGGACCTTCCCGTCGACCACGAAGCGATTGACGAGACGGGTGCCCTGCTCGGTGGCCTCCAGCGTGTGCTCGCCCTGCACGTTCATCGCCTTCGAGCGGCCGACGAACTCGACGTGGCTCGGCTCGTCGATGCTGGTGTCCTCGGTCTCGACGGCGATGGTCCGGTCGATGTAGGGGATGGGGAGTGCGACGTGCCAGATGGCGGTGCGTTCGCCGGTCACCTCGAACTCCCTGACCACGCTTATCGGCTCGGCCCGTTTGCGCGGGTCGACGATGAACGCCCACACGTCGGCGGGCGGGGCAGCGAGTTCGAAGGTGCGCTCGACGCGGACGGTCATACTATCGCGTGGGAGCGTCGGTAGAAAAACGGGACGGTCCGACGGGCCATCGAGTAATCGTCCACGGCGGCCCTACGGACGTCACTCGGGGGTGACGCGCCAGGTCGTCGAGCGAGCGCGGCCCCACTTCTCGATCTCGACCTCCTCGGACTCCTCGGCGAGGCGCGGCAGCCGGGCTCCGACCTGCTTGGCCGTCAGCCCCACCTTCGTGGCGATGTTCTTCGCCCGGAAGTAGCGCTCGCCCCCGGAGACGCTGTCTCGCAGATACGAGAGGATGCGTTCGTCCTCCTCGCTCATCTCGCTCATAATAATTACTAGGCGCGGGGCGGACTTAACGGTTGCCTGTTCGTGTCACGCGCGCCGGAAACCGCCCGACTCGCCCGCGCCATCGGACGGGGGCGGACGGGCGGTCAGCTGTAGATGTGGACAGCAGCGATCGCCAGCGCGCCCGTCAGCATCGCGAAGGCGAAGGCGATGCCAGAGCCCAGCTGGTCGTGGCTCAGCGCGCTGAGGAGCATGCCGACCGCCGCGAGGACGCCGAGACCGCCGAACAGGACGCTCAGCCCGAGTGACTTATCCGACGTGGCCGTGGACACCATATTCGATCCTCCCCCGGCGCCCACTTCAGACTGCCGTTTCCGCACCTCCCTGCTCTCTCGTGATCTTCCCGTTCTCTTCTCATGCCCTCT
>JBDGSA010000030.1:0-8637 GCA_042217755.1 Haloglomus sp. | reverse complement strand
CGTGGTCTTCCCGTCGTCTCCTCGTGCCCTCTCGTGGTCTTCCCGTCGTCTCCTCGTGCCCTCTCGTGGTCTTCCCGTCGTCTCCTCATGCCCTCTCGTGGTCGCTCGGCCGTCTTTCGCCTTCGAAATTCTCTCATCTCTTCACATCACCCCTCACTCTCTTCACATCGCTCTTCATCTCCTCACATTACCTCTCACATCCTCCGCTCTCGGCGTCCTGTCGCTGCAGGGCCGGCCGGCTGAACGGACTGTCGACGCCGAGAGGACAGAACGTTGATACGCTGGACACGATTCCCACCGGGTACGATGGACAATCGTGCTATCGAGCGGAGGAGGGCGATTCTCGCCGCGCTGGGCGTGATACTGGTCATCGCCGTCGTGGCCTTCGCCCTCGGGCTGGTCGGCGTGCCGTCCGTCGTCGCCGTACAGAATCAGTTCGGTGACGTCAACGAGACCCGGACCGTCATCCACACCGACCTGGTCGTCAACAATCCGAATCCGATCGGCGTCCAGCTCGGCGGGACGACGGTCAACTACACCGTCTACATGAACGAGGTCGAGATGGCCCACGGGTCGAAGACGGGGTTACAGATCTCCTCGGGCAACAGGACGCTCGACTTCCGTACGCGGATGCTGAACGAGCGCATCCCGCCCTGGTGGGTCTCGCACATCCGCAACGACGAGGTGACGAACGTCACCATCGACGCGACCGTCCGGACCTCCATCCTGGGCGGGCGGTCGTTCGAACTGGAGCAGCGAAAGCAGGTCGAGACCGACATCATCAGCGCCTTCGCCTCCAACGAGACGCGCCCCGTCAACGGTCCCGAGAGCCCGCTCTACGACAACCCGGTGCTGTACGTCAACGAGACGAGCGCCGAGTGGGGACAGGTCACCGAGCAGGAGACGCCCATCCCGATGGAGTTCGTCGTCTACAACCCGAAGGTCAAGCCGTACACCATCACCGAGGTCGGCTACGAAATCACGATGAACGGCGTCGCGGTCGGCCAGGGTGCCACCGACCGGCCCTACGTCATCCAGGGCAAGAGCACCGAGACCATCAGTACCACCCCAACCATCGACAACCAGAATCTCGACGAGTGGTGGGTCTCACACCTCCAGCGCAACCAGACGACGACGCTCCGCATCGACTTCTACGCGAAGGTCGAGCTCCCAACCGGCACCGAGATCCGCGTCCCGCTCAACCGACTCACCTACGTCCGGACCTTCGAGACCGACATCTTCGGGACGAAAAACGAGTCGACCGGGAACGGAACCGCCGCCGCGCCGACACCGACGCCCACTCCGAGCCCAACCGAGGACGGAGGTGGCGATGACCAGACTCCCACCTCGACCGACTCACCGGGAGACCTCGTCGGTGACGGAACGGCAACGGCGACGGCAACGCTGACGCCGACGCCGACGCTGAGCCCGGTTCCCGGTGACACGGCGACGGCGACGCCCGGGGAATCTCCGACGGCGACGCCCGAGGAATCTCCGACGCCGACCCCGACCTCGACGCCGACCCCGACGCCCGAAGAGACGGAAACCGACGGCGGCCTTCTCGGCGCCGTGGCGAGAGCGCTTCCAGCAGTGCCGTAGCGGTCAGTTTACGTTTTATGTGTCAAATTTTTAGATAATATCTAATATTATCGATATACTCGCGGTGTAATCTGAAAACGCGCCGGTTCCGACGAAGATCAGACACGAACCGTCGCGGCGCTCGGTGTCGTCTTCGAGTGGTCTCGGCCTCGTTTGCAAGTGGTTTCGGCCTCGTTTCCGAGCGGTCCGTTCCCCCGGCCAACGGTTATCCCCGGTCCACCCCTACTGTCGGTATGGTCGAGATGGACCTCCACCTGCTGGACCGCGGGACAATCATGGCCGACCGCAACTTCGCGGTCGACGGGACGACCGCGGCCACCTACTCGAACCGCAATCCCGACGCCGACTACGGGGAGTTCGCGGTCTGGAACCTGCTGGTCGACCACCCCGAGGCGACGGTGCTGTGGGACACCGGCTCGCATCCCGAGGCCGCGGACGGCTACTGGCCGGACCCGCTGTTCGAGGCGTTTGCACACCCGGACGCGGCCGAGCGCGACCTCGAGACCGCGCTCGACGACGTGGGCTACGCGCT
Organism: Haloglomus sp.; assembly: GCA_042217755.1. Lineage (GTDB taxonomy): Archaea > Halobacteriota > Halobacteria > Halobacteriales > Haloarculaceae > Haloglomus. The sequence continues at coordinate 6,506 of JBDGSA010000030.1, read as the reverse complement.
CGATGACATCGACATGGTGGTCCAGAGTCACCTCCACCTCGACCACGCCGGCGGCCTCTATCACTTCGCGGGGACCGACGTGCCGGTGTACGTCCACCAGCGCGAGGTCGAGTTCGCCTACCTGTCGGCGAAGACGCCGGCCGGCGCGAACGCCTACCTCGCGAGCGACTTCGACCGCGACCTGAACTGGCAGGTGGTCGCGGGCGAGCGACAGCTCTTCGAAGGGTTCGACCTGCTCCACCTCCCCGGCCACACTCCCGGACTGCTGGGCGCGCGGCTCGACACCGACGACTACGGGACCATCCTCGTCGCCGGCGACGAGGCGTTCCTCCGGCCGAACTACGAGGATGAGGCACCGATGGGGCAGTCGCTCACGACGAGCAACACCGACTGGCGCGAGTCGCTGCGCCGGCTGAAGGACGTCGAACGCCGAACCGACGCGACGGTCCTGCTCGGCCACGACCCCGAACAGGCGGCCGCGCTCCGCGAGCGCTGGCACTGAAACGGCGAGTCGAGCGGTGACGGGACGCACACCGCCCCTGTCGGCCGGTCGTGTGTCTCCGGACTGGTGGCGGTGCCGGCCCTCGCCTACGACTCTGCCGACGAGTCCGCGGCGCCCTCGTCGGGCGCTGTGCCGTCGCTGGTCGCCGTACCGTCGTCTGTCGCTGTGCCATCGGAGATCGCCGTTTCCTCGTCGATTGCTGTGCCGTCGCTGGTCGCCGTGTCGCCGTCGGTCGCTGTGCCATCGGAAGTCGACGTGTCGTCGCTGGTCATCGCGCTGCCGCCGTCGCCGGTGAGTTGTGCCCAGACGACCAGCGCCGACGGGAGGACCAGCAGCGACGCGGTGAACGAGTACACGACGCTGAGGCCAGTCAGGAGGCCAAACTGGCCGATTGCCGGGAACACTGACAGGACGAGCACACCGATGCCGAAGACGGTGGTCAGCATCGACCCCGCGAGCGCACCGCCGGTCCCCCGGACGGTCCGATCGAGCGCCTCGTACAGGTCCCGTTGCTGGTACTCGTCGGCGAACCGGTGGGTGACGTGGACGGAGTAATCGATTCCCAGTCCGATGGTGATGGCGAGGATGGTCGCGGTGAAGGCGTTGAACGCGATGCCGAACACGCGCATCGAGCCGGCGACGAACGCCACCGTCACGACGATGGGGACGATGTTGGCGATACCCAGTGAGGGCGTCCCCTCGAGCACCCAGTAGATCAGCAACAGGAACACCACGGTCCCCGCGAGCGCGATGACCAGTGACTGGACTGCCGAGTCGAGGATGAGATCGGAGATGGCCTCGAAGACGACGGTCGATCCGGTCGCGGTCGCCGAGAGCGACGTCTGTGGCCGGTCGATATCCGCCGCGACGGCCCTGGCGTCGTCGGTGATCTCACTTTGTGTGGCGTCGGCCTTCACGCTGTAGACCAGCCGCGTCGCGCGCCGGTCCGCCGTCAGGTAGCGCAGCGCCTGTCCGCGGACGGGCGAGTCCGGCGCCAGCAGCGCGTCGTACACCGCACCGAGGTCGTCGTCCGGGACGCCGTTGCCGTTGCGGTCGTTGCGCCGGACGAGTTGCCGGAACTCCTCGTTCCGAGCCGCGTAGTCGTCGATGACGGTGATGATGGAGGTCGCGTCGGCCCGGCCGTCCTGCCGGACGAACGAGTCCGGCGGGTCGTCCCCGGCACGATACAGCACCTCGAGTGTGAGGTCCTGGCGCATCGGTCCCTCGACGTATATCGTGACGGTGTCGGACCGACTCGACTCGAAATTCTCCGAGAGGAAGTTGGTCAACGCCGTCACGCTGTACTCCGAGGGCTTGAACGGCTCCGGGAGCGACATCAGGTAGTCCGGGTTCTCCTCCGGCGGGAGGAAGTCCTCGTTCGAGAACGTCGTGTCCACGCCGGTCGCGTGGTAGGCCATTCCACCCGACGCGAGGAGGGCGACGACGAGGAAGACGGCGGGCGCCCGCTTCGCGATGAACACGCCCCCCGAGAGCGCTCGCCCGAGCCGGGACCCCTCGGCCCCGAGCGGCGTCGTCGAGAACGTCGGGATGGGGTAGTCCTGGCGAAGCCGGTCGAGCAGCACCTTCGCCGCCGGCAGGAACACCCCGAAGATGAGGAACGTGAACACGATGCCGACCGCGGCGACGATACCGAAGTCCCGGATTGGTGGCAGCGCCGAACTGAGATTCGCGGCGAAGCCGATAACCGTCGTGCCGGTGACGATGAAAAAGGCCACCAGCAACTGGTCGGTGGTCACCCGCATCGCCGGCCCGATCTCCAGTCCCGTCATCCGCTCCTCGCGGTAGCGGTTCACCGCGTGGATGCCGAAGTCGATGCCGACCGCCAGCAACAGCGGCGGGATGGTGATGAGGATCTGGTTGAACGCGATGCCGGCCAGCCCCATGAACCCGAACGTCCAGATCAGCGCCATCGCGAGCGCCACCACCCCGAGCAGGAGGTCCGCGAGGTCCCGGTAGGAGATGACGAGAAAGAGGAGGATGAACACGATCGCCGCGGGGACGACGATGATGAGCGAGTCGAAGATGACGTTCGAGAACTCGGCGGAGATGATGCCCGATCCGAAGACGGTGATGTCGCCGCCGACGCTGCTGACGACGTACTTCGTCCGGACCTGGAGCGACGTCAGCGGGCTGCTCCCGCCCTGTCCGGCACTCGCTGAGAGGCCCGCCGGCACCTCGTGGGTGATGACGCCGATCGTCGCGCTCGCGGACGCCGAGCCGCGGTTGAAATCGTTCGAGAGGAGGCCGACAAAGCGCGGGTTCCGGTCGGCCGCCGTCCGGACGGCCCGGTCGATCTCCCGCGGCGTGGCCCGGCGGACGGCCCGGATGCGTGCCTCGGTCGTCCGGGCGCTGGGGTCCAGCTGGGTTGCGACGACGGCGGCGGCCGAACTGGTCGACCTGACCCGGAGCTCCTCGTGGTCTTCGACGCGGTTCTGGACCTTCAGCATCCGCAACAGCCCCTGTTTCGAGAGAACGTTCTCACTCCGCTGGATGAGCTGCGTGGTCCCAGTATCGGTCGCGAACGCCGATGTCTCGAACTCCTGTTGGACCTCCTCGAACGCCTCCTGTGCGGGGACGTCCTGCGTGAATCCTTCGGTCCCGGCGTCGCTGGAGACGGCGCCGAGACCGGCCGCGAACACCACCGTCAGGACGAGGAAAGCGACGACGACTCGTGCCGGGTGGTTGACGATCTGATCGTCGGCGGCGTCGACGAGCCGCTGGTGGTCGATGGGCCCGCTCATTCCGGGCGCCCGACGAGCCCGAGACCGATCGCGGCGAGGCCGCCAAGCGAGAGCACGACACCCAGTCCGACTCCAGCCAGTCCGACGCTATTGGGGAGCCGGAACGTCGACAGCAGCCCGCCGCCCTGGCTCTCTGTCACCCTGACGGCGACCTGATAGCTGTCGGAGATCTTCCGGTCGCCGTCTGGTTCAGTGTACTGGAAGTCCAGCGATACCGGGTACGGCTTGGCGATGGCATCGCCGCCTGCGCTGATGCGGAACTTGAGCCGCACCGTCTTCCCCGGGGCGAGCCGCTCGGCGAATGCCTCGTCATTGCTCGCCGAGAGAGGGGAATCGGCGAACAGTTTCGCGCTCACCGACCGCAGCGGCTCCTCGCCCTGGTTGGTGACTCGGACGCGGATCGTCTTGCTCGAACCGGCGGCAAGCGACGCGTTCGTCTCGACGGCGAAGGTGTCGCGCTTCGGGGCGACGGTCCCCCGGGCGTACAACGGTTCCGAGGTGACGGTGTCGCCGCCCTCGGTCTCGTAGCGGAGGCGATACGTGAACTGGCGGGGCCCCTCGCGGGCCTCGGTGGAGACCTCGACGTCGTAGCGGAACTCGGCTGTCTCGTTCGCGCCGATGTCACCGAGGGCGTACTCGCGTTCGGCGGTCACGACGTTGGCCGGTGGCTCCAGCACCAGCACGGCGTTCTCGACGGCGCTCGGGCCCTCGTTGACGAACTGCCCGGTGAGGCTCCCCTCCGCGCCGACCCGGAGGTTCGTCTGGTGGTCCGCGAGGTCGAAGGTCTGTTCGGGCGCCGGCGTGAGGCCGACCGTGCCCGCGTCCGCTCGCCCCGTGCGACCGGCGGGCGTCGTGTAGGTGACCGTCGCGTCGACGGCGTAGCTCCGCTGCTCAGCCGAGGGTCCGAACTGGGTTTCGACGACAGCCCGTTCGGCCTCGCCTGGTTCCCACGTTCCGACGAACACGCGCGCCGTCGGCGCACCGCCGAAGGTCAGCGCGGCGTTGCTGGACTCGAGTCGGACCGTCGCGTCTTCGAGGGTCCGGGAGCCGGTGTTCTCGAGCCGAAGGACTGTCGTGCCCTGGTCGCCGACGGAGGCGTTGGTCGAATCGGCCACGAGGGAGAACTGCTGCTCCGGTGCCGGAACGACACCCGTCGAGAGCGTCGACTGTCGGGCGTTCCCGTCGGCGTTCTCGTAGGCGACTGTGGCCGCGAGCGCGAGCGAGCGCGTCCGCGCACTCGACGCGACGTCCGCACCGACGGAGACCGTTCGGCGCTCGCCGGGCGCCCACTCGCCGACGTACGATTCGGCCGTCGGAGACCCGCCGAACGTCAGCGCCGTGTTGGTCGACTGGATCGACAGCGACGCGTCCGAGGCTGCCTCGTTTCCGACGTTCACTACCGTGACGTTGACCGTGCCGGACCCGCCGACCGGCGCGTTCGTGCTCGCGTCGACGACCTCGAACCGCGCGGCCTCCGCGACGGTCACCTTGACGGTGTACTCCTCCGTATTGTGCTGGTCGATGTACTGGTCCTCGGGCGGATCGGGGATCTTGCTGTAGTAGTCATACTCGACCTCGACCTCGAACCGGTACGTGCCCGGCTTCGCGTTCTCGGGCACAGAGACGCGGATCGGGACCGGCCGAGCGCCCTCTGGGAGCGAGCCGACGCCCACCTCGCTGGTCTCGACCTCGATCGGATTGTCCTGCCCGACCGGGGCGACCCGGACCACGGTGCCGCGGGCGGTCGTGACGAGTTGCTCCTTTCCGGCGAGCAACTGGTTGGTGGCGCCGGTGTCGATGTCGCCGCTGTTGACCAGGGTCAGGTCGAGCGTCGTCTCGGCGCCCGGCTGGACTGTGTCGTCCGAGAGCGTGACAGAGATGTCGGGTTCGCCGCTGACGTACGCGGCCGCCGGGGTCGCGACGACCGCGACGGTCGAGCAGAGCAGAACCAGAACCAGCAGGACACGAACCGTGCGAGCCGCGCGGGAGGAACCGGAGCCGGAACTCATCGCCTTTCTCGAGACACGGAGGGCACTTAACGTGCAGCAAACTACTGAATGGTTAGTAAGTTCCCCCAGGACCTCGAGAGAAGCACGCTGCCGCGCAGGAACCCGACGCTTATCGACAACAGCAGAGCCGTTGAAATCAGGCGAGCGCTCGGTCGAGGCGGTCGGTGGGTATCCGTGGCGCCTCCGAGACGGCGACAGAAGGCCTACTGCGCGACGAGGCCGTACGCTCCCTCGAGGTACTCCACCAGCCAGTCGACCGTGTCGGGGTCGTAGGTCCAGAAGCCGTAGAAGGCACGGTCCTCGCGCTCCTCGGCCAGCAGGGCGCACTTGTTGACGTCGACACCGTTGCCGTCGTAGACGACGAACCAGGACTTGGCGATCTCTTCCGCGCGCTCGACGTGGATCGTCAGGTCGGTATCGTGGTCGGGGACCTCGGTATCGGGGCAGGCGTAGGCGTGGACATCGAGGTCCTCCTGGGAGGCCAGCCGCGTGTAGACGTCCATCTGATCGGCGAGAATGGAGAGTTGCTGGAAACCCGCATGGAGTGACCCTGCTCCGAGGCGCCAGGCTCGGTCCTCGATCTCCCGGGAGGCTGTCACCATCTGCCGGGTGTCGTACGAGGTGAACATCGTCTCGTCGAGATGGTCGAGGATCGGGTGGTGTCTGTCGGCCTCGTCATCGTCCTCGTCCGGGTCATCCGCGCCGGGGTTCGAGAGCACGTCCTCGACGCTGGTGGCGGTCACGAACTCGTCTTCTACGTCCTCTCGCTTCGAGAGTACGACGAACGATCCGGGGCGACCGCTCCGAGAGCGGTCGCCGACGACCGAGAGGTTCCGGTCGCGGAACTGCTCCCGAACGGCCCCGACGGTCTCCTCGTCGGTGTTGAAGACCGTGAGGCGCTTCTCGTGGTCCTCCACACCGGATATCAGTTCGGTGAGGGACATTACTCGTCAATCGGGGGGACGACACTTTCGGGTTTAAAACTTCTCCCAAAAGAACTAGAGTCTGGAGGCTCCACAGCAAGACCCGTCTCCGGGACTCCCCGGGCGGTTCGGCGCCAGTCGGGCGCGGAAAGTCACGATTTTTCATGCGTTATCACGGCACAAACCCTTTTGCCGCCTCCCGGCAAAACTCACGCTAAGCGCCTTCGGGCGCCTGGTACCATGACAGGAGAACTCGTCTGGCGAGTCGCGGGCGGTTCCGGCGACGGAATCGACTCGACGAGCCAGAACT
>JBDGSA010000187.1:0-12803 GCA_042217755.1 Haloglomus sp. | reverse complement strand
GTTCGACGGGCGAGCGCCACTACCCGCTCAACCAGGCCCGCGTCAAGGGCGTCGGTGGGTCGACGCTCCACTGGCAGGGGATGGTGATGCGTCTCCACGCCGACGACTTCCGGCGCCGCACGGTCGACGGCGTCGGCGCCGACTGGCCGATCTCGTATGCGGACCTGCGGCCCTTCTACGCCGACGCCGAGTCGGCGCTGGGCGTGGCGGGCGCCAGTGACAATCCGTTCGCGCCGGCGCGCGAGGAGCCGTTCCCGATGCCGGCGTTCGAGCCCTCCTACTCGGACGCGCTGTTCGCCGGGGCCTGCGAACGACTCGGTGTCGCCACGCACACCGTCCCGAACGCGCGCAACTCGGAACCCTACGACGACCGCTCGCCGTGTCTCGGCTACGGGACCTGCGACCCGGTCTGCCCGTCGGGGGCGAAGTACAGCGCGGACTACACCGCCGAGGCCGCCGCGGAGGCGGGCGCCCGCATCGTCGACCGCGCCCCCGTCCAGCGCCTCGTTCCTTCGCGCGACGGCTCGCGGATCGAGGCCGCCGTCTACGCCACACCCGACGGGACCGAGTACCGCCAGGAGGCCCGGCAGTTCGTCGTCGCGGCGGGCGGCGTCGAGACGCCCCGCCTGCTCTTGCTCTCGACCGACGCCGACCGCGGTCACCCGGACGGCCTCGCCAACTCCTCGGGCTGGGTCGGTCGCGGGTTCATGGACCACCTGTTCGTCGGCGCCGGCGGGCATCTCGACCAGCGCACTCGCCAGAACCACGTCGGCTTCCTCACGAGCGAGAGCCACGCCTTCTACGACGACCCCGGACGTGCGACCGAGGGGACCGCCGGCGGGATTCCGGCCAGCGACGCGGATCTCGGACCCATCAAACTGGAGTTCCTCAACTACGCGGGCCCCTCGCCCGTGGAACTGGCGATGGGCGCCGAGGAGTTCGGCGACGCGCTTTTAGAGCGGCTCCGAGCGGCGTATGGCACCCACATCGCGATGGGGGGGCTGGTCGGACAACTGCCCCGGAAGGAGAACCGCGTGACGCTCGACCCCTCGCGCACGGACGACCACGGCAACCCGGTCCCCGACGTGCAGTGGTCGCTCGACGCCCGGACGAAGCGGACGATGCGCCGCGCGCTCGACATCCAGAAACGAATCTTGCGCGAACTCGGCGCCACTGTCGAGGCGACGGTCACCCCCGAGGACACGGGCCCGGCCTACCACCAGATGGGCGCGACGCGGATGCACGCCGACTCCGCGAAGGGCGTCGTGAACGCGCGAATGCGGACCCACGACGTGGCGAACCTCTCGCTCGTCGGGTCCTCGGTCTTCCCGACCAGCGGCGCGATGAACCCGACGCTGACGATCGCGGCCCTCGCACTGAAGTGTGCGAGTCATCTGGACGCCGACCTCTGATCCGAGACGGCCTGCTGCCGGTCGCACGACCGACGAACGGAGAGTGCGAACCGATCGACGACCGTATCCGAGGCTCGCAACGTGGTGAAGTACCTGGTTTATTGCTAGACTATTAGTATTAGATTCGAAATTTTGTACGTAAAGCCGGAATTCAATTCCAAAATGAGTACTATCTCGATTATATGGCCTTCTTCAGTCGAGCACCATCAGCACGTCGCCCTGGTTGACGGACTGGCCCTCCTCGATGGGGACCTGCGTGACGGTGCCGCCGAACTCGGCGACGATGTCGTTCTCCATCTTCATCGCCTCCAGCACGACGACCACGTCGCCGGCCTCGACCTCGTCGCCCTCGGCGACGTTGACCTCGAGGACGGTACCCTGCATCTCGGCGTCGATGGTCTCGCCCTCGGCGGTGACCTGCTGGCCGTCCCCGCCCCCGCCACCGCCGGAGCCACCACCGCCGCCACCGGAGGAACGGCCGCCGGAGGAACGGCCGCCGCCACCGCCGGAGCGACCCTGGGCGCCGGCCGCGGCGAGCGCGTCGGCGCTCTCCTCTAGGTTGACCTGGAAGCGCTTGCCGTTGACCTCGACCGTGAACTCGCGCTCGACGGTCTCTTCTTCTTCCTCGCCGCCGCTCGCGACGTCGCCGGTCCCCCACTTCTCCTGGGCCTCCTCGAAGCGCGAACGGTCGATGTGCTCGTCGAGGTACTTGGTGGTGTGTTTCCCGTTCCGGAACGTCTCGTCGGTCAGCATCAGCCGGTGGAACGGGATGATGGTCGGGATGCCCTCGATCTGGTACTCGGCGAGGGCCCGCTGTGAGCGGGCGACGCACTCGTTGCGGTCTCCCCCGTGGACGATGAGCTTCGCGATCATCGAGTCGTAGTCGGTCACGAGGTCGTCACCCTGGCGCAACGAATCGTCCAGTCGGACGCCGATGCCGCCCGGCGTGTCGTAGGTCTCGAGTTCGCCGCCGCTGGCGGGGGCGAAATCGTCGGCCGCGTTCTCCGCGTTGATCCGGAACTCGATGGCGTGTCCCTCGAGTTCGACATCGTCCTGGGAGAAGTCCAGTTCCTCGTCGGCCGCGACCCGGATCTGCCACTTCACGATATCGATGTCTGTCAGCTCTTCGGTGACGCAGTGTTCGACCTGGATCCGGGTGTTGACCTCGAGGAAGTAGAAGTTCGTCTCCTCGCCGAGCAGTTCTCCGGGCCCATCGCGGTCTGGATCCTCCTCGACGAGGAACTCGAACGTGCCGGCGTTGTAGTAGCCGGCCTCGTCGGCGCCACGCCGGGCGGCCTCCCCGATCGTCTCGCGCAAGTTGTCGGTCAGGGCGGGCGAGGGCCCCTCTTCGATGACCTTCTGGTGGCGGCGCTGGAGCGAGCAGTCGCGCTCGCCGAGGTGGCGGACGTTGCCGTGGTGGTCGGCGAGAATCTGGACCTCGATGTGGCGTGGATTCTCCAGATACCGCTCCAGGTAGACGTCGTCGTTGTCGAAGTACGCCTCACCCTCGCGCTTTGCGGTCTCCAGTTGTTCTTCTGCCTCCTCGGGTTCGTGGACAACCTTCATGCCGCGGCCGCCGCCGCCACCCTCGGCCTTGATAGCGATTGGATAGCCGTGCTCTTCGCCGAACTCCGTGACCTCCTCGGGGTCCTCGACCGGGTCCGTGGTTCCCGGGACGATGGGGACGTCGGCCTCGCGCATCGTCTTGCGGGCCCTGGTCTTCTCGCCGAGCTGGCGCATCGAGTCGGCGGACGGCCCGATCCACGTCACGCCGTCGGTCTCCTCGACGAGCCCGGCGAAGTCGGCGTTCTCCGCGAGGAAGCCGTACCCCGGGTGGATGGCGTCGGCGTCGGCCTTCTGGGCCGCCTCGACGATGGCCTCCTGGTCGAGGTACGAATCGGCCGCGCGAGCGGGGCCCACGTTGTACGCCTCGTCGGCGAACCTGACGTGTCCGGCGTGCTTGTCGGCCTCGCTGTAGACGGCGACCGTTCCAACCCCGAGGTCCTCGCAGGCCCGCATCACGCGAACCGCGATCTCACCCCGGTTGGCGACGAGAACCTTGTCGAACATTATCGGGTGGCTCTGCTGGTGCCTCCCCCCTTAGTGTGTCGGTTCAGAAACGCTACAACCAGTTGCACGTTTGTGAACTGATATTCTGTTTCCGGCAGTGCCGTTCCGGCCGGCGCCTCACTGCGGGCGATTCCGCAGCCGTGCTTCCCGTTCCCCTGGCTCTGGGCGCTCCCCACTCTTTCGTCCACGTCAGCCGCCGGTCGAACGCCGGCTCGCCCGTACCGGGCGCCGAACTGGCCGGTCGATGCCGCCTCGGAGTGGCCGGTCGATGCCGCCTCAGAGGGGGATGTTGCCGTGCTTGCGGTCGGGCGTGTCCGCACGCTTGCGCGAGAGCATCTCGAGGTCCCGGATGAGCCGCGGCCGCGTCTCGGGCGGCTCGATGACGTCGTCGACGTACCCGCGTTCGGCGGCCGTATACGGGTTCGCGAACGTCTCGCGGTAGTCGTCGATGAGTTCCTCCCGGCGCTGTTCGGGGTTGTCGGCCTCGTCGAGTTCCTTCCGGTAGAGGACATTGACGGCGCCCTGTGGTCCCATCACGGCGATCTCGGCGGTCGGCCAGGCGTAGTTGGCGTCGGCGCCGATGTGCTTCGAGGCCATCACGTCGTACGCGCCGCCGTACGCCTTGCGGGTGATGACCGTCATGAGCGGGACCGTCGCCTCCGAGTACGCGTACAGCAGTTTGGCACCGTGCTTGATGATGCCGCCGTGCTCCTGGTCCTTGCCGGGCATGAACCCGGGCACGTCAACGAAGGTGAGGATGGGGATGTTGAAGGCGTCACAGAAGCGGACGAAGCGCGCCCCTTTCAGCGAGGCGTCGATGTCGAGCGTGCCGGCGTTGACGCGGGGCTGGTTGGCGACGACGCCGATTGAACGGCCGTCGAGGCGGGCAAAGCCCGTGAGGATGTTCCGGGCGTAGCGCTCTGCCACCTCGAAGAACGAATCCTCGTCGACGATCCGCCCGATGACGTCGTGCATGTCGTAGGGCTTCTGTGGCGAGGACGGCACTACGTCCAGTAGTTCCTCGTCCGCGCGCTCGGGGTCGTCCCACGGTTCGACGCGGGGTGGGTCCTCCATGTTGTTCTGCGGGAGATACGAGAGGAGATAGCGGATGTCGTCGAGCGCGTCCTCCTCGTCGGCGCGGGTGAGGTGTGCGACACCGGATTCGGAGGCGTGGACGCCCGCGCCCCCGAGTTCGTCGAAGGTGACCTCCTCGCCCGTGACCGTCTCGATGACGTCCGGGCCGGTGATGAACATGTGGCTGGTCTCCTCGACCATCAGGACGAAGTCCGTGATAGCGGGCGAGTAGACTGCACCGCCCGCACAGGGTCCCATGATGGCCGAGATCTGCGGGACGACGCCGGAGGCCTGCTGGTTGCGGTGGAAGATGTCGGCGTAGCCCGCGAGCGAGTCGATACCCTCCTGGATGCGCGCGCCGGCCGAGTCGTTCAGCCCGATGATGGGGATGCCCGTGTCCATCGCCTTGTCCATCACCTTGCAGACCTTCTGGGCGAACACCTCGCCAAGCGACCCGCCGAGCACGGTGAAGTCGTGGGCGAAGACGGCGACCTGCCGGCCCTCGACGGTTCCGTAGCCGACGACGACGCCGTCGCCGGGGAACTTCTTTTCGGCCATGTCGAAGTTGGTCGAGCGGTGCTCGCGGAGGGTGTCCACCTCGCGGAAGGAGCCATCGTCGAGGAAGTAGTCGACCCGCTCGCGCGCGGTCATCTTCCCCTTCTCGTGTTGCTTCTCGATGCGCTCCTCGCCGCCGCCGAGTTCGGCCTCGCGCTTTCGCTCGCGCAGTTCCTCCAGGTCCTCCTCGTCTACCACGACGACCACCTCGCCGAACAGGTCGACTGGACAGCCGTGCCGACGCGAATCATGGCCGGGCCGACGAACGGCCCCGGCAAATGCGTTCCGGGATTCGGTCTCCAGCGCGACTGTCAAGCCGACGGCTGAACGTGATCCGGGCGACTGCCGGAGGCGGAATTTAAACAGTCCCAAACTATTCGCCAGAGGCAGCAGGCGGACGGAGATCCTACTCGCTGACGTGATGCAAGCCCCCGCCGAACGGACGACGGCCGACGACGGGGAAGGGGTAGATGGGGGGCTGCCACCGCTCATCGACGTCGCGGATGCACTGGACCGCATCGAACGAACCACTGCGAACGAGGACGCGAAGGCGCGTCTGACCGACATCCGCGTCACCCTGGGCCGGATCGCGGCGCGCGACCCCGACCGGCGGGAATCGCTCCTGAGCGACCTCGCCGGCCTGGCCGACGACCTCCGGACGCACGTCGGCGGCGAGGCCGACTCCTGGGCCGAGAGCGTCCAGAACCGGGTCGACACCCACCGGCGCACGCGCCGGGAGTCGAGCGACACGCTCCACTTCGAAAACAGCCGTCTGACCGTCGACGGCGAGGCTCCTGTCGACCCCACCGAACATCGCGGTGAGAAGGCGACGCTCCGCGGGACGCTCGTCAACCTGGGCGAACCGGGACACGCGACCGTCCGGCTCGCCTTCTACGACGAAGACGACGCCGCGACCCGGACTGTCGAATCGGCCGAGTTCCACCTGGACGCCGGCGAGTGCCGCGACCTCGACCTCCACGTGTGGATTCCCGCGGACGCGGCGTACTACGGAATCACCGCGCTGGACCCGTCGAACGCCCGGACCACCGACCGCCCGCCAGTTCGGAGCTGACTCCGCGGCGCCGACGCGCCGTACAGGTCCGTGCCGACGACGACCTCACGACCGCGGCCACAGACCGGGACCGCGAGACGTTCCGGGCCGCCGCCGTGGGACTGCACCGGCAGCTCCGGCGCGCGCACCGATGGCGCCCGGTGAGGTTATTACTTCATTATGAAAAGAATAAAACGTATATACCTGCGATTATACACGAAGAGTGGGTTTTCGACACGAACTACGTCAGTTCGCGGTACGAGTGGTAGAACCGCTGCATCGCGGTGAAGTGGCCGATGACGGCGAAGAAGACGAGGAGCCCGTCGACGAGACCCAGCGGGCCAAGCGGGCCGGCAGCGACGGTCGGCGCGGCGAAGGCCGCGACGCCGGCGACGAGTCCGATGATGACCAGCCGATCGGCCCGACCGACGAGTCCGCCATAGACGCGGTCCAGCCCGACTGCCTGGGCCTGTGTCCCCAGGTAGGAGGTCATCAGGACGCCCGTGACCGCGGCGAGGCCGAGCGCGTACCGGCCGGCGCCGGCCGCGAGCCCGACGAGCAGGAAGATGTCGGCGTAGCGGTCGAGCACGTGGTCGAGCAGGTCACCGGCCTCCGAGGCTGTCTCCAGTTCGCGCGCGAGTTCGCCGTCGAGCAGATCGAGGACGCCATTGAGGAACACGAGGACGGCCCCAGCGAGGTAGAGCAGTCGATTCTCGCCCGCGAGCGCGAACGCGACGCCGGCCCCCACCGCCAGCAGGGACGCCCCGACGCTAACGGCGTTCGGAGTCAGTCCCAGTCGGACCGACAGCGAGACGAACGGATCGAGCACCCGCTTTGCGGTCGAGCGATACTGGTCCAGCGTCACGACCGCTCACCCTCCTCGCTCGCCGTCTCCCCGACGAGGTAGTCCGTGAACTCGACGACGCCCACTTCGGGGTCGCGCTCGCCCCGGACGACTGCGGCGATCTCGTCCGCGACGGCCTCGGGCGGTCGGTCTGTCGTGTCGACCTCGAAGACCGACTCGGTGCCGTGGCGGTCGACGGTCTCCGACAGGACGACGTCGAGCGCCTCGCTTTCTGCGTTCTCGCTCGCCGAACGCTCCGTCTCTCCCCGCTCGAGCAGTCGCTGGCGAATGCGCTCGGGGTGTGCCCGCAGCACGACCACGCGATCGCTGTCGAGCAGGTGGGCGAGGTGAGACTCGACGAGCAGGTCGGCGTCGGCGGCGTACGTCTCGTCCAGCCACTCGCGGACCGCATCGGGGTCGACCACCAGCGAGTCACGCCCCTCGTCGGTCGACTCCGCGAGGTCGCGCTCGCGGACGACGTCGTTCAGGTGCACCACCTCGAAATCGAACGCCGAACGCTCGGCCAGCAACGCCGTGGCGGTCGTCTTTCCCGTTCCCGGGGTGCCCGTAACGGCGACGCGCATCATTCGCCCCCCGTCTCGTCCACGTCGGCGTCGGAGCCGAAGCCGCCGGGACCACCCCCGGGTGCGCCGCTCGGCGCGCCGCCCGCTTCCGCGCCCGTGCCCCCGTCCTCGTCTGTGCCCGCTCCCGTGCCCCCGTCCTCGTCCACGTCCGTGCCCGCCTCGGTCGCCGCGTGCGGGTCGCGAACGGTGAGTACCTCGTTCAGCACCTCCACGGCGCGGGTCGTCTCGGCCCGGGTGCCGCAGGTGATGCGGATGCACTCGGGCAGGCCGAAGCTCGTCGCGTCGCGGACGATGACGCCGCGCTCCTTCGCGGCCTCGAACACTGCTTCGGCGTCCCCGACCTCCGCGAGGACGAAGTTGCCCTGGCTGGGCCACGTCTTCGCCGCGAGGTTGTCGTGGATGAACTCGCGAGCCCAGGCGGCGGATTCGACGGTCCGCTCGACGTGCTCGTCGTCGTCCAGCGCGGCGAGCCCGGCGCGCAGCGCGAGTTCGTTCACGGCGAACGGCGTGTTGACGCGGGCATAGGCGTCGTTCCAGGCCGCGGGCGCGAGCAGGTAGCCCAGTCGGACGCCCGCCAGCCCGTGGGACTTCGAGAAGGTCCGGAGGACGGCCACGTCGTCGCGTTCTTGGACGAGATCGGCCTTCGAGGGCGCCTCCGAGAACGCGCCGTACGCCTCGTCGACCAGGACGACCGTCTCGTCGTCGACTCCCTCGACGACTTCGAGGATCGCCTCGCGGTCGATCTCCCGACCCGTCGGCGAGTGCGGACTGATGAGATAGACGATGCGCTCCCCGCCGTAGGCGTCGAGGACGTTCTCGGGCCGCTGTTCGAAGTCCTCGTCCTTGCGGAGGGGATAGGTGTTCACGCGGCCGTGGTGATAGCGCACGGACATCGCGTAGTAGGCAAAGCCGGGGTCGGGGACGAGGACGCCGTCGCCCGGTTCCAGTGTCGCCCGCGCGAGATAGTCGAGCGCGCCGTCGCCGCCGTTGGCGAGCCAGACCTGTTCAGGCGCGACGTCCCAGCGCTCGGCGAGCGCGTCCTGCAGGTCGGCGTGGGCGGCCTTCGGGTAGTGGTGGACGCCGTCGGCGTGCTCGCGCATCGCCTCGACGGCGGCCGGCGACGGGCCATGCGGGTTCTCGTTCGACGAGAGCTTGACGAGGTCCTCGGGCTCGATGCCCACCTCGCGGGCGACCTCCTCGATGCCACGGCCGGCCTCGTACGGCGTGAGCGCCGACAGGTCCCGCGGTTGCATGGTTGGAGGGTGCGCGCGCCGGCGCTTAAGACTGTCCGAAGCGGGGCGGTTCGGTCGCAGTCAGAGCAGCCGGTCGGCGATGATGTTCTTCTGGATCTCGCTGGTTCCCTCGTAGATCTTGGTGATGCGGGCGTCGCGGTAGTAGCGCTCGGCGGGGTGGTCCGTGACGTAGCCGGCCCCACCGAACACCTGCAGGGCCTCGTCGGCCACCTCGACGGCGTGCTCGGAGGCGAACAGCTTGGCCATCGACGCGAACTTCGCGGCCTGGTCGGAGTTGCCCTGCTCGACGTTCGCGGCCGCGCGGTAGGTGAGCGAGCGGGCGGCTTCGATGTCGGTCGCCATCTCCGCGAGCTTGTGACGGATGGCCTGGAACTCGCCGATCTTCTGGTCGAACTGCTCGCGTTCGCCCGCGTAGTCGAGCGCTGCTTCGAACGCGCCCTGGGCGGCGCCGACGGCCTGTGCGGCCACGCCCGTGCGCCCGGACGCGAAGAAATCCATCAGCTGGTAGAAGCCCTTGTCCACCTCGCCGATGACGTTGTCTTCGGGGACCCGCACGTCGTCGAGGACGATCTCGGCGAGGTCCGAGGCGCGGATGCCGAGTTTGTTGTCGATCTTCGTCGGCTGGAAGCCCTCCCGGTCCGTCGGGACGAGGAAGGCGCTGATGCCCTTGTGCCCCGCGTCGGGTGTTGTCTTCGCCATCACGACGGCCACGTCGGCGACGGTCCCGTTCGTGATCCACATCTTGTTCCCGTTGAGCACCCACTCGTCGCCGTCCTTCTCGGCGTAGGTCTCGATGCCAGCGACGTTCGACCCGTGTGCGGGCTCGGAGATGCACGAACAGGAGGCCGACTCCCCGGCCGCGATGCGGGGAAGCCACTCCTCTTTCATCCACTCGTCGCCGTACTCGAGGATCATCGAGGAGCCGAAGCCGGCCGAGCCGATGGCACTGCCCAGCCCGGGGTCTGCACGCCACAGCTCCTCGGTCACGATACACCGGGCGATCATGTCCATCCCGGCGCCGCCGTACTCCTGGGGGATGTGGGGAGCGACGAAATCGAGCCGCGCGGCCTCGCGCCGGAGGTCCTCGGGATATTCGTGATTCTCGTCGTGCTCGCGCGCGACGGGCTCCAGTTCCTCCTCGCCGAACTCCCGGACCGCCTGACGGATGGCCTCGTGCTCGCCGGTCGTGGTGAACGACATGGTCACACTTCTCTTTCCGGTGTTAAAAGATATTCCCTGGACGCCGGTCGTTGTTAATGAGTCACCGTCGCAACGTCGACCGGCTCGAACCGGCGTCAAGTGGGTCCCCGGACTCTACTCGCCCTGGAAGTCCGGTTCCCGTCCTTCCATGAACGCGGTGGCGCCCTCCTCGTGGTCCTCGGTGGCGAACACCTGCGCCTGCAGGGCAGCCTCGTTGTCGAGCGCCTCCTTCAGCGACATGTTGAGGCCCTGGCTGATGGCCTGCTTCGAGGTGCGCAGCGCGACCGTCGGTCCCTGTGCGATGTCGTCGACGAGTTCATCGGCCCGAGCGTCGAACTCGTCGGCGTCGTAGACGTGGTTGAAGATCCCCTCCTCGGCGGCGTCCTCGGCCGAGAGGAGTTCGCCGGTGTAGACCAGCTCCTTTGCCTTGTTCTCACCGACGATGCGTGGGAGGAGGTAGGAGGTCCCCGAGTCGACCGCGAGGCCGACCTGCCGGAAGCCGAAACTGATCGAGGCGTCCGTACTGGCCAGCGGCACGTCCGTCGCGATGGCGAGGTTCGCGCCGGCGCCGTAGGCGACCCCGTCGACCTTCGCCACGGTCGGCAGGTGGAACTGTGCGACCCGCATGATCGCGCGGTGGGTGTTGTGCTGGATGCGCTCGACGGCCTCGTGGAGTTCTGCGGCGCCGGACATCATCTCCGTCATCGCGTTGATGTCGCCGCCGGCACAGAACGTCCCCTCCGTCCCGGTGACCACGAGACACCGCACGTCCTCGTCGTCCTCGGCGCGGTCCACCGCCCCGATGATGGCGTTCGACATCCTCTCGGTGAGGGCGTTGCGGTTGTCAGGTCGGTTCAGCGTCAGCGTCGCGACGCCGTCCTCGACGTCGTACAGCACGGGTTCGCTCATACGACGTGACCGTCCGAGCCTTACAACGTAAACCTTCCCGTGGCCTCCCGGCGCGTGGGTCGCGGGGTCGGCGGCGCGTCACTCGCGTCGGTCGGCGGCGTCGACGTCAGAATCATCGCCGTCGCCGTCCGCCGGTCCTGGACGATCGTGCGGCGGTCACGACCAGCAACTGGAGCCACCTGGCGACGAACTCGGGGACGCCGCCGAGTCCGATGAGCATCCACTCGCCCTCCTCGAACGCCGTTCGGACATCTCGACGTACTGGTCCGGCGGGAGACTCGCCGGCCGGGTCGCGATGAGTTCCTCGATGGCCTCCGACCGCTCCTCGTTGAACCCGAGGTCGGTCATGGACTCGCGTGAGAGTTCCCCCGCCTCGGCCAGGATGTGCTGGGCGATGCGGTCCGGGTCGAAGGTCTCGTAGAACTCGTGCTGGGTCGCCAGTCGGGAGATGCCAGTGTCGACGGAGATGCTCAGCGTTGTGCTCGGGCGCGCAGGAATGATTCCCTGCCAGCCGACGCGGTCCTGCAACAGCCCGGGAATCCGCTGGATGCGATCGGATAGTCGGACGAGCCCGTGCTTCACCGGGCACCCGGACCCCGCCGTGTTCGATGGGGTAGAACAGCATCTTGATGCCGAACCAGTTGGTGGTGTGGCCGATGAGCCCGAGATGAGGAGGATGCACAGGAGAAGTGGTCCGAGCGGGAACCGGAGCGCGGAAGCGGGGAGCGGGAGCCAGAGCGTGGGGGTGGAGCATAGGTGTGGAGAGCGGAGCAGTATTTCTCTGGAGTTTTAAACCATAAGATGGCACTGGGTGCAGTTCAGTGGTATCTGCCGCAATGATTAAGACGCCTCGCCGTCACTCGTCTCGCACAGACGGTCCGGACCGGCATCGGTGAGCAGCGACTCCGGCCGCAACTTACGTGATTCATCATGAGCGACGAAAACGAGAATACGGTCATCGGCACGGCGTTCGAACTGCAGCGAAACACCCTGAAGCTCGGCCAGCGGGCTCTCGAACAGACCGCCGAGACCCGGCGGAGCTTCAACGACCTCGTCCTCGGCGGCCTCGAGACCCAGGAAGAGGCCCAGAAACGCACGCTCGAGTTCAGCCAGGAGTCCATCAACTCTCTGCTCGACGCCATCGAGGCCAACGTCGAGGGCTCTGATGACACCGTCCGGGACATCCGCGACGCCGTCGACGAGGGATTCGAGGATCTCAAAGACCAGCAGACCGACCTGTTCGAGTCGCTCTCGGAGCGCTACGACCCCGACGAGCAGGAGGCTCGCCCCCCGAGCGAGGAGTTCCTCGACGCGCTCGACGAACAGCTCGACTTCCTCATCGAGGCCAACGAGGAACTCGAGGACGCGACCGTCGACACCTTCGAGGAGGTCCTCGACCGCCTCGATGAACTCGAAGCCGAGTACGAGAACCAGGGCGAGGAGTTCCAGGACCAGTTCGAAGATCAGCTCGAACGCTTCCAGGACCAGTTCGAGCAGCGACTCGACCGCCTCCGGACGGTCCAGGACCGCTTCGAGGAACTCCAGACGGAACTCGAAGCGGACCTCGAGGACGTGAGCGATTCGATCGACGACGTCGAGATCGACGACGAGGAGTAGCTCTCCGCTCCGCCGTGCTCGGCTGTTCTGTCGTGGTCGGCGGTCGGCCGCTCCGGTTCGCTGGTTCGGTCGGCGGTTGGCGTCTTCCAAGATAGAACTGTATGTATTATTGCAAAATGCGCGCGATATCCCAAAAAATCGAAATATTAAATATAAATATAGGAAATCACCGAGATATCTCAGTCCTCGGAACCGAGGTAGGCCTTTCTGACCGCGGGGTCGTTCTTGATCTCC
>JBDGSA010000126.1:0-12823 GCA_042217755.1 Haloglomus sp. | reverse complement strand
GAGCCTCGGTCACCGCTTCGGAGAGAACAGCATAGATTACGCGGCGCCCGGCCAGTCGGAGTTCGTAGCCATCGTCGGTCTTGCGGACGAAGTGTCCGACGAGCTTGTCCAGATGATAGTTGAATTGGCTCCCCTGACGGATACCGACGCGGTCCCGGAGTTCGGTGAACGACAGTGGACCATCGGCCTCCCCGAGTGTCTGTAGAATCTGGATGCGCGTTTCGTTGCCCAGTACGCCGAAGGCTTCATCGGGGGATAGCGCCGTGGGCTCGCCGAGTTCTCTCGGGTGTGTCATATGTGTTCCACGAGAAAGAGATACGTAAAAATTCGCCCGCCGTCAGGGGTCGGGGCCCGTGATGAACCCCTGTGAGCAATATGGGCCCTGTGTGCATCTGTGGAAACGCTGTGCCCCGACACCATTTGAGAAGGCTGCTATCGTCGATTGTCTCCTGGTAGATTATATTCCAACGAGTACCGGGGCTACCACTTTTCGACGCGAAACCCCGAAATCATCGCTTCCTATCGGAAAAATTATTAACTAGTGATTACATATAAGTGAGATTATCGGTCAGACTACCATGATGAGTGATTGTGGTTCTGGTCGCGAGGTGGGGCACCGTATTCAGTCGGATTCCCGAGAGGACTCGTGGAGTGGGTCACGGACCCGCATCGACTGCTTATGACGGGTGATTCGAAATGGCTGACAAATCCGACGTCTTCCTGTTGCAAGACGGCATCAGACTCGTCGGGAGCGGCACCTCTCCGGAAGTCGACATCGAGGGCGGGGGTCACTGGAACCTCGCGGAAAGCGACGGTGATCTCCGAATCGGCGACGAGGAGAACATGCTCAAGATGGGCGTCGCGCTGGACGGCGGGGGCAGAGGGAACGCGAGCATCTGGGCCACTGCCGATTTAAAGCTCGGCAGTCACGGAACGTCGGTGGCCAGAATCAACAGTGAGGGCGTCCACCCCACTGGGTCAGACTACAGCTTGGCTCCTCGAAGAACCCCTGGAAGCTGGCTGACCTGCAGTTTCTCAGGGTCGGTCAAGCGGTCGACTCGGACCTCATACCGGCTACCTCGGTAGCACAGACATCCGCCGACGCGGGGGCCAACTAAGGTCCGGCCGAACCGCCCGGCAACTTCGACGACATCGCCCGCATCGACCTCGGGGCCTCTCTGATACGGTAGCAGTAGTTCGAGTTTTGGAAGAAGTATCCGATTTGTAGATGGCTCTATCGAGTTAATGTCGAAACTTTCCGATAAATCGACGCAATCTCCCAAACCCGATAGCTGTAGAATCTCGGATTCGTGGCTCACCCAGCCGGGGGCGTTACTCGATGTGGCCTTCGCGGCGGAGCTGTTCGGCGTCCTGCTCGTCGTAGCGCCACTCGACGTTCGCCTTCTCGTCCTGCCAGTCCCACGGTTCGACGAGGACCACGTCGCCCTCGTTGATCCAGACGCGGTACTTCATGCGGCCGGGGATGCGGCCCATCCGGTTCTTGCCGTCCTGACACTGGACGCGGACGTGGTTTCCACCGTTGTGTTCTGTCACGACAGCGAACAGCTCGTCGTCGCTGGGCATTCGGAGGTTCCGGCGCCCTGTTTCTTCACTCATACTTCTAGTACGCCCCCCGGCTGTATAAGGCTCCTGATAGGTGTGGTACCGCGACGCAGGCCGAGCGCGCAGTCGCTTGCCGCGACGGCCGTCTATCGGCATCATGTTGACTCACGAGACACGAAGCGCCGAGGAGCGCTACGCACAGTCACCTGCTGGCGCTCTGTCAATCGCCTCGGGGCCAGGCCCCGTGGCACCCGCCTTGCAACTCTGTGAATCGCGGTTCATCGCCCGGACTCACGGGGAAGAGGCGGAGGGTTCGCCGGTGGAATCATCCGAATAGGACTGGCGGAGTTCCTCCTCGAACACCAGCCGCGTGACGTGGCCGCAGTAGGGACAGCGGAGTTCGGTCACCGCCTCGACGGTCCAGCCGTTGAGGACGCCGATCTCGCCGCCACGCACCCGTTCTTCGAACGGGCGGCCACAATCGTCGCACTCGATGTCCGTCAACTGGACGTAGGCGATGTTCTCGAGGTCGAGCTGCTGTACCACGGGTGCGACTCTTCCCCCTCGACCGGCATAAACCTCCGTCAGACGCCCGACACACAGGCGACGCGGACGGCGGACGTCGCCGCGGCGCGGATCGGGCGCCGTCGCCGGATTCGGCGAAACGCACTAACCGTTCGCGCCCCTCGTGTGTGCATGGTACGCGAACTCCCGAAACCGCCCGAGGCCGGCATCCTCAACGCCCTGCGGTTCGGGACCCAGACGTTCCGCTTCCTCGAGGGTGTACAGTCGCGGTTCGAGGACGCCGTCGCCGTCCCGATTCCGGGGCGAGGGCCGCTCGTCGTCGTCACGAACCCGTCGCTGGTCCACGAGGCGCTCTCGCGACCGGAGGACTTCCCGCGGGTCCCGGCGCAGGGCCCCTCCGCGATGATCGCCGAGCGCGGGCTCGTCCAGAGCGAGGGTGACCTCTGGCGCCAGCAGCGCGACATCGTCGGCGACGCCTTCGCCGGCCCGCAGGTCCGGGCCTACGCGAACACCGTCGGCGAGCGCGTCGAGGGGCTGGCCGGCGAGTGGCGCGAGGCGCTCGAGACGGGGCCGACTGCCACGGCGGACGGGGGCGTCGCCGCGCGCGCCGACCGCGGACTTGACGCGCCGGCCATCGACTGCAACCTCCACCGCGAGATGACCACGCTGACGATCCGAGTCGCGAGCGAGGTCCTGCTCGGCGAGGACATCGGCCGACGGATGGCCGATCGATTCTACTCGTGGATGGCCGTCGCCGGGGACGAGTTCGAGTTCGATGCGACCGCCGCCGCCCCCGAGTGGTTCCCGACGCCCATCACCGCCGAGTTCGAGGACGCGGCGGACAGAATCCTCCGGCTGGCGGAGCTGATGATCGAACGCCGGCGGGCCGAGATGGAGCGAGGCGAGGCGGACTCGATGGACATGCTGACGCTGCTGCTCGCACGCGAGAACGACCCGGACGTGGACTACCCGCCAAACCAGATCCGCGACGAGGTGGCCACCTTTCTCATCGCCGGCCACGAGACGACGGCGCTCTCGCTCACCTACACGACGACGCTGCTCTCGTGGCACCCCGAGGTCCGCGAGCGGGTCCGGGAGGAGGCCCGCGACGTGCTGGGCGACGAGACGCCCCGCCACGAACACGTCGCCGATCTCGAGTACACCGGCCGCGTCTTCAACGAGGCACTCCGCCTGTATCCGGCGGCCTGGGCGGTCTTCCGCCGGACGACCGAGGACGTCGAACTGGGCGGGTACCGCGTCCCCGCGGGGGCGGGCGTCATCATGCCGCAGTGGTCCATCCACCGCGACGAACGCTACTTCGACCGCCCCGAGGAGTTCGACCCGTCGCGCTGGGAGGGCCGCAATCCCCAGTCCGTGGAGGCGTACTTCCCGTTCTCCTCGGGCCCACACGCCTGCATCGGCCGGCAGTTCTCGCTGACAGGGGCCCGCCTCGCGCTGGCCCGCATCGCCCAGGAGTTCGACGTGGACGTGCCCGGGGACGCGCTGGACGACCTCCGTGCGACGCCGACGCTCCGCCCACCCGAGGGCGTCCCGGCGACGGTTCGGAAGGTAGGTGGACACAGCCCGAAATAACTGGATAAGTCGAGAAATTTTCGAATTATATCGATATTTATTCTACAATTTTGCCATTTTGATTCGGAGAGGACCACTGGCACCCCGGAACTCTTGACCGTCGAGGGACAACTAGCGGATGTAATGACTTCCGCACTGTTCGTCGTCACCGAACACGGCTACTGGGGAGAGGAATGCGTGACGCCGCTGACGGCACTCGACGAGGCCGGCGTCGACGTCACCGTCGCCACGCCCTCGGGCGCTCCGGCCGAGATCGACGAACGGTCCGTCGACCCCGACGAAGTCGGCGAGGAGACCGCCGAGACGGTCGAGCGCGTCCACGAGCGCGACGAACGACTGAACGACCCCGAGCCGATTGCCGAACAGTCCGCCGAAGACTACGACGCTGTCGTGTTCCCGGGCGGTCACGGGACGGTCTGGGACGTGAATCAGGACCGCCATGCTCGCACACTGCTGCGAGAGTCCGTCGAGGGCGAGGACGGACTGGGCGTCGTCGTCTGCCACGCGGTCGGCCTCCTCGGATTCACCCGGGCCAGCGACGGCTCGTTCCTCGTCGCCGACCACGACGTGACCGGCTTCCCGAACGAGTGGGAGGAGGGCATCGTCGACGAACACGACCGCATGCCCGACGGCCGCAAGCTCCCGTACTGGGTCGAGGACGAGGTGAAGGCCGCCGGAGGAAACTGGGACGCCGAACTCGACAGTGACACGAGCGTCACGGTCGACGGCGACCTCGTTACCGTCCGCGGGCCCGAATCGTCGGCCGCGGGCGCCGAGACGCTGCTCGCGGAACTCGGCGTCGAGGCGCCGGCCGCGGACTGACTCGGCTTCCTCCCCGCCGGCACGGCTCGTCGCCGGGGCGCCTTCGACACCCCTAAGCCCGCGACGGCCCTGCGTCCACTCATGAGCCAGGCGCTGGTCGTCGTCGCCCACGGGTCGCATCTCAACCCCGAGTCCAGCACGCCAACGTACGACCACGCCGACACCATCCGGCGGGTCGGCGCGTTCGACGAGGTCACGACGGGTTTCTGGAAGGAAGAGCCCCACATCCGCGAGGTTCTCCGCACCGTGACCGCAGACGAGGTGTTCGTCGTCCCCCTGTTCATCAGCGAGGGCTACTTCACCGAGGAGGTCATCCCCCGTGAGTTGCGCCTGGAGGGTTGGACGGAGGACGCCTGGGAGTCGGACGGCACCAGCGCCACCTCCGTGACGCTCACGGCCGCGGACACGGACCAGCGGGTCCACTACTGCGGCCCGGTGGGCACCCACGAGGCGATGACCGATGTCATCATCCGGCGCGCCGAGTCAGTGACCGGCGACCCCGACGTCGGCGAAGGGTTCGGCCTCGCGGTCGTCGGTCACGGAACGAAGCGAAACGAGAACTCCGCGAAGGCCATCCAGTACCACGCGGACCGCATCCGCGAGATGGACCGCTTCGACGAGGTCCGCGACCTCTACATGGACGAGGACCCCGAGGTCGACGACGTGACGGAGTTCTTCGAGAGCGACGACGTGGTCGTCGTCCCGCTGTTCGTCGCCGACGGCTACCACACCCAGGAGGACATCCCCGAGGACATGGGCCTCTGTGACGACTACCGCGAGGGATACGACGTGCCGGAGACCGTCGACGGCACGCGCATCTGGTACGCGGGCGCGGTCGGGACGGAAGCGCTGATGGCCGACGTCGTCGTCGAGCGTGCCCGCGACGCCGGCGCGGACGTGGGCGACGCGGTCGAGCGGGTGCGCGAACTCACCCGCGTCGCCGGGGATGAGACGGCCACCGACGCCGAAGCGCCGCCGGCCGACGATTGACGACCGACGACTGACGACGGTCGGTCCCCGCGGGGACCGCTTCGACCCGGAGACGGCCGACCGATTCGGCAGCCTTCTTGACGCCACCACCCGAAGCGACGGGTATGTGCGACGACCCACACCGTGGCCGGGAAGGGGTGGCTGCATGAGCGCGCCCGACACCGCAAGCGAAGAGCGACTGACGGTGAGCGACGAGGCCATCGCGTCGCTCGCGGCGGCGGCCGAGGCGGGCGTCGACTTCGACGGCCTCCGAGCAGCGCGCGAGGACGACACCGAGGAAGCTTCCTACCGCTTCGAGACGCCCGAGGTGACCCGTGCCGGACTGACGGAGTCGGAGTTCCGCGACGCCTGCACCAACCACCCCAGGTACGTCGACAACTGGTGGTTCTTCGAGGGCACAGAGCGGTCGCCCGCAGACCGGGACTTCCTCCGGTGGCTGGAGAGCGGTGGCGCCGAGGACTGGGACGTCGGGACGCGCTACGACGCACTCCGGGAGGGTATTACCCGCTCGTGGGGGGAGGTCGCCGTGACTGCTATGCTGGGCGCGGGCGGCCGCCGCTACGAACTGCGCCACGAGGAAGACGCCGGCACGCCGCTCCCCGAACTGGAGCGCCACGGGGATCCGCTAGACGCACGCGAACTCGTCAAATACGACGACAGGGGGCGCTACCGACCGCTGAAGACCGCGCCGACGCTCCCGACCGGGTGGGCCTTCGTCGGTCTCGATGGCCGGGACTGTACTCGCGCGCTCGATCTCATCTATCCGGCGACGGTCGCCAACTGGCACCTCGAACGCGAAGACGAGTTGGACGTCGACCACTGGCGCGAGGCGATGGAGCGCCAGACCGGCATCTACGGCGTCGTCGAGACCTGGGACCGCGGCGAGGGCTACGAGCACGTCAACTGGGTGGCGGAGGCCTGCTGTGACGACTCGCAGTGTCTCAAGCGTCGCGAGTGGCAGTACGACGACGAGACCGACCTCGACGTCGACGGCGGCGACGGTGTCTTCCCGTGTCGGGAGCCGTGTTCGCTGGTGGTGTCGGCCGCACGCAAGTGGACCCGTCTCGAAGGAGAGCAGCCCCGGACCTACGAGTTCGAACTTACGCCAAGCGAGAAGGAACAGGTCGAAGCTATCGTCGACGCCGTCGCGGACGGCCGCGTCGACGAGATCCGCGAGGCTGACCTCTCCGACGGGGCGAACCGCTATCGGGCCCGCTTCCTCCGCGCGAAGCGCTTCGACGACGAAGGACACCTCTGTGGCGTCGAGACCGATCCCGACGGCGAGCAGACGCCCGACGAGGAGCACTGACCGGGTCGCTCGATCAGTGCTCGCTGACGACCGGCCGGACACCGACCGGAACTCACTGAGTACCGATCAAAACTCACCAGATATCGACCAGAATCCATCAAGTGTCGATCAAAACTCACCAGATATCGACCAGAATCCGTCAGGTGCCGATCAGAACCCACCAGACGCCGATTCCGCAGACGCCGGACGCCGACCAGAACGCACTGGAGGCCGATCCGGCCCCGGCGTCAGGTGACGAGTAGGTAGGCGGCCGCGAGCACGGCCGCGCCGACGGCCAGCCCCCCGAGCGTGAAGTCCGGAGCGCCCGCGGAGACGACTGCCGCGACCGCGAGTGCAGCCGCCACGACGCCGAGAACGACTGCGGGCAGCAGCCGCACCACGCGACTGGCAATCGGAGACGGACCACCGGTCGCGGCCGACGAATTCGGGCCGCGACGAGCCGCCGCTCCCCCCCCGTCACCGTCGCTCCGGGGTTCGGCCAGCTCCGAGTCGACGGTCACGGGCTCGTGGCTGCTGAGGTCGACGGTCAGGTCGACGAACCGCGTCTCCTGGCCGTAGCCGATGGCCACCTTCAGCTGCCCCGCGACGGGCTCGTAGTTCCCGTCCTCGGGTTCGAGGACGTGGATCTGGACGCCGCGGCTGCTCTCGCTGGGAACGTGAACGTTGGCGTTCGAGAGCCGCGCCACGGTCGAGAGCGCGTCGTCGAGGTGGAGGTGAACGTGCGTGGCCATCCCGTGATTCCGCAACTCGACCGTGAACGATCGGTCGACTGTCACGGCGTCCGGCACGGCGAGCGACCGGGGCCCGTCCCGGTTGATGTCGACCACGATGCGGTCGGTCGAGTCCGTCACGAGTGACTGGACGCCCGGGCCGGACGAAAAGGTATCGGCGGTCCGCGGATCCCGAGGCGCCCGTCAGGCCGCCGCCTCGTCGCGCATGTCCGGCGGCAGCAGGTTCGGAATGCCGTCCTCGATGGGGTACTCCTCGCCGCACTCCGTACAGACGAGCCGCCCCTCGAGGATTTCGCCGTCCTCGTCGCGCTGGATGACCTCCAGGTCGAGGTCGTGCTTGTCGAGGGGACAGCAGATGATGTCCATCAGGTCCTCCTTCATGCGAGCGGCTTCGCCCGACTGGGGCAAAAGAGTGCCGTTCGTCGCGTCGCTGCCGCCCGTCGCGAGAGTCGTCCCGCTCGCCACGTGCCTCGAACGGACGTTAGCAGGCGGACGTCGGCGGGCAGACGTCGGCAGACGAATATCGGCGGACATCAGCAGGCGGGCGTCGGCGTGCGGACATCAGTAGGCGGACATCGGTGCCCCTCCCTGCTCTCTCCGACACGCAACGGCTTAATCCCGGGCCCCATAACGGGAGAGCGTGATCTGGAACCTCGCGCAGGGCCAGCGCGGCTTCACCAGCAACGCGTTCCTCGTGGCTGGCGCCGACGTGATGAGCGACGGGTCAGAGCCGGCAGCGGGCCCGGGCTCCCCCGACGAGGGACGCACAGTGCTCGTTGACCCGGGCAGCGAGTTCGACGCCGTCGCCGCCGTCGAGCAACACGTCGATTCCCTCGACGCGGTCGTCCTGACCCACACCCACCCCGACCACGTCGGCAACACCACGGCGGTCGTCGACGCGTTCGACGTCGACGTCTGGGGATTCGACCCCGACAACGAACTGGTCGACCACCGTATCGCCGACGGCGACACGGTCGAACTGGGCACACACGAGTACGACGCCCTCCACACCCCCGGCCACAAGGAAGACCACCTCTGCTTTCACTCGCCGGAGGCCGGCGTCCTGTTCGCGGGCGACCTGATCTTCGCGGGCGGGAGCTTCGGCCGCACGGACCTCCCGGAGGGCGACCGCGAAACCCTCATCGAGAGCATCGACCGGGTGCTCGAGACCGTCGGTCCGGACCTGCGCGAGATGCACACCGGTCACGGTCCCAGCGTGACGGACTCGCCGTACGAGGACATCGAACTCTCGGCGCGGGCCGCACGGGCGATGCAGTAGGGCGAGCGGAGCCCGAGTCGTCGACCCGACAGTTCGCCGAATTCTGCAAAAACGTGTCCATCTCGACTCGTATTCACCAGTTACGCAACGAAATCGACATGTACATCCGATATCAGGTGTCGAGTATCTCAGCATCTGATAGCGAGCGTCGAGCGCCTCACCGCCTGATAATGGGGGTCGAGCACCCCAACGTCTGATGATGAGAATCAAGCGCCTCAGCGCCTGATAGCGGACGTCGAGCGTCCTACTCCGTCGATTCGGGCGGCTGGTATTCCTCGAGCGGAACGAGCGTGACGGGGCGTCTGACCTGCTGGAGCAGGGCGTGTGCGACGCTCCCGAAGATGATCCGTTCCGTCCGCGAGTGCCGCCGGAGCGCGACGACGATGCGGTCGGCGCCGATCTCGTCTGCGTGGTCTGTGAGCTCCTCGGCGGGAGAGTTCCCGCGGCTCACCTGGCTGGTCTCGACGTGTGCCCGGTCGCCGAAGCGCTCCTCGAACAGCGCCAGCGCCGCCTCCCCCTCGTCGATGTCGTCGACGTCGTCGGACGTCAGTACGTTGAGGACGACGAGCTGGTCGTCTTCGTCGACGCCCTCCGCCTCGAAGTGATCACAGATCACCTGGCTGGCCGCGTTCCCGTCCGTTCCAACGAGGTATGTCACCATGGGCCAGGGGCTTCGTCCGGATTGCTGATAAAAGACGCGGCCACAGAGCGGTCGTCGTCACTCGAACGCCGTCGCCAGCAGCGCTTCGTAGGCCGGACTGTACGCGTCTGCAACCGCATCGGGGTCGTTGCGCTCCGCGCTCGTGAGCGCCGGGAGGTCGACGCGGGCCGTCGATGAAAGCAGTTCTACGACGTTGTCGACGCGCTCTTCGAGGCGCCCCTCGTGGGCGCTTCCAGAGGCCACCTCACAGGCACTGGCGTACCGCTCGCCGTCGTAGACCCGGACGCGCCGGGGCTCGACGACCGCGACGGCGTCCGGCTCGAAGTCCTCGAGCGGCCGGGCGATGTCGGCGTACGACTCGACCACCGCCCGGTCGGCCTCGGCGACGGCCGTCCCGACCTCGGCCATCGCGGGCCGATGCAGTTCGGCCATCGCGGCGTTTGCCTCCTCGATGCTCTCGACGCGGTGTGCACCCTCGAGCGGGAGTCGGTCGGCCAGTTCCCCGGGGCGGTCGGCGGTCGCGTTCACTACGAAGGCCGGGTCGTCGTCCGGCGCCGCCCCGCCGACGCGGTCGACGAGGAACGTCCGGTCGTCCTGGCCCAGCAGGCCCTTCCCGGCGCCGGGCGCGGGCGTCCAGAGCCTGTGGACCGGGTTGATGGCCTCCGGGCGTCGGTCGCCGGGCGAGGCGGCAGCGAGTCGCTTCGCGTCCTTGCCGTAGAGGCGTCCGTCCTCGACCGCGCGCCGATAGTCGTCGTGATCGAACCAGTAGTCGTTGCCGGCGCGGGGCTTGTAGCCGGTCGCGCCGGTCTCAGCGAGCAACCCGACCGAGAACGTCGTCTTCCCGGCATCCACGCGGGCGCCGCCGGCGACGAGAAGTTGCATACTCGGCGCTGTGAGCGCCCGCGGCAAAGCCGCCACGGTCCGAAGACGGCGGGCAGACCGGCGACCTGACTTCACTTTCGCCGGACTCTCGCGGGGTTCTTGTGCCTCGCCCGCCCAGCGGCCGGCATGACCCTCGACCCGGTCCACTTCAAAGCGATCACCCGTCTGGCGGGCCGGGTGTCCCGCGAGGACGCGGAGCGGGACCACCGCGACTTCGCCGAGACCGTCTGGAACGAGTACCTCGACCCGCTGGTGACCGACGAGGGGGCGGTCCTCGAGCCGCTCGGCGAGCACCGGCGGCGCCGCGTCGACGCCGAGGACATCGCGCTCGCCGAGGACCCCTTCCCGACGCGCCACGGACTCGACTCGGGCACCATCAATCCGACCACGTTCAAGAACGGACTCGTCGTCGACGTCGCGCAGGCCGCGATGAGCGCGGTTCCCTCCGACGTGGACCTCCACCGGGGCCGGACGATGGTGACGGCGGTCCACACCAACGACGCGACCACGACGTTCGAGGAGGACTGGCGGATGGACGACGAGGGCTACGTCCGCGGGCGGGTATTGCACGTCCCGCGGGTCGACCGGACGGTCACGCCCGTCGTCCACGAACTCGCCCTCTACCTCGCCGAGATCACCCACGCCACGAGCAACCGTGACATCGTCGACGATCTGCTCGTCCTCGACGGGCCGGTCTATCCGAAGGGGCTGTTGACGTGGGCCGACCGGGACCCCGAACTGCAGGAGTTGCTCGCGGCCGAGGAACAGCCCCAGCGCATCATCGGCCGCTACGTGGAGATGGTCGAGCACTTCGCCGAGCAGAACGTGCCCATCGTGGGGTTCGTCAAGACGCCCGTCTCCCGGGGCATCACCCGGACCATCCGCGAGAAGGAGGACTCCGCCCCGTGGGTCAACGACGCCGCGTTCTTCTCGCAGGTGCTCGCGCCCGACGACTACGGCACCAGCCAGAACGGACGCGACACCGCCAGCCTGACGTTCACGAACTGGTTCGTCTCCCGGAGCGGGACCGACGGCGCGCTCTCGCGGCCCTCCGTCCCCTACGACATCGAGCGCGAGCGCGACCCCGCCGACTACGAGGTGACGTTCTGCATGCTGTACGACCCGCGGACCGACACCGTCTACAGGGTGGAGTCGCCGGCCGTGT
The DNA here is from genome assembly GCA_042217755.1 of Haloglomus sp. Taxonomy (GTDB): domain Archaea; phylum Halobacteriota; class Halobacteria; order Halobacteriales; family Haloarculaceae; genus Haloglomus. The sequence continues at coordinate 1,303 of JBDGSA010000126.1, read as the reverse complement.
TCACCCGCGACGCGGACCTCCGCGAGCGGCTCACCCGGCACGTGATGAAGTCGGTCGCGACCGAACGGGGCCCGCCGCTGGCGGTCCAGAAGGCCGACCAACTCGCGCGCATCTCTCGGCGGGAGACGGTGGCGCTCCGGGAGGCGCTGGAGCGGGCGTTCGACTCGGAACTGGATACGAACTACGGCGACGAACGGCAGGCAAAGTGGGGGCTGGAGAGGTAGCCGTCCGACTCTCCCGGGTCAGTTCTCCGGCGGCTCGGCGCTCTGGATGACCTCGACGTCGACCGCCTCCTCGGAGAGGCCAACCCGCGCGAACTGCGTCCGGAGGTGGTCCTTCGCGGCCTCGATGGCCCGCTCGCGGGTCTCGAACCCCCGGGGCATCGGCGTCTCGAAGGCGACCCGCACCTCGCGGTCGCCGAGTTGCTGGACCTGCCCCCCGGACTCGACCTCGTAGAACGCGTCACAGACCCAGACGTACGGCGAGCCGTCGTCGGGCGCGCCCTTGAACGTCGGCGCCTCCTCGCCGCGCTCGTAGAGCGTGCCGGTCAGCGCGGTGCCACCGGCGTGGCCGCGGATGAGTAGCATGACTCGAACGTAGACGCGCATCGCGTATAACGTCCGCGGCGTGGAATCGCGGCGCGGAATATGCTAGATGACGGCCATATTATCAGATTGTATTCAATTTTCGAGGAAAACAGCCCGGATATCGAGGTTATCTGCGGCTCACTTGTGCGCGTCGAGCAGGTCGTAGCTGCGCTCCCAGTCGGCGTCCTCGTCGTGGTAGCGCTCCGCGAGCGAGTCCTCGGGCACGTCGCCGTGTTCGCGCTTCTCGGCGCCGTAGGAGAGGCGGTCGGGGTCGTGGTAGAACCGACCCGTCAGCACCTCTCCCTCGTAGAGCGCGTCCTCGACGTCGTGCATCATCTCGGCGGCCTCGCGGCGGTCGTGATAGTCGAAGTCGTAGTCGTCGGACTGCTGGACGTCGACGTAGGGGACGTACTGCTTTGCGTCCTTGTTCCAGGTGGGACACTGGGTGAGGAAATCCACGTGCGCGAAGCCGTCGTGCTGGATGGCCTCCTTGAGAATCTCCTGGGCCTGGTTGGGGTTGACGGCCGCGGTGCGGGCGACGTAGGACGCGCCGCCGACGAGCGCGAGCGAGAGCGGGCGGATCGGCGCCTTCGCCGAACCGTGGGGCTGGGTCTTCGACTTGTGCCCCTTCGGGCTGGTGGGCGAGGTCTGGCCCTTCGTGAGCCCGAAGATCTCGTTGTTGAACACGATGTAGGTCATGTCGTGGTTCTCGCGGG
>JBDGSA010000006.1:8983-12850 GCA_042217755.1 Haloglomus sp. | reverse complement strand
GCCAACGAGACGTTCTCGTGGCGCTGCCGACGGATCGAGACCGAGCCGCGCTCCGGGGAGCCCCACCGGCGGACTACCAGCTCCACTGGGTTGACGACGAGGATTTCGCCTACCCGGAGCCGACGCCGGCATTCGGCATGATCGACTACACCGAGCGGTGCTCGCGGTACGTCGACCGCCACGACATCGACGGCGTGCTCTACTCGCACGACATCGCGAACCTGGTCGCTGGCGTGCTCTGCGACCGGCACGACCTGCCGGGACCGAGCCTGGAGGCGATGTTCCGCACCAACCACAAATACTACTCCCGGCAGTACCAGCCGGAGTCGATCTGGACGGACTACATCGACCTCGAGACCGGTGAGTGGGGCGACCGGGAGCCGGAATTTCCCTGCTACGTGAAGCCGCCGCTGCTCACGATGACAATCCTTCAGCACGCGGTCGACTCACCCGACGAGCTGGACACCGCCCTGAACGTGATCCGGCGCGAGATGCCGACCTGGACGGATATCTTCCACGAATTCTTCGCCGAGTACCTGGACACCGACCAGTATCCGCTCGCGACCGAGGATATCGTCGTCGTCGAGAAGCAGATGACCGACTGGACCCAGCACTGCGTCGAGGGATGGGTCGATCCGGACGGGGAGATTCACGTCTGGGCCGTGTCCGACCAGAACTACTACAGCGAGCGGCTGGCCGTCGACAACTACGCGACACCGTCACGGCTCCCGGCCGACACGCAACAGAAACTGAAGGAGGTGGCCATCGGGACGGTGCGGCGCCACGGCATCGAGCAGGGGTTCTGGAACGTCGAGATCTGGCGACAGGACGACGAGTACACCGTCACGGAGATCAACGGCCGCGCGGCGTCCGTCTGGCGGACGCTCTACGAGGGGACATTCGGGAGTTCGATCTACGATGCCGTGCTGCATCTGAGCTGTAACGACGGCGCCCAGGTCGCAGCCGAGGCGCCAGACATCACGCCGGGCGACCCGGACCGGGTCGGCGGCCAGTTCCACGTCGTCACGTTCGGGGAGGGGGCGGCCGACGAGTTGTTCGACTTCGCAGCCGCGCGGGCGATGGACCAGCCCGACATCGAGGTCTTCGTCGACGAGGACGAGACGATCGAGCAGACTCGGACGAGCGGGGTCTGGCTCGCCAGGTTCCACCTCTTCGGCCCCGATCACGACACGATTCTCGGACGGGCCAACGAGATCCGAGAGACGCTGCTGAAACAGCCGGAGACCTCTCCGGAGCCCAATCTCGCTACCTCGCCCGGTTGACCGGGCCGTCGCGGCCCTTCCGATGGTGATAGCTCGGTCGGCAGGTACGCCCTCGTAAACCGGCGGCCTCTCGCCTCGCACTGCTGTAATCAGTTAGGAACCGGGCTTATTGGCCGGCGACGCTCGCCATCCGCATATGAACGACCAGCCCGACGAACGGGACCGTGACCTCCCCGAGCGCGTCGAGGCCATTCTCGAGGCGACGGCCTGTCTCGATCGCGACAGTCACAAGTACCCGATGCGGCGCGAGGAGCTGGCCGTCGAGTACGCCGACCACGAACTGGACCTGCCCAACGAGACGGAGTCGTTGGGCAGCGTCTTCGACCGACTCGTCGACCGGCGCTACGAGTCGCCCGCCGAGGCCCGCGAGGCGGTCGTGAACGAACTCACCGGCGAGGAGGCCGGGCTCGCCGAGTTCAACGACGAGCGCGCGCTCGCGGAACTGGCGGCCGACACGCACGCGGTCGGCGCCGTCGACGACGAGGAGGGAGAGTGACGATGCCGGACCTCGAACCCCGGGGTCGGTTCCGGGGACCCCAGGAGAGCCAAACGGCGGTCGAGGCGGTGACCCGGCACGGACGGTCGGTCGCCGGCCCCGCCGACCTCGACGCGCTTGTCGAGCGGGCCGCTGGCGCCGACTGCGTCATGCTCGGCGAGGCCTCACACGGCACCTCCGAGTACTACCGCTGGCGCGCCCGGCTCACAGCCCGGCTGCTCCGCGAGCACGACTTCTCGTTCGTGGCCGTCGAGGGCGACTGGCCGAGTTGCTACGCCGTGAACCGGTACGTCAAGGCCCTCCCCGAGTCGCCGGCGACCGCGCAGGCGGCACAGACGGCGTTCGAGCGCTGGCCGACGTGGATGTGGGCCAACTGGGAGACCGAGTCGTTTCTGACCTGGCTCCGGTCGCTGAACGAGGAGCGCGACCGCGAGGACCGCGTCGGCTTCTACGGGCTCGACGTCTACAGCCTCTATGAGTCCCTCGCGGCGCTCGTCGACTATCTCGAGGGCGTCGACGCGGCGGCCGCCGCGCGGGCCCGCGAGGCCGCCCGCTGTTTCGAACCGTACGGCGAGGACGCGCAGGCCTACGCCCGCGCGACGCAACTCGCCCCCGAGTCCTGCCAGGAGGAGGTCGTCGAGCTGCTCCGCGACCTCCGCGAGCAGGCACCCACCTACGAGACGGACGTGCCCGACGACTGGTTCGACGCCGAGCAGAACGCGCTGGTGGCCCGCAACGCCGAGGCGTACTACCGGGCGATGGTCGAGAGCGGCTCGGACTCCTGGAATGTCCGCGACCGCCACATGGTCGAGACTCTCGACCGCCTGCTCGAACACCACGGTCCGGACGCGAAAGGCATCGTCTGGGCGCACAACACCCACGTCGGCGACGCCCGGGCGACCGACATGCCCCGACACGGCCGCGTCAACATCGGACAACTCGCCCGCGAGCGCCGCTCCGTCGGCGACGTCTACCTCGTCGGCTTTGGCTCTCACCGCGGGCGCGTCGTCGCGGGCGACTCGTGGGGTGCCGAGATGCGGACCATGGACGTCCCCGAGGCCCGCGCGGACAGCTACGAGGACGTCTTCCACCGCGCCGACCCCGAGAACGCGCTGCTGTTCAGCGGCGACCTCGCCGACGGGTCGCCGCTCGAGGCAGCCCGCGAGCACCGTGCCATCGGCGTCGTCTACCATCCGGCCCGCGAGTCGGGCAACTACATCCCGACGGTGCTCCCCGAGCGCTACGACGCGTTCGTCCACGTCGACGAGACCGAGGCGCTCCATCCCATCGCCGTCCATCCGGAGCGCGAGCGCGTCCCGGAACTGTACCCCTCCGGGTTCTGACCGCGCCCGAACTCGCTCCGGGTCCGCCTCCCGAAGTGCGTTGGCCCGCCCGTTATGAGCGTGTGGCCGGACGCCCCGACGAGATGCTCGTGGCCTTCGACTTCGACGGCGCGCTGGCCGAGTCGGACCCGTATCGCCGACTCGCCGAACAGCACGGCACGGATGGCGAGGTCGCCGGGGTCCTAGACCGGATGGCGAGTGGCGACCTCGCCTTCGAGACGGGACTGCGGTCGGTCGCCGACCATCTCGAGGGGCTCCCCGACGCCGAGGTCGAGACCGCGCTCGATCATCTCCGTCCCCGCCCGGCCGCGGTCGACCTCCTGGCTGCCCTCCACCGCAACGACCACCACGTCGCCATCGTCACCGACGCGCCCGAGCGGGCCGTCGAGGCCTGTCTGGCGCCGGACGCGTTCGACGCCGACACCGTCGTCGCCAACCGACTCCCCGTCGAGAACGGCGCCCTCACGGGCGACATCGAGGGGCCCCCCGTCGGACACGGGAAGGACGACCCGCTCGAACGCCTCGTCGTCGAGCAGGGGCGCGACTGGGACGAGGTGGTCGCGGTCGGCGACACCCGCCGCGACCTGCCGATGCTGCAGGCGGCCGGCTTCGGCGTCGGCCTCGATCCGACGCCGGTGGTCGACTCGAACTGCGACCGCGCGGTTCCAACGATGGACCGGCTCGAGCAGGTGTTCGCCGAGCGGAATCTCTGCTGACGCGCGCGGTCGATACGCGCACTCGCTGC
>JBDGSA010000006.1:0-8883 GCA_042217755.1 Haloglomus sp. | reverse complement strand
GCTCGCGGTTAGGATTCCTCCTTATCCGGCTGTCGGCCGGATTCATTCCCGAAACGATGCCAGTCAAGCATCTCGCGGTCGAGCCAGTGGCAGCACCGCCGGACACCACCGTTCCCCAGCTCGCGGGTATCCTCGACGAGGAGGGCGTCGGGAGCGTCGTCATCGAGGAGGACGGGGAACCCGTCGGGATGGTCACCGACCGAGACGTCGCGGTCGCGGTCGCGAACCACGACGACCTCTCGGCGCTCCACGCCCGCGACATCATGGCCGAGGACCCGACCACCATCCACGGGGACGCCGAGGCGGTCGAACTCCCGAAGCGGATGGCCGAGGCGCGAGTCCGACGCCTGCCCGTCGTCGACGACGACGGCTCGCTCACCGGCGTCGCGACGCTTGACGACGTCGTCGCGACCACCGGCGAGGAGCTCGAGGACGTCGCCACCGTCATCGAGGCGCAGTCGCCGGACTACTCGCCGTAGGCGCCCAGACGATTCTCGCGGCGCTCTCGTAGCCGTTCTCCCTTCTTGCGCGTCGCCGGCCGAGTAGCGCGGCGCCTCTCTACTCCCCGAGCGTTCCCCGACGCCGGCTCTGGTCACGAAGGAAGACTAATAGAATGGTCAAATTTTCGAAAAATAAGACATATTATAGAATTATATTTCCTTTTAAGAGAAAATAACAGAATTTCAGAAAGATACTGGTGCTCTCAGGCGCCGAAGCGGCGCCGGGCCAGTGCTGCCACGCCGGCGAGCGCCGCGGCGATCAGCGCCGCGCCGATACCGAATCCGGGCTGACCGTCGGTTTCCGTGCTTCCGCCCGGGGTATCGTCGCCGTCGTCGGGACTGCTCGTTCCGGGATCCTCAGTCGGCGTCGAGGTTGCGGTGGGAGTTGGCGTCGGCGTCGGCGTCGGTGTTGGCGTCGGTGTCGTCTGCACTGCCTGCTCGCTCTCGTCGGCAGTCGTGGCGAGTGCGAGCGTCGAGAGGCCGTGACTGGTCGCCGCGACGGTCACGGTGGGATTCCCCCGCGCGACGACCTCGGTGTCGAGGCGGGTCCAGGCGTCGGTCGTCTCGTTGTACCGGGCGAGGAAGAGCGTACTCGCGTTCGCGGCGATATCAGCGTCGACCGTGGCTCGGAGCGTCGCCGCCGAGCCCGCCGCGAGCGGCGGGCGATCGACGTTCGTCACGGCGAGCACCTGTCCGGGTGCGCGCTCTGTGGCCGGTGGCCGCTGGTCCGGCACGGTCACCCGCACCGGGCCGATGGCCCGCGTTCTGGAGTCGACGACCAGGGTCTCGACCGGACTGCTGCCGGACAGGGCGACCGGGGCCGGGTCGTTCTGGAGCCAGACGAATCCCGTCCCCAGCGCCGCGACCGTCGACCGGTTCCGGATTCGAACCGTCGTCGTCGCCGTCTCGGTGGTGCCGTTCGTCCCAGCGAGCGCGACGTCGGCGGTGTATCGCCCGGAGATGGAGGGGTTCGTCACCGGCTGGAGGCGGACGGCGATCCGGTCGCCGGCGTCGATGGTGGGCAGACGGGCGCTGTCGACATCCGAGAGGTCAAGGTGGACCGCCCCGTCGACGACGTTGACGGTAACGGCGTCCGTGCCGCCCATCCGTGATTTGACCGTTCCGTTCGGACCGATGACCTTCAGCATGGCCACGTTCTGATCGTCGCTGATAGAAGTCACGCTGCCGTCAGCGGCGGCGAACACCGACCCGTACCGGACTGTCACGCCGCGCAGTTCCTCGCCCACGAGGGCCGACCCGGGTTCGACCGGGACGATGAACGTGTGGGCGCTGCTACCGGCGCCCGTCCACGGCGCCGCCGCGACGCCGGTCGCGTCTGCTCCGTCGCGGAGCGGGACGCGGGCCGACGCCGTCAGATTGGCGCTGGACTCGTTGCCGACGGCCACAACCGTCGCTGTCACCGTACCGGGGCCGTCGACTGCGACGGTTGCCCTGTAACGGTAGGTGTCGTTCGCATGGACGCGAACGAACGCGTCGCGGGTGAGCGTGCGCTCGGCGAGTGTGCGCTCGGTGGCGCCGCTGACCTCGACGCGGAGTCGGTCGACCGGGCTGTCGACCGTGACGACCACGGCGACGTCGCGGTCGGTCGCGTTCAGGGAGAGGTCGCTGACGAGCGACGACTCGCTCGCGTCGCTCGTCCCGTCACCGTCGGTGGTGTCGTCGGTCGTATCGTCAGTGGTGTCGTCGGTCGTATCGTCAGTAGTGTCGCCAGTGGTGTCGTCGGTGGTGTCGCCGCCCGTGCTGCTGTCCGCCTCGATGGTCACCACCTCGGCCTGCTGGGCAGTCTCACCGTCACTGTCTTCGACCCGGAAGTCGATGCCGTAGGTCGTCTCCGTGTCGGGGTAGTCGACGCTGACGTCGACCGTGACGTTCAGCGCGACTGTCCCGCCGGCATCCGTGTCGGTCTGGAACCGGACCGTTTCCGCGACGCCGTCGCCGTCGTACCCGCCGACCAGTTCGGCGCTCTGGGCGATGCTCGCGGAGCCGTTGACGCTCGCCGAGTTCACTGCCAGCCCGTCGGCCAGTTCGTTCGGGAACTCGACGTAGTGGGTATCCGTGTCCCCGTCCGCGCTGACGCCCGAGAGCGTGACTGTCACCTGCTGGTTGCTTACTGTCGCTCCGGGTGTGACGACAGCCGGGTCGGCGTCACCGCCCTCGATGGCGGGCGAGACCGTATCGATCGTGACGGTCCCCTGCTGCCCGCTCGCGCCGTCGAGGCCGCCCGAATCGCTCGCCTCGGTCAGCGTCGCGGTGTAGGTGCCGTCCTCGCTGGCGGTGTAGGTGGCCACGTAGGTCCAGTTGGTATTCTGCTCGGTCTCCGTGAAGTCGCCCTCTGTGAGCGTCGCCACGGCATCACCGCTTCCGTCGGTGAGGTCCACGGCGATCTCGGACAGCTGCTCGCTGGCGTTGAACGAGACGCGGATCTCGCGGCCGGAGGGGTTCGAGACCGCGTAGTCTGTAATCTCCGGCGCCGAACCCGCCGTGATGGACACCACGTCGGCCTGCGTCGCCTCCCCGTTACTGCTGTCGACGACCCGGAAGTCGATGCCGTAGGTCGTCTCCGTGTTGGGGTAGTCGACGCTGGCATCGACAGTGAGGTTCAGTGCGATGTCACCACCGCCGTCTTCGCTGGTGGCGAACGTGAGGGTGTCCTTGACACCGTCGTTGTCGTATCCCTCGACTTTCTCGATGCTCGACGAGATGATGGAGGATGACTTATTGGTGTCCGCTCCATTCGCGGAGAGGTTTCCTCCTCCGAGCTCGTTCGGGAATTCAAAGTAGTAGGTGTCGGTGTTCCCGTCGGCGCTGACGTTGTCGACGATGATGTGGACCTTCTGGTTGTCGACCGTGGTGCCCGCCTCGACCGTGTCCGGGACCGCAGAGCCGCCGTCGATGGCGACGTTGCCGCCGGCTGCCGCCACGCCGACCGGGATCAGCCCGGCGAACGTCGAGAGCGCCAGCAAGAAGGCAAGCGAAACCGCGCGGAGTTGCCTGGTCATCGATTCACCTTCGCTCCGCTGGCGACCCCGCGACTCGGGGCCGCGTTCGTTCACCGTTCGTTCCGTCGCTGCTCGGTCGTTCGTGTCGCCACGGCACGGCCGCTGCCGGTGTCGCTGCCCGGCATGTCCCCCGCGTGGCGACTGGTTGCGTGTATCGTCGGGCGTGCTGTCATGGTGCGAAATCGGCCGGTTTCGCGCCGGCCCTGTCGGTGAGAGGACGGTCATCCCAATCAGCAGGCGGCCTACACGGATAGGGGCGGCGAGCGCGAACAATGTCGTTCGCGCTCGAGAGACGCGGTGAGCGGGCTACAGAGTTAGCCCTGGTACCTATGAGTGATGTTGGTCGGGCTGGTTTCTCGCCGGCGATGTCTTCGATTCGCGGAGGGCCGCGCCGAACCGGTTAGCCCGGGTGCGGATGGGGGTCTGGGACGAACTATCGCCGACTCGCATGTCCGAAACCACCACGACGCGTGGCCAGGCCGAGGTGTTGGGGTTCGTCCTGCTGGTCGGCATCTCGGTCATCGCGGCCGGAGCCATCGTCACCGCCGGCGCCAGCGCCTTTCAGGACCTCCGGACTGAAATCAGCACGGAGCGCAACGTGAACGCACTGGAGCGGTTCGACAGCAAGAGCGCCGTGGTCCTACTCGGCGGCGCCGACGCCCAGACCATCAGCCTCGGTCGGGCGCGGCACGGCTACACGGTGCGGCCCGACGCCGGCTGGATCCGCATCACACACGTCAACGCCACCGACGGCGGCGAGGATGAGGTGCTCTACAACGAGACACTCGGCGCGCTCGTCTACCGGAACGAGCAGGCAGGCATCGAACTCGCGTACCAGGGTGGTGGTGTCTGGCGCCGGGAGGGAGAGTGGAGCCGGGCCGTCTCGCCCCCGGAGTTCCACTACCGCGGCAAGACGCTCACTCTCCCGGTGATCCAGATTCGCGGCTCCGGCGCCGCGAGCGGCGGCGTGCGGGCGACTGTCGTCTCGACGCGGTCGAGCGTGCCGATCTACCCGAACGCGACCCGCGAGTACGACGCGTCGGGCCGTCCGTACCGCAACCCGCTCCAGAACGGAACTATCGTCGCGACCGTCCACAGTGACTACTACCGCGGCTGGGCGACATACTTCCGGAGGCAGACGGCCGCCCGTGTCACGGCCGTCGACCCGGTGGCCGAAACGACGACCGTCGAACTGACCGCGGCGGGCCCGATCGGGTACTTCGAGATGCCCCGCCACGGGAACGCCATCGAGCTGCGCGGCCTGGGGGACCAGCACGTCGTCGATCAGTTCGAGATCACGATTACGCCCGACGAGACCGACAGCGCACACTTTGCGAACATGGACTGGCGGCTCGAGGCCTCCGGTCCGACCCGGGACCTCACGCTCGCCCTGTTCAGCGAGGGCAAACCCTGCAAGGGCAAGGCCATCGACCTCCGGATCACCTACAGCAACGCGACGACGACCCAGACCTGGGTTCGAGAGGACGCCTTCACCGAGAACGCGACGGCGTTCTCGTATGAGTGTGCCGGCGAGCCGTCGGTTCACGTCAAGTTCACCGGAACGGAGACGCTCCGGTACGACGAGGGCCCCGGGACGCTCTCGTTCGACCACGCGGAGGACGGCGAGCCGGCGACGCACGCGCTCGGCGACGACGCTACCGTCAACCAGCTCGTCAACCACTACGTCGCGCTGATGGACAGCGATGTCGACTTCGTCGTTCAGGACCGCGGCGGTCGCGGCCGGGGCCGGTCCTCGGGTGCGGTCGACGAGTCCACCTCGTTCGGGGTCATCCACCACGAGCGGACGGGAACCGTCGTGGTGTTCCTGCGCATCACAGAGTCCCGCGCTCGCGTCGAGTTGAACTGAGGGGTGGTGTGGGGTCGTCAGCGCCCGACGTCGACGGGGCAGCCGCGGATCTCCCCGCCACGCATCCCGTCGGCGAGCCAGTACATCGAGAGCACGAGGACGACGGTCGCGAGCGCGGTGAAGGAGAGGCCGTCGAACGGGAGCAGCGTGACCAGCCCGGTCGCGCCGACCAGCGAGAGCACGCCGACCAGCACCGCAGAACCGCAGGCCGCACAGCCGGCGCCGAGCACGCCGAGGAAGACGCCGACGGCGCTGCCGCCGCTCTCGGCCCTCGAGAGGCCGTGCTCCCGGACGTGGTAGGTGACGAACGCGATGTCGACGCCCGAGAGCAGCGCCACGAGGACCAGCGCGAGCCCTTGTAGCGGCGTGAAGGAGTTACCGACGAAGGGGTAGAGCTGGGTCAGCACCGTGACACTGCCAGCCAGCGGAAGCGTTCCGGAGAGGGCAAAGGAGACGAGCGCGACGTTCTGCGAGAAGACGAACAGCGACAGCGTGAGCCACGCAGCCACGGCCGCCAGGACCGCGTAGCCGGGGATCGAGAGCACGAGGCGAAGCGTCCGGCCCAGGAGCCACCAGTCGTCCGGTCGAGTCGGAAGCGACGGGCCCCGGCTCATAGCTCGAGTGCGCTCTCGATGACGCTGTAGGTCACCAGCCCCGACACCTTCGTCCGGTAGGTGCCGTCGCGGAAGAGAAACAGGTGTGGCGTCCGCTGTCCCGCGCCGGCCGCCATCCCCGCGTCGAGGTCGGTCTGTACCGCGTCGTCGTAGTCACCGCCCTCGGCCGCCGACACAACCGCCTTCGCGTCGACGTCGGTCTCGCTCGCGAGGTACGATTCCGTCCTCGCATACACCTCGCCGGGATCGCGCCCGCGGAACGCGCTCTGGTTCTCGAAGTAGTGATTCGACAGCGACCAGAAGGCGTCGGCGCTCCGGTCGAACGTCGCCTCGAGCGCCCGCACGCCCTGTTCGCCCCACGGGTAGATGACGGGATAGCCGCGGAAGACGAGAGAGACGTCCCCCGGTTCGACGAGGTTCGACCGGATCTCCGGGACCACCTCCCGCTCGAAGCGCGCACAACTGGGGCAGGACGGGTCTTCGAAGGCGACGATGACGCCCGTGGCCGCCGCCGGGTCCGGCCCCAGTCGCGGCTGTGCATCGAGTGCCCGGCCCGCCGGGTGCGTCTCGAGCGTTGCCCTGCCGCTGTTCGTGTCGGTGCCGGTCGGCGAGGCACCGTTCGTCTCGGTCGGTGAACCGCCACCCGTGCCGCCGTCGGCACCACTGTCGCCGGCCTCATCGTCCCCACCCTGGGTGCAGCCCGCGAGCGCGACGGCTCCCGAGAGCCCCGCCGCGAGGAAGTCACGTCTCTCCATTACGCTCCCGTTAGCGTCTCGAGGACAAAGCTGTGGAGGCGGTCGTGTGCAAATTGCTCACAACAGAACCGGGGTCCGTCCGGGGTCGGCCGCTCGGGCTGTTCCGTTTCGTCTTCGGTTGTCGACCTCGGGTTGTCGGTCTTCCGCTGTCGGCTGTCGGTCGTCCGTCTTCACGTCTGGAGGCGGACGTCGATGCGCACGAACGAGATTGCGAGACGCTCGGTCGTGAAGGTACAGGAGAGGGTCTCGCCGGTCGTGGTACACGTCGCGTCGGCCTCTTCGGTGAGGTAGCGCCGCCAGACGGCGGTTCGGGTGGTCGTGACATTCAGTCGGACGCGGTAGTCGTCGGTCGGCACCGGCGCTCGCGTGTACGCACTCCGGCCGGCGGCGCTCGTCTGAATCCGGACGGTGGTCTCCCCGCCGACGCTTCGCGACCCCACTGGGCGGGTGCGGATGTACGGGACGACCACTCCGGTCTCGAAGACCATCGGCGGTTCCCGGAGCATCGCGCTTCCGTCGCGCTGGGCCCGGATGACGGCGCCGTTGACGTAGAGGATATCGGCGGTTCGGCCGCGGTAGACGACGGGCCGGACCGCGACGCTGTAGGACGTCCCCGTGTCACGGAGCGTGAGGTTGAATCTCACGCGATTGCCGAAGCCGACCTGACTGCCGGCGGCCGCGATGGTCGTCGAGCGGCGAGTCGCGCCCCGGTAGACGATGTCATCGATGTTCGCTTCGAGGATGCCGAAGGCGCGCTCCGCGTTCTCGAGGCGGCGTTCGGCCCGCCGCTCTCGCAGTTCATCCGCTCCGACGATGTAGACACTGCTGATGAGTCCCACGATCAACGTGAACAGAAGGACGTAGCCGAGCACCTCACTCACACCGCGGTCCGCGCTCGCACTCGCGGTTGTGCCGGCGTTCGCCGTCGTGCCAGCGTTCACTCCTGCCGACGAGTACCGTCCCGTCACGTCGCATCACCCAGCCGGATGGTCGATCCGTCGTACCCGACAGTCACCGGCCCCCCGCGCTGCGTCGACGGGGTCACGGAGATCGCCGTTCGGAACGAGACCCGGACGACCACGGCTGGCTCGGTCGTCGTGAGTACCAGGGTGCCGCCGGTTGCGGTGTCGCGGAGGCGAATCCGGTACGGAATCCCGGCAACCCGACGCGGGAGCGTCGCAGTCAGCCGGACAGTCCCGCCGTCGGAGACGCGGGCGAGGCGGTCGACGCTCTGGACGTCCGCAGCCAGCTGCTGGCCGATTACCTCGAGTTCCTCGCGGGCCACGTGCTCGCGCTGCTGAGTGACGGTCCCGGCGACGCCGGCCACTAGGCTGCCGACGAGGAGCAGCGCGATGACGACGTGCAGGACGTATCCGGAGACGGTCGAGACGCTCCGGTCGGCGGTGGAATCAGCCGGCTGACCGCCGGCCGTCACATCTGCCACGCGACCACCTCCACCTCGACGACGTTGTACGTCGGCTGGCCGGGGGCGACGTCGGGGGCGAAGTAGGTGTTCGCGTCCGCGAGTGTCGTTCCGGTTCGCGTCCCGTCGGCCGCGAGGACGTTGTCTCCGTCGTACAGCGTCACAGTTCGGGTGACCGCGACGGCGTTCTCTGCGGGCGTCCCCGAGCGGACCAGCAGCCGCGTCTGGCGGTCGCCGTCCGGGTCGAGGTAGTGGAGGACGACGTTGAAAGCGACGTCGTTGCCGAACGTGGCGTTCAGCCGCCGCCCGAAGGCCGTCGGAGGGCCGCCGCTGACGTAGACGCCGAGCGCACCCGTGTTGTGGAACCCGCCGCCTGACGCGTTCCAGTACAGCAGCGTCGGCCGGAGCTGTCCCCGCGACTGGGCACTGGCGACGAGCCCCTGGGTCGTGCCCTGCAACTGATTGCCGACGTGCTGGCTCGCGGCGCTCGAGGCCAGGGGGGTGACCACCGACACCTGCAGCGCCATGACCACGGCACTCAGTATCAACAGCGAGCCGATGACGCCCTCCAGGGCGTGTGCCTGGCCGCGGCGAGTGCGAGCCTGGTCGCCGCGGGCACGTGCCTGGCCGCCGCGGACCCGCGCCTGACTATCGGTGTCGCGAGTACGTGCCTCACCATCGGTGTCGCGAGTACGTGCCTCACC
>JBDGSA010000175.1:10157-12882 GCA_042217755.1 Haloglomus sp. | reverse complement strand
GCCCTGAATTGGTCCCCGCTGACGCTTCGGCCCTCCAAAGCGAAGCGTCACCTGGTACAAACGCACCGCCAAGCATAAAGCTTCCGTCCGTCCGAACCGTTGCCGCTAGATGTGTTCCTCCTCGAGGACCCACCCGAGCGCCCGCCGGTAGTGTTCGAAGAGTTCGCGGACGCCGCGGTGGTTCATCTCCTCGCTCTCGAGCTCCTCGATCAGGAACTCGTACTGTTCGCGAACTTCCTCTTCGTCGCGCATACCCGCGGGTTCGTGACCGACGGAGAAGTATGTTGGCCGGCGCCGGTCAGTACCAGCCATCGTCGACGCCGCCGCGAGGCTCACGCTCCGGGTCGGGGCCGCCGCGCTCGTCCGGGAGGACTCCGGGGTCTGGGCTTCCGACGGCCTCGGGCGCTGGCTCGGTCAGGAAGTCCTCGAGGTCCGGAATCTCCGCGGGCGCGACGTCGCGATGGGCGCGCGGCGCGAGCGGAGCGCCGCGGACTTCGGCTGCCCGATGTCGCTCTGCCTCGGCGCTCTCCGGGTCGACGTCTGCGAGTTTCGCCTCGACGCGCTCGGCCGAGCGCTCGAACCCGATGGCCCGGTAGTGCTCGGCGGCGGCCGCGAGGTGGTCCCGTCGATCCGCGGCGTCGCCCCGGGCGAGGCGGGCCGTACGCTCGTGTCGTTGCCCGTCGAGGTGGTGGAGCATCTCCGACCGGCGCTCCTCGGAGAGGTCCGACTCACGAACCCGGTCGGCCGCCTCCTCGAGAACGTCGATTGCGCCCTCGATGTCGTCCCGCCGTGCGAGCTGGTTCGAGCGCACCACGGCGCGGCTGAACCGGGGTTCGGCGGGGTCGAGAAACGGGTACTTCTCGGCGACGGACGCGGCGTTCTCGAAGCGCGCGAGCGCGAGCGCGTGATTCTGACTGCTCCGGTGGCGGTGTCCGGCGGCGCGGTGACGCTGGAAGCGCGCGCGGCCGACGATCCAGTCGAGGTCGATGGTCGCGGCGGCCGCGGCCGCGCCCGCGTGGAGCAGTTCCGCCAGCCGGGAGTCGCTCCGCGAGACCTCCCCCGACCAGTAGCAGGCGTTGGCGAGGACGTAGGCGAACTCCCGGCGCTCGCGGCGGGCGGCGGGTCCGACGAGCGCCCGCCAGGCCGCCCCGCGCTCCCAGTAGTCTGCCGACTCGGCCCGGCGTTTGGCCTCGGCGTAGTCGACGTCCCCGCGCGTCCGGCGGTTGGCGTGGGCCATCGCCGCGCCGACACCCTCGGTCCGAGCGGCGTGTGCGAGAACCGCGGCGGCGAACCGCCCGTCGTCGCGACGCTCGAGCGCACCGAGGTCGTAGCCGAGGCCGTCGAGGAACCGCCGCGTCTCGGCGACGCTGTCGTGACAGACCGCGACGACGTCGGCCAGCGCGTCGACCGCTTCGACGTCGCCGATGGCGTCGAGGGCGTCGAAACCCGCGACGACCGCCTCGAAGGACTCTCCGGTGTCGACAGCCGCCGACGGCGCGATGGCGAGCGACCGGAGGAGGTCGTAGCGGACGGCGTGGAGTCGGTCGGCGAAGGCGTCGTCGGCGGCCGCGAGCGTTCCGAGGAGGTCGACGAGCGCGTCGGGGCCGAGGAACGCCCCACAGGCGAGTCCGAGCGCCAGGGGGTCACCGACGGGTGCGGCGTCACGGACCGCGAGTGCGGCGCCCTCGTCGCCCCGCGTCGCGGCGATGCACTGCTCGCCGAGGGTCGGGCCCGGGAGCCGAAACGCCGCCCAGGCCCCGGTTCCGGCGACGGGGAGGCGAACGCGCGCGACGCCGGCGCCGTCCGGAACCACGACCGAGAGACGCGTGTCGCCGTCGGTTTCGGTGACGTCGACGTCGGCGTCCCCACTGTGCACGTCGTCCGGGTCGACTGCCACACCGTGGAGACGGACCTCGTAGCGGCGGCGTCGCTCGGCGCCCGCGAGTTCGTGGTCGCCGACGACGCGCGTGACGGTGGCCCCGTCGCTGTCGTCGGCGGCGGACAGCGGGCGGGTCCAGCGAGACCGGGTCACGTCACGGCGGAGGCGCCCAGCCGGTATCAGGGCATCGGACGCGCGTCGTTACTGGGTGCCCTCCTTGCGCGCGGTGAGCGGTTGGCGTCTCGAGAGCGTGCAGTCGAAGGCGGGGTGCTCGACGAGGTGGCGCAGGACCATGTGTCGGCGCCCGCCGGTCAGTCCCGTCGCCGAGAGGTCGTCGGCCGTGAACTCCGCCGGGAGGCGGTCGTAGAGCCGCCGGAGCGCGTCGAAGTCCGCGAACACCTTGCGGTGGCCGGCGGAGTCGGCCCCACGTCGTTCGACGACGTAGCTCCCGTCCTCGCGGTGGACGCCCGCGGTCCGGAGGTACTCCTCGCGGCCGGAGAGTGCGTCGTCGAGCGCCTCGCGGAGCGAGGTCGCTGTCGCTCTGTCGAGTTCGTGGACTGCGCCGTCGAGTTCGAGCAAAACGGTGTCGCCGGTCGCGTCTGCGGTGGGAGTCGAGTCACTGCCCGCCGATTTCGCGCCCAGCCGCCTCGCGGCGACTTCCTCTATCCTCGTGAGAGAGTCCGTGGGTGGACATCGTACTCTCGGGTAGGCGTGTCGAGGTAGTTAAAGGGTCCGGGTCGGACAGGCGGACGACGACCTGCACGCTGTGGGTCCCCTCCGGACCGGCCCTATTCGTGCAGGCGACGCGGCCGTGCACGCGCCGACCGTACCTCGGCGTGGATGCGG
>JBDGSA010000175.1:8351-10147 GCA_042217755.1 Haloglomus sp. | reverse complement strand
CGGGCCACGATACGGACAGGCGAGGCGGGAGCGAGCGGCGAGCGCAGCGAGGCGGTCGACCCGGCGGCCCTGCTGGCCGCGCTCGACGACGCGCCCTGTCGGCGGATTCTCCGGGTGGCGGGCGACCGGGCGGTGACGGTCCGCGAACTCGCGGCGACCTGCGACATCCCGGCGCCGACCTGCTACCGCAAGACCCGGCTGCTGACCGAGGCGCGCCTCCTCGAGCGACGGACGCGCCCTCGCGCCGACGGGAACCACGCGAGCGAGTACGTCCGCCGGGTCGACAGCGTGGTCGTCGAGATGGACGGGGCCGCCGAGGGGTGAGAGCGGGTGGTTCCGCGGGACCTTTCACGCCCACCCGCGTACCCCCGCGCATGGAGATACGCGGGGAGCGCGAGTGCAAGCGCTGTGGAGCGCGCTGGTCGTACTACGATACCGGCGAGGTGACCTGCCCCGAGTGCGGGAGCGCGTTCAGCGTCGGCGTCGAGGACGAGCGCAAGCGCCACACCGACCACGCGCCCGACTTCGACCTCGCGGACGTACGGACCGCAGCCTCACAGCGACCCGTCCGCGAGGCCGCCGACGTGGCGGTCGACGTCGCACGCGCGTACCTCCGCGAACGCGGATTCATCCACGGCGGCGACTTGCTCGAACTCGACGAGGAGTACCTCGCGGCCGCGGAACTCCGTCACGTCGCCGGCGACCTCTCTCGCACACTCGAGGTGGGCGAGGACGAGGAGTTCCACTTCCTCACGCTCGTCCGCGGCGCAGACCGTGGCGAGCGCCCGGGGACCGACGACGTCGCCGAGTCGCTGCGACCGGCCAGAGGGCTCGCCGTCGCCAGCGCGGTGGGTGACTACCGCGACGACGTCCGGTCGTGGCTCGACGCCCAGCCCGACGCGCACCCCGAGGCCCTCGCCGTGCTGGAGACGCTCGACGACCACGTGCGCCGGGTGGAGGCGCTGGACGGCGACGTCCCGCTGGCGACGATGGAGACGCTCGTCGCGGCGGCCCGCGGCGTCGGACGCGCCCTGCGCGAGGAGGAGTCGGATGACGAGACAGATGGCGAGTCGGCCCTCGCGGAGGCGGCGGCGCGCCTGGACACACTCGAGTGAACCGTTCGGGCGTGGCCGCCCTCAGGGCAGGTCGACCGGCACGTCGGACTGTTCGGAGGCGGCCGAGACGGTGTTGTAGAGGAGCATCGCGCGGGTCATCGGCCCGACGCCGCCGGGCACGGGCGTGATGACGCCGGCCCGGTCCTTCGCGCTCTCGTAGTCGACGTCGCCGACCAGCCGATAGCCCTTCTCGTTGTCCGCGTCCACGCGGTTCACGCCCACGTCGATCACGACCGCGCCCTCGGCGATCATCGACCCGTCGACGAGTTCGGGGACGCCCGCGGCCGCGATGACCACGTCCGCCTCGCGGGTCTTCGCCCCGAGGTCGTCGGTGTGGGAGTGGGCGACCGTGACGGTGGCGTCGGCCTGCAGGAGCAGGTGGGCCATCGGCTTGCCGACGATGTCCGAGCGGCCGACGACGACGGCGTCCGCGCCGTCGAGTTCGACGCCCGCGTCCTCGAGGAGGTACTCGACGCCGTGGGGGGTACAGGGCTTGAATCGCGGGTCGCCAGCGACGAGGCGACCGACGTTCTCGGGGTGGAAGCCGTCGACGTCCTTCGCGGGGTCGATGCGGCGCAGCACCTCGCGTTTGTCGACGTGGTCCGGGACCGGCAGCTGGACGAGGATGCCGTTGACGTTCGGGTCGGCGTTCAGGTCGTCGATGACGCCGTAGAGCTCCTC
>JBDGSA010000175.1:5106-8266 GCA_042217755.1 Haloglomus sp. | reverse complement strand
CTCGATGCCCAGCTCCTCGCAGTCGCGCTGTTTCATCGAGACGTAGGTCTCGCTCGCGGGGTCCTCGCTCATCAGCACGGTCGCGAGGCTCGGTCGGACGTCGGAGCGCTTCAGCGTCTCGACGCACTCGCTCAGTTCGCCGCGCAGGCCCTCCGCGACCGCGTCGCCGTCGATGACGGTGGTCATTGACCTGTGGTTGGCGCGGGGACGCCTTCAATATGCCGAAGCGTGCTCATTCTGCGGAGATAGATTGCCGAAATGACCACGTCCGTGTATCACGCCCGCGCCGAGTCGAGGTGGCCGCCCAGGACCGCGTTGAGGACGACGCCGACGAGCAGGGCGAGACCGCCCACGTAGAGCCAGGTGAGAAAGAGGAGGGTCGCCCCCACGACTCCATAGAGGTCGATGCTGACCGAGGCCTCCGCGTAGAGGCGGATGCCGAGCCCCGAGAGCGTCAGGACGGCCGCGGCGAGCAGCGGCCCCGGGAGCACGTCGACGGCCGCGACGTCGACCGGCGGGAAGACGTAGTAGACCGGGAAGAACACCAGGAAGAACCCGCCGAACAGCAACACCGGGACGGCGACGAACCAGACGGTGTCGGTCGCGGTCACGGCGAAGGCGAGCGCGGCGGCGCCCACGAGCGCGAGGGCCCCGACGGACGTGGCGAGGACGACGACGACCTCGAGGAGTTCGCCGGTCCAGGTCTCGTAGGTGGATTCACCGTAGACCTCCGCGAAGACGCCGCTCAGCGACCGGAACGTCCGGAGGGCACTCCAGACGACGAAGGCGCCCGCGAGCGCCACGGCCCGGACCCACCCGCCCTCGCCGCCCGTCGTGTTCTTGAGCTGGGCGGTGGAGATGGGGCGGTCGGCCACGCGGTCGAGCCACCCGGCCGCGACCGCTATCTTCCCGGTCGACTCGAGAGCGAGCAACGCGAGCAACGCGAGCGGGATGGCCAGCAACAGCAGGTTGTAGGCCAGCCCCGCGGCGACGAGGCCGACGCGCTCCTCGCGGGCTTCCTCGACGACTGCGCCGAGGACGCGACGGGCGGCGGCGGGCGACGATTCGTCGGCCGGGGTCATGGGAACAGGCTTGGCTCTCGCGCCGATTCAACGCCACGGCCGCGGGACACGAGGCGTGGAGCCGTCGGCCTACTCGTAGACGGGGTAGGCCTCGCAGAGGTCGTCGACCGTCTCGGCGACGTCCGCGTACACGTCGGTGTCCCCGACGTTGTCGATGACCTTCGCGATGCAGTCGCCGACGACTTCGATCTCCTCGGGGCCGAAGCCGCGGGTGGTCAGTCCGGGTGTCCCCGCGCGGATGCCCGAGGGGTCGAACGGCGAGCGCGTCTCGCCGGGGACGGTGTTGGCGTTCAGGACGATGCCGACCTCTTCGAGGGCCTCCTCGGCGTCGCCGCCGGAGGTGTCCGGGTGGGAGTCACGGAGGTCCGCGAGGACGAGGTGGGTGTCGGTGCCGCCGGAGACCAGCGAGAAGCCGTGGCCCTGGAGGGTCTCGGCGAGCACCTCGGCGTTCTCGACGACCTGCTCGGCGTACTCCTCGAACTCGGGTTCGAGGGCTTCCTCGAAGCCGACGGCCTTCCCGGCGATGTTGTGCATGAGGGGACCGCCCTGCGCGCCGGGGAAGACGGCGGTGTCGATGGCGTCGGCGTACTCCTCCTTGCACATGATGATGCCGCCGCGACCCGCGCGGATAGTCTTGTGCGTCGACCCGGTGACGAAGTCCGCGACGCCGACCGGCGATGGGTGGACCTCCGCGGCGACGAGGCCGGTGATGTGTGCGATGTCGGCCATGTGGTAGGCGTTTGCCGCGTCGGCGGCCTCCTGGATGCGCTCCCACTCGACCTCTCGGGGGTACGCGGAGAACCCGGAGACGACGATGTCGGGGTTGAACGACTCGGCCTGGTCGCGGATTGCCTCGTAGTCGAGGTAGCCCGTCTCGGGGTCGACCTCGTAGTGTTCGACCTCGTAGAGCTGGCCCGCGAAGTTGACGTCGTGGCCGTGCGAGAGGTGGCCGCCGTGAGTCAGATCGAGGCTGAGAATCTTGTCGCCCGGTTCGAGCATCGCGAGGTAGACGCCCATGTTCGCCGAGGACCCGGAGTGGGGCTGGACGTTGACGTGGTCGGCACCCCACAGCGCCTTCGCGCGCTCGATGGCGAGGGACTCCACCTCGTCGGCGTACTCACAGCCGCCGTAGTAGCGCTCGCCGGGGTAGCCCTCCGCGTACTTGTTCGTGAGTTCGCTCCCCTGGGCCTCGAGGACGGCCTCGCTGACGTGATTCTCGCTGGCGATCATCGCGAGCGTCTCGTTCTGCCGGTCCCGTTCGCCGTCGAGGGCGGCCGCGACGGCCTCGTCGACCTCGCGCACCTCGTCGTAGCTCATGTGTTTGTACACCGCCCGCGCGGAGCCATAAACTTGCCCACCTCCGGCTACATTCACCAGTCCCGACGGCGCGAGGGGCCCATCGAGGGACCACGGGTAATTTACACCACCTCGATAGACGGCAAAATTATGTGTCTACGCGCGGTCGTCGTCTAGTGATGACTGGCGACCTGCTCGGCACCACCGTCGGCGGGGTCCTGCGGAGCGTCTTCGAGCGGGGACCGGACGGTCTCTTCGTGGTGAATCCCTCGGCGGACACGCTCGAGGGGCTCGTCGAGACGGCGACCCACTACGGGGGGTCGCTGCCGATCCTCCGCGTCCTCGCCGACGCGCGGCTGTTGAAGTCGGTGATGGACGACTTCCTCGTCGCCGCCAACGCCGCCGACCTGGTGGAGAGCGCCGGGCTCTCGCTGCGGACTCTCGCCGACGGGACGCGCAGCTCCATCCTCGTCACCGACGACGAGGTCATCGCGCTGGTCGAGGCAGGAAACCGTGTCGGCGGACTCGTGACGGACGACGCGTCGTTCGTCGCCGCCGCCTCCGCGGCCGTCGAGTCGGAGTGGGAGGCCGCCGACGCGTTCAATCTTCGGACGCCCGCACTTTCGCGCGTGGAGCGCACGCTCGCCGACGAGCTCGGCCCCGCAGTCGAATCTGACTTCGAGGACGTCCTCGCGTCGCTGGAGACGGCCCGCGGCGACGGCGACGGACTCGACGAGGTGACGGTCAGCCTCCTCGTCGCCGCGCGCAACCGCGTCCTGCTC
>JBDGSA010000175.1:0-5096 GCA_042217755.1 Haloglomus sp. | reverse complement strand
GAGAAGGTCCCCATCGACGTCGGCCGGCCGCGGCTCCGGTTGAAGCTCGCCGACGAGCGCCTGCAGGGCGCCAGCCCCGCGGAACTGGCACGAGTCACGCAGTCGGTCCTCGAACGGTGAACGCGCGTCGAACCCGCCCCCTTCATTATCGTCGCCCCGCGTAGCGGCAGCCATGTCCGACACCACCGTCGCCGTCGTCGGGAGCGGGGCCGCCGCCGAGGGGGTCCGCGCGGCGCTCGGCGACGTCGACGCGACCGTCACGACCCCGGACGCGGTCGGTCTCGACGCGTCGCTCGCGCTGGCAGTCGTCGTCGCCCGGAGCGGGAGCGCTGACTTCCGGCGGGCCGACGAGCGAGCGCGAGAGGCCGACCTCCCCTGGATCGCGGTCGAACTCGGGGGCGTGGGCGGTCACGCACTCGATGACGTCGACGCGAGCGTCGTCGGATTCGGTCCCGAGAGCGGGTGTTACACCTGCCTCGCGGCGCGGGTCGCGGCCGACGCCGAGGAGAAAACCCGAACCGCACCGAGCGTCTCCCGGAGCGCCGTCCGGCTCGCCGGCGCTCACGCCGGTTCGCTGGCGGTCCGGGCTCTCGCGGGCGCGGACGTCTCCGGAACGGTCCTCGAATTCCCTCACGCCGAGCGCGTCTTCCTCCCGGTGCCTCACTGCGAGGCGTGTGGCGGGGCGCCCGCCCGCGAACTCGACCTCGCCGACGAGACGGCACCCGACCTCGACGGCGTCCTCGAGCGCGCCGAGCGCGCCGTCGACGAGCGCGTCGGTATCGTGCAGGCCGTCGGCGAGCGCGAGTCGTTCCCCGCGCCGTACTACCTCGCGCAGCTCTGCGAGACGAGCGGATTCAGCGACGCGACGGCCGAACGGCAGGCCGCGGGCGTCGCGGCCGGGTGGGATCGTGCGTACGTGAAGGCACTCGGCGAGGGACTGGAGCGCTACAGCGCCGGCGTCTACCGGCGCGCGGACTTCGAGCGCGCGCCCGCGGACCGCGAGGACGGCGTCCCGGTCGACCGGTTCGTCCGGCCCGGGGGAGCGGTGACGCCCGACCCGGGTGACACGCTGCGCTGGGTGGCGGGCCGCGATCTCCACGACGGGTCGAACGTCGCGCTGCCCGCGGCGTTCGTCGTCTTCCCGCCCCCCGAAGAGCGCTACGGACCGGCCATTACCACGGGCCTCGGCCTCGGCGGGTCGACGGTCGACGCGGTGCTCTCGGGGCTCTACGAGACGGTCGAGCGCGACGCGACGATGCTCGCGTGGTACTCGACGTTCGACCCGCTCGGCCTCCGGGTCGACGACGCGGACGGGGACTTCGCCGACCTCGCGAAGCGTGCCCGGAGCGAGGGCCTGACGGTGACGCCGCTGCTCGTCACCCAGGACGTCGACGTGCCCGTCGTGAGTGTCGCGGTCCACCGCGCGGACGGCGAGTGGCCGCGCTTCGCCGTCGGTTCGGCGGCCGACCTCGACGCGGCCGCCGCCGCCCGAGACGCGCTGTCCGAGGCGCTCCAGAACTGGATGGAACTCCGCGCGATGGGCTCCGAACGCGCCGCCGGCGAGGAGGGGGCTATCGCGCGCTACGCCGACTTTCCCCGCGAGGTCCGCGGGCTCGTCGACCCGGAGACGACAGTCCCCGTCGACGCGGTCGGGCCGGACGAGCCGCCGTCCGGGCGCGCGGAGCTGTCGGCGGTCCTCGATGCGCTCGACGGCGCCGGACTCGACGCCTACGCGGCCCGGCTGACCCCGCGCGACGTCGACGCGCTCGGCTTCGAGGCGGTCCGCGTGCTCGTCCCCGAGGCCCAGCCGCTGTTCGTCGACGTCGGGGAGCCGTTCTTCGGCGAGCGCGCCGGGCGGGTCCCGCGCGAACTCGGGTTTCGGGCCCAGCTGGACCGCCCCTTCCACCCCTATCCCTAGCTTTCAGGCGACCGACCGCTCCGCGAGCGAGGTGGTCGCACTCTCCGAAACGACTCGCCCGCGGCCGTTTTCACGACACGCGAGGGGGTAGTCGCGTCTCCGTACCTGAACCTTCGCCGCCTAGACGTACATGCGGTCCTCGGGGCGTTGGGCCTCCTCGACGTTCTCGACGCGTTCGGCGAGGTCCTCGTAGTACTGTGCGACTTCGGCGGCGAACGCCTCGAGTGGGCCGGTGTCGACCTGGAGGTCGTAGATGTCCGCGACGGTGTCGAGGAGGCGAATCGCGGCCTCGACGTCGGGCGCCTGAGCGTGGACGGGGGTGACGAAGACGCCCGCGGCGAGCGGGGAGTCGATGCCCCGCGAGAGGAGTTCGGCGTTCACGCCGTCGAGGAAACCCGACCCCATCGGGGGGACCTCCGCGCCGGTGAGCCGGCGCTCGTGGAAGTCGTCGGTCGCGATGTAGAAGGTCTGGTGCTGTTCGGGACCGTGGGGGACCGGCACGCCCGAGAGGACCGCCACCTCGTCGACGGCGTTCTCGCCCATCCAGTCGACGATGGTGTTACTGAGGGGCCGGGCGGCGGCCTGTGGGACGATGAGTTCGCCGACGAGGACGGTGACGTCGAGGTCGGCACGCGAGAAGAGCCGGGTGTGGTGGCGCGGGCGGCCGTTCTCGAAGGGGGTAATGGTCGGCAGCGAGTCGGTCGTGACGTAGCCGGACTGCTCCAGGTCGAGGTGGTCGACGAGGTAGTCGACGGCGGTCAGACCGGCGAGGCCGAACTGCGAGAAGCCTGCGAGGAGCGTTCCGCTCGGCTCGCCTTCGGTCGTTATCTCGAAGGAGTGCGCGCTCGTCGCCGTCGAGTCGCTCGAGGGTACAGACATACACTGTCAGTCGTCGGCGGTCCCCTTAGCAATTGTGTGGTTGGGTGCGCCGTCGGACCGAACGAAGGGGTTTTGCCCCGCGGGAGAGTTGGGGCCGACGTGCAGTCCGCTCCGACATCGTCGGTCTGGGACGCCCTGCGGTCGGCGCTCGACGGCGTCGACTGGAGCATCCTCTCCGAGGCGTGGCACTGGCCGCTCGCCGTCCTCTTTCTCGTCGGCGGGTGGCTCCTCGGGCGCCTGCTCGTGCGGCTGCTCGGCCGGCGGGTCGCCCGGCGCTTCCAGCGTCCCAGCGTCACGCGGACGGTGCTCCGGCTCATCCGGACGGGGTCGCTCGCGCTGGGCGCCTTCGCCGCGCTCTGGGTGTTCGGGCTCGGTCTCGGCGACCTCGTCCTCTCGGTCACGGTGTTCTCGGCCGTCCTCGGTCTCGTGCTCGCGCCCATCGTCGGGAGCGTCATCAACGGGGTGTTCGTCCTCGCCGACCAGCCCTACGAGATCGGCGACATGATCGAGATCACCGACACCGGCCAGCGGGGGTTCGTCGAGGACATCACCCTCCGCTACACGAAGGTGTTCACGCTCGAGAACACCTTCCTCGTGGTCCCGAACGGGTCGATGCGCGAACGCGACGTCATCAACTACTCCGCCGAGGACGAGCGGACGCGCCTCGGCCTCACTATCGGCGTCACCTACGAGAGCGATATCGCCGAGGCCCGCACCGTCATGGAGGAGGCCGCGAAGGGTGTCGACGACGTGCTCGCCGGCGGGCCGGACATCCGCATCGGGAGCGCGCGCTACAACGCCGCGCCCCGGACCTTCATCGACGAGTTCGCCGACAGCAGCGTCAACCTGACGCTGCGCTACTGGGCGAAAGAGCCCTACCGACTGATGGCGGTCCGCTCGGAGGTCCAGACGGCCATCTGGGACGCCTTCGCGGAGACCGAGGACGTGACCATCGCGTATCCCCACAGACACCACGTCTTCGACGAGACGAGCGGGACCGCCCGCGTGGACCTCTCCGACGAGGGGGCTCGGGCGCGCGTCCGGAGCGAGGGTCGAGGCGAGAACTGGAGTGGAGACGGAGAGGGTGACGGAGAGGACGGCGTCAGTGATCGGGGACCGTGACGAGTTCGCAGTCGAGGTGCTCCCGGAGGTAGGCCTCGACGTCGGGTTCGCCGAGGAGACTCCGTATCGCCCGGCGCCACTGACTCAGCTGTCTCGTCCCGATGACGACCACGTCGGCGCCCTCCTCGGCCGCCTCGTCGAGGATCGCCTGCTCGACGAGGAAGCTCCGGCGGACCACGTAGCGGGCGTCGTCGATGGGGCCGAACGCGCGCTCGGTGGCGTGTTTCAGCGCCGTCCGCGTGACGTACCGGTCGTTCTGATAGAGGTCGACGTGCAGGACGGTCAGCTCGGCCTCGCGTTCGCGTGCCAACTCCACGGCCGCCTCGAGCGTCCGCTTCGACGCGTCTGTCAGGGGATAGCGAACCGGAACCACCACGCGGGTCATACCGGATGTGAGCGGCGCCCCGACCTAAGGTCTTCTGAGAGCGGGCGGACGCTCAGTCGGCGTCGGCCGTGCGCCGGACGATCCGTCCCTCGACCGCCCGCGCGTAGTCCGCGAGGACGTCGTACTGGGTGTCGAGGCGGTCGACGCGGTGCTCTGCGTCGAGGACGGGGAACTCCCGCTCGGAGTGAAAGAGGTAGTCGGACGTGGCGACCGTGTAGGTGGCCTCGGGGTCGACCGGCTCCCCGCCGACCGTGGTCTCGGACGCGACCAGTTTGGTCGCGGCGTGGTCCCAGACGAGTTCGACGCCGCTGAGGTGGCCGTGCCACCAGTCGGCCCGCCCGAAGTCCATCACCGCGCCGCTCGACTGTCGGAAGAGCCTCAGGAGTTCGCGGCCGGTGAGTTCGCCGACGACGACGTCCTCCTCGAAGGGAACGACGCTCATGAGGTCGGCGACGGTCACCTCGCCCGCGAGCGGGTCGCCCTCGCGGATGCCCCCGGAGTTCTGGAGGCCGATGTCGGAGTCGGCGGCCCAGCGGTAGGCATCTGCGACGAAGTTGCCGATGCGGCTCTCGCCCCGGAACGCGGTCGCCTCGGTCCGCACGATGGGCTCGTCGACGGTCGCGACGACCTCGTCGAGACCCGCTTCGTCCATCCGGGCTCGCAGCGCCTCGGCGACGTCCGGCGCCAGGGGCCCCTCCTCGACGGCGTGGCGCTCCGCGGACGGCCCGCCCGCCCCTCCGAGCGTCACCTCGTGGACGATGCGGCCGTTGACGCCCGGCCGGACGAGGAGCG
>JBDGSA010000149.1:0-13009 GCA_042217755.1 Haloglomus sp. | reverse complement strand
ATTCGCGTTCGTTACTGCGGGCTGCGATACCGACGGTCGACCTTCTCGACGTGACCGAAGTACGAAAGTACGTCGAGCATGTCGCCGACCTGCTCACTGGAGTAGCGGTTGTGGAGCCCGGCGTACTCCGCGATCTTCGACTGCTGGTTGCCGCGGCCGTTAGTGCGCTGGGTTGCGTCCTCGACGGCGTCGATGAGCTTCCCGAATGCCTCGTTCAGCTCCTCGAATCGTGGGTCGCTCGGACCGATGACACCCTCGTCTTTCAGTGCGTTGCCGATCTCGTCGAGTGACTCGCCCTCGACTGTGAAGCTTGCCATACACGACGTAATGTGCGACGATTACATAAATATTTCCCTGTTTTCCTCGATAACAGAGCCTTTTGCGGTCTATGGTAGCGGTTAACTCATAACCACGACTGGGGAGAGAACAGCGAAGCGACTCCTTCCGACCGGACAGTAACAGGAACTTTCATTATGGTTCGACCGTTCAGGGATGGTACATGCTCACCGTCGTACGCGTACGGGCACGCTGACCCTTCTCCACTCGACCGTACCGGCGACGATCACCCGCGGCCCACGACCAACACCCGACACACAACGGATGAGCACCGAACCCACACCCGCAACACGCGACGCGACACCGACCGACCGACCCGGCGACCGATCCACCGGCCGACCCACCGGCCAATCCATCGACCGACCGACTGACCGATCTGAATCGGTCGGCCGACCAGCTGACCGGTCCGACGACCGGCCCCGCGCCGGGGCACCCACCGCGACCGAGCCCGAAACCTGGACCACCGCAGACCCGGACGACGCTCCCGCGACGGCGAGGGCGCCCCGGACGTTCGACCCCTTCTGTTCCCGGCGGCTCCGGAACTGCTGTGACGCTGCCAACGCGGTCCAGCTCGACGGGAACTGACGCCCGGGCGGCTTCGATACCTCAACCCGTCAGCGCCCGCTGGAGCCGGACGAGCCGTTCGAACGACAGAAGACCGAGCCCGCCGAGAAACGCCACCGCGCCGACACCGTTCAGGAGGGCGAACCACCTGGTGGCGTCCTCGATGGGCGCGGAACCGGCACAGTAGTCGACCGTCATCCCGGACGTGAGCTTGATCGCCTCCGGGTCCGCGGTGAACGCCGGACAGCCCGCCATCGGCGCGTTCGCGGAGGCAGAGACGACGACCGCCAGTCCGGCGATAGCGAGACAGATCCCCACAACGTGTCTGCGTCCCATGTGCTCCCCCGTTCGGAGATTCGCTGCCGCCTGCATAGTTCCTGTGGCTGTGACTCCCCCACCGCGAGCGGACGCGGCGGGGCGTGGACACTCGCAAGCGAACGCGGCGGGGCGTGGACACTCGCGAGCGGACGCGGCAGGGCGTGGAACCAACAACCAGAGCTCCGGGGCGCGTCGCTCGCCAGGAGACCGCGAGAGCGGTGGCCGCCCGGGCGGCTAAGTCGCTCCAGGTCGTACGCCCGCGTGTGTCGCTCTCCGACCGACTCGCCGCGCTGACGCCGCCCTCGGAGCTGGTCGACTGGTCGCTGTTCGCCGTCGTCGTCGTCCTCGTGGCGACCGGGCTGGCGACCGCGTTCGCGGGGAGCCTCGGCGACGCGTGGGTGTTCGTCGCACACGGCGTCGCGGGGCTGTCGCTGGTCGCGCTGGTCGGAGTGAAACTGTACCGCGTCCGGACGCGCATCCGGGCCGGCATCCGCGCGCGCTCGGGGACAGTCGGGCTGTCGCTCCTCCTGACGACGCTCGCCCTCGGGGCCCTCGGGACGGGGCTGTGGTTCGTGTTCGGCGGCCCGCTCTTCGTCGGCCCGGTCGCGCTGCTCGTCGTCCACGTCCTGTTCGGCCTCGCCGTGGTTCCGGTGCTGTGGCTTCACCTCCGCGACCGACTGCATCCGCCCACGGCCGCGCTCTCGGAGAGCGACCGCCGGGACGCACTCCGGTACGCTGGGCTCGCCGGCGCCGGCGCGGTGGCGTGGCGCGCACAGAAGGCGGTCAACCGCGCGCTCGACACCGACAGCGCGAACCGCCGGTTCACCGGCTCGCGCGAGCGGGGCTCCGGCGACGGCAACCGCTTCCCGGTGACGATGTGGGTCGCCGACGACCCCGAGCCGGTCGACCCGGCGGCGTGGTCGCTGTCGGTCGAGGGCGCGGTCGCCGAGCCGTTCGCGCTCGGGTACGGCGACCTCCCGACCGACGCCGACCGGCGCGCGGTCATCGACTGCACGAGCGGCTGGTACTCGGAACACGACTGGTCGGGCGTCCGGGTCGGTGACCTCCTAGAGCGGGCGGACGTCGACGACGACGCCCGCTGGGTGCAGTTCCGGTCGGTGACGGGCTACCGGTGGTCGCTTCCCCTCGCGGAGGCTCGCGGAGCCGTGCTCGCGACCGCCGTCGACGGCGAGTCCCTCTCGCACGGCCACGGCTTCCCACTCCGGCTTGTCGCCCCCGAGCGCCGCGGCTTCCAGTGGGTCAAATGGGTCGAGTCGGTGCGGGTCACGCGCCGGCGCGAACTCGGTGAGTGGGTCGCCATCTTCGTCAGCGGCTTAGACGAGTAGCGCCGGTCGGCCGCGTCGGCGCGAGCGCCGCA
The DNA here is from genome assembly GCA_042217755.1 of Haloglomus sp. Lineage (GTDB taxonomy): Archaea > Halobacteriota > Halobacteria > Halobacteriales > Haloarculaceae > Haloglomus. The sequence continues at coordinate 10,413 of JBDGSA010000149.1, read as the reverse complement.
GTCGACGCCGACCTCGGACGTCGCGCCAGCCACGGACGGTCGCGTCGGTCGTGGTCGTTTCAGTCGCGACCTCGAGCCACCGCTCGGCGAACTCGAAGCGGCGAAGCGGCGAATCGAACGGGGCAGGGCAGTCCAGACCGACGAACAGCGACAGAGACCTCGTCCGAACGTCCCCCCGTCGTTCTGTGTTCCTGCCACAACCGCCTTCTATCTCCAGGCTGTGCGTCCAGTCGAGCGGAAGGACCCAGGACCACTCATGAACGGACGAACTGCACGCGGCGGGGACACGGCTCGCCCGACCGGACAGGAGACCAGAGCGGAGATCATGGACGCGACCTACAGGGCGCTGTGCAAGCACGGGTACGCGGACCTGACCATCCAGACCATCGCCGACGAGTTCTCGAAGTCGAAGTCACTGCTGTACTACCACTACGACGCGAAGGACGACCTCCTGGTGGAGTTCCTGGACTGGCTGGTCGAGGAGTTCACCGCCGAGGTCGACGCCGACTCGGGAGCAGACCCGGAAGACCGGATCCGCACCCTCTTTGCGCTGCTCGTTCCGGGCGACGAGGACGACAGGGACGGCATCCGGCTGTCGCTGCTCGAACTCCGGATGCGCGCGCCGCACGACGAGCGGTTCGCGGAGCGATTCGGCGCGCTCGACGACCGCGTCACGGAGGAATTCGCGGCCGCCGTCCGCGACGGCATCGCCCGCGACCAGTTCCGCGACGTCGACCCGGAACACGCGGCCGAGACGCTCTACTCGCTGGCAACCGGCACTACGGTCCGCCAACTGACGACCGACCGCGACGACCCGGGCGTTCGCCGCGGCCTCGACGCCGTCCTCGACTGGCTCCACGCCTGACCCGGCTCCGCACCCGAGTCAGTCGTTCGCTGGAGCGCCGTCGCGCGCCGGTCCGGGCGCGGACAGCGCCCGGCAGCCAGCGAACCTGCTGCCGGCTGCCGGCAGCGAGCCGAGCCGACAGCGAGGTTCTCCGGCCTCGACGTCGCCCCGCCCAGCGCTATTCGTCTGAGCGCTCCCGTTCACTGAGATTCCGAATCGTGGTGCTTCGAATCGAAATCCATCCATTATTTATAAAACCTCGTCATAAATATATTAGATTCCGAATATTTTGGAAATGTCTACGGCACCAGCAGCAGGACGGCCGCGAAGAGGACCACGACCCCGAGCACGTCACAGACGTTGGTGACGACGGGGATGACCACGTCGTCCGGGTCGAGGCCGAACCGGTAGGCGACGTAGGTGGCGACGACGGTCACGAGGACGGCGAGGACGGCGAGCGCGGCGCCGCTGGCGAGCGCGACCAGCATCACCCGCCACAGCGAGAGGCGCGTCCCGCCGACGACCGACTGGAGCAGCCACGCGCCGCCGCCCACGAACGGGAACAGCGACAGCGCGAGCAGGACCGTCGCCAGCGCGTTTCCGGCGAGGCGGTCGTCGCCCGGGGCAAAGGAGAGCGTCCCGAGGTGAAAGGCAGTCGAGAGCCGCGCGGCGAGCACGCTGCCGAGGTTCCCGGCGGTCCCGATGGTGACCGGCACGAGGACGAGCAGCGACGGGTACTGGAGGAGCGTGGCCTCGAACGAGCCGAGCACGAGCCCGCTGACGAGTTCGACGAGTGTCAGTCCCAGCAGGACCGGCAGGGAGGCACGCGTGATAGCGCGGACGCTCCACTCGGTCGGCATCAGGGGGGCACCCCCGCAGAGAGTGGACGCGACAGGCAAGAGGCCACCGACAGGAACCGGCTGGGGACCACGGGGACCACGGCAGTGGCTGGTCGGTCGAGCGACCCACCGGGCCGGCGAGGGGTCTCCAGTCCCGCTGGCGACCATCGTAGCCGGCACCCGGTGAGCAAACACCGCTCATACGCATCGAGCGAGCGCTGACAGGGCTGAAGCCGTCCCATTCAGACACCACCTCCGGGCGCGCCCACGACGAGGCGGACCGCGAGCAGCAGGAAGGTGAGTCCGAACACGTCACCGGCAGTCGTGACGACGGGGCCGACGAGCGTGTCGGGGTCTCTCCCGCGGCGGTAGCCGGCGAACACCACGGCGACAACGACCGCGGAGAGCGCGATCCCCGAGAGGAGGCCCGAGACGAGCGCGATTCCGACGAGCACGGGCAGGGGCTCGGGCGATTGCGCGAGCAGTCGGAGGATAAAGTAGGCAGCGGTGGCGGCGAACAGACTGGCCAGCAGGCCGTTGGCGATGGCGGCGGCAACGGCCGCCCGGAGTCGCTCGTCGCCGCCCCTGATACGAGGCTCGACAAGCCCCTGGTGGAGACCGGTGGCGATGCGGGCGCCGAGCGAGCCGTAGACGTTCCCGCGGGTCGCGAGCAGCGCCGGGATGAGCACCAGCAGCCCGTCGACCCGCCCCAGGTCCGCACGCATCCCACCGAGCACGAGGCCGGCGAGCAACCCGCCGACCGCCGAGGCGGCGAGCGCGGGGAGCGCCTCGCGGTACGCCTCGCCAGCCACCTCGAGTACTCCCATCGTTCTCGTCCGGGCGCACGCGGCCGCCCCACTTCAACCCGGGCGCAACGGGTCGGCGCTCGCCGAACACACCCGTCCCGGTACACGAATTCGCGTCCGGGAACGGCGCTCCGTCGGGGCCCCGCGAGACAGTGGCACGGACGACCCCCCGGACGCCGTCGACCGGGAGCGCATCCGCGACCGGTTCGAGCCCCGAGTGCCGACTGCGGCGACCACGCCGGGCCGGCGATTTCAAGACCGGTTCGTCCGTTCACCGGGTGTGGATGCGACCCCGCCAGACACGGACGACCACGCGGACGACGACGCCCAGCGCGACGCGACTGTCGACGTCGGGCGAAACGACGGGACCGACGGAGATAGAGGTGACCGCCCGCACGTCCTCCTGACGAACGACGACGGCGTCGACAGCCCCGGGCTCGCGGCCCTCCGGGACGCGCTGGCCGACGAGGTGCGGGTGACGGTTGTCGCCCCGACGACGGACCACAGCGGCGTCGGCCGCGCCCGGTCCGACGCCGTCGAGGTGACCCGGCGCGACACGAACGTCTACGCCGTCGACGGAACGCCCGCCGACTGCGCCGCCTTCGGCCTCCGCGGGCTGGAGGACCGCCCGGACCTCGTCGTCTCGGGCTGTAACGTGGGGCCGAACTTCGACGCCTACATCCTCGGGCACTCGGGGACGGTCGCCGCGGCGGTCGAGGCCGCCTTCCTCGGGACGCCGGCCATCGCCGTCTCCGCGTACGACCCGACCGGGTTCCTGCCGGACCCGGACGACACCGACGACTACGCGCTACCCGCGGCCGCGACCCGGCACCTCGTCACGAAGGCGTTCGAGACAGCAGTGTTCGACAGCTTCGACGACTTCGACGGCCCCGACAGCTCCGACCCGGGGGAGACCGGCTCGGAGTCTCGCCGCGAGACGGGCGAGCGCGTCGGCTTCCTCAACGTGAACGCGCCGGCAATCGCACCGCGGGCCGGCGTCGAGATGCGCGTCACGCTGCCGCTGACCGACTACGACACGCGGGTCGAGCGCGACGGCGACACGATCCGCTTTCGGAACACGTTCTGGGCCTCCGCCGACGTGGAGGCCGACCTCGGGCTGGAGAACCCGCCCCACCTCCCGGCGCACGACCCCGCGCAGTACCCCGAAGAGTCAGAGCGCCACGCCATCCTCGCGGGCGACGTCTCCGTCACGCCGCTCACCGCGCCCCACGGCGTCGGCCGCCCCGACGCGCTCGACGCGCTGACGGCGGACTGGCGCTTCGAGGAGGCGTGAGACGAGACGACGCGGGCGGAAGGAGCCGACCGACCGGCTCAGAGCCGCCGCGACTCGGACATCTCCTCCACGAGCGCGGTGAACCGGACAGCCGCGCGCCGTGACCACCGCCAGTAGCGCCGGCAGGCGAGTGCCGTGACGACGCCGGCGGCGCTGATGCTGGCGTTGAACCCGACTACCAGCAGGAGATTCCGCGAGACGAGCGTCTGGAACACTCCCGTCGCGAACAGACGCAATCCGAGCCCCGCCAGGGCACCGACCACGAGTACGGCCAGGATGAGTTGTCGGTAACCGTAGGCAAGCCGCATGTCCGAGGGATCGAGCGGGCACGTCCGGACAGAGCCGACCTTCCGACGGACGACGGCGCGACAGGTCTCGCGCACGCTCCGGATCCGGCGCCGCGCACGCAGGAGACGCTGCCCGAGCGTGCCGCTGTAGCCACCGACGAGTGGCTCCGGGGGGTCCGTCCCGGTCGACATGGCGACTGTCTGATTGCGTGGGTCGGCTTATCAAACCGCGTCAGACGGGCGGCGCACGGGCAACAGAGCGGACGTTCTGGCACGTGCCCCGCCACCCGGTGTCCGACGTGTGGCCGACGGCAGCGGCAGGTTTTCCCCGGGCCGGGCCCGACCGAGAGCCATGGCGTCCGCCGCCGCGGGGTCTCTGTACGTCGGCGCGGTACCCAGCGACGGCGAGGGGTGGTTCGCGGCCGTTTTCGACGCCGAGGGATTCGTCGAGGCCGGCGCCCACGAGGGTGTCGGTGCCTGCTGGAGCCACTACGAGGAGACCGCTGCGCGCATCCTCGTCGGCGCGCCCATCGGCTCGGTGGGGGGCGACGGTGACCCCCGGGAGTGTGACGAGCTGGCGCGGGAGGTGCTCGGGGACCGGGGACACGTCGTGGTCGACCCGCCCGTCCGCGAGGCCGCACGCAAGCGGCGCTACCCGGCCGCATCGCGCGTCCACGAGCGCGTGACGGGCCGTGAGCTGGCCGAGCGCGCGTTCGAACTCGGCGACGCGGCCGCCGCACTCGACGACCTCCTCCGAGAGGTGCCCGAGGCGCGCGACGTCGTGGCCGAGTCCCACCCGGAGGTCTGTTTCACGGCGTTCGCGGGGGAATCGCCGGAGCACCCTCGCTCGACGGCGGGCGGGTACGCAGAGCGGATGCGCGCGCTCGCCGAGTTCGACCGCGACGCGCCACCGGCGGTCCAGTCGGCCGCGGAGGCCGCCGGCGGCGCCCACGTCACCGTCCACGACGTGCTCGACGCACTGGCGCTCGCCTACACCGCCCGACCCGGTCCCGGCGAGCTGCGCTCGCTCCCGCCGGAGCCACCGACCGACGCGGAGGGGCTCCCAGTGGCCATCCACTACCGCGCCGACGCGTCGCTTGTGTGAGTACCGCGATGCTATCTCGATGACCGCGCAACTCGTTTTCGGGATTCAGCGGCGCTAAAACGCCAGAACAGTGTCAGTCGTGCGGTTCTGTCCCTCGGTCTGACCGGGATGAACGCCGAACGCTACTCGCTGGTCGCGGTCGGCGGGGCGCTATGGCGGCAGCCGCAGCGGCTGGTCTCGCTGGGGCTGGCCAGCGAGAGAGCTACCGCTGGCCGGCGCAAAATACGGAGAAGGTGGTGCTACGGTACGACCGGGTCGTCGCCGCCGCTCAGACGCGGCGCGGGTTCTGGGCGCGCGGACCCTTGTCCGTCTCGACAATCTCGAATTCGAGTTCCTCGCCTTCCTCGAGGTCGGCTCCCTCCACGTCGTCCATGTGGACGAACACGTCGTCGTCAGCCTCGTCCGTCTCGATGAAACCGTAGCCGCCGGTGTCGTTGAAGAAATCAACCTTGCCAGATGCCATACCTCCACCCGAGGGGGCGGCACGTATAATGCTTCCGAGACGAGGGCTGACACGAGACAGACTCACACGAACACGATGCGACGATCGCGAGAGTGACGGACAAGCGACGGGCACACCGGCGGTGAGGGTCTGGACTGGCCATCGTCGAGCGCTTGGCAACGGCCCACGGCCGGCGCGTCGAAGCGAGCGAGAGCGCGGGCGGCGCCCCCCCCCGGCCTCCGGTGAGAAACGAGGAGAGGCGGCACTCAGCCGGAGGCCCCGGCATCGCCACGGGACCCGTCGGCTACTTGGCGGTCGGCCGCGTGGCCCGACCCGTGCTTCGTCGCCTCCGTGCCAACGCCCCGGCGCTCCTCGTCCCGGCGGCGTGGGCTGTCGTCCTCGGCGCCCACGTCGACCTCGTGGCGACCCGGACGCTGCTCATCGCGCATCTGGTGATGACTGCCCTGCTGGTCGCGTTCGCGGTGCTCTCCTACCGCGACATGCGCGAGGGAGTCCTGTCGGTCTGGTGGCTGGTGATCGCTGGCGGCGTGCCCGTCACGGCTGCCGGGCTCGTGGGGCTCGCCGTCCCGGCGCTCGGACAACCGCTGCTCCCGGTGGCCGTCGGGGGCTGGATGCTGCTCCCGGCCGCAGCGCTGCTCGAGACCGGCCGAGAGATGCCGGCCGCCGACGCGCACGCGCCGACCATCTATCTGGCCGCCGGTGGACTCTGCCTCGTCGGCGCGCTGGCCTACTTCGGCGGCCTGCTCTTCGTGGGCGGACAGCGCGCGCTCGTGGCCGGCCTCGTCCTCGTCGGCGTCGGCCAGACGGCGAGCATCGTCGACGCCGTCGTTCGATACTGACCGAATCCGGAATATTTTCTGTTTCTACCGCAAATATACCCCATTATTCTGATTTTTGTAATAATTTCGGCGAATATTTATGATACGCCTTCGGCGATGCGTTGCTCGACGAGCGTCAGATCCTCGTCGACGACGAGCTCTAGTCGGTCGCCGTCGTAGGTCGTCTCGAGGGCGACTTCCCAGGGGTCCTCGGATCGGACAGTCACGTCCCGGTCGGTCATGACGAAGGGGAGTTCCCAGTGGGGGACACTGGTCACGTCGAGGCCGCGCTCGTCGAAGAAGCAGACGAACGGCGGCCGGTAGAGCAGCGCCAGCCCCACGGTCATGTAGTGTTCATTGCCACAGTGGTCACAGGAGTGGTTGACGAAGAGGTCGAACCGCTCGGCGCCCTCCGTCCAGGCCGCCTCGCCAGGGATGAACTCGCAGTCGACGCCGTTGACACAGATGGGACAGACGCCGCGGGCGAACGCCAGCATGTTGTGGCGGTTGTACTGGTCGATGTGGGCCAGCAGTTCGTCCCGGTCGACCCCCTCGACGGCGCTGGGCGGCGCCATCGTGTGGGCGTAGACGTGCTCGCAGCCCGGACAGCGCAGCCGGAAGATGCCGTCGTCGTAGCTGGCCTCGACCGGCGTCTCGCAGAAGTAGCAGTCGAAGCCGGCGTCGAACGGCTCGACGCTGGCCCGGCGGTTGAACGTCCCCGCGCGGATTGTCCGGTAGAGGGTGGCCCCGGCCGGACGCATCTCGTACCCGTCGTCTGTCTGCCGGACGAACTGCCCGACCAGTTGCTGGAGATGGTAGTTGAACTGGCCGCTGTCCATGTCGGGTGCGGCCCGCGAGCGGAGTTCGGAGAACGACAGTCCGGTCCACGGGTCCTGCCCCAGTACCCGCAGGATCTCCGCGCGCGTCTCGTTGCCCACCAGCGCGAACGCGTCCGCGGGTTCCGAGTCGTCGGCTGCCGCGTCGTCGGTCATACGTCCCGTCTCGGTGGCCCCCGGCAAGGGTCTTCGGTCGTCCCCAGCGACGGCACGTCCCTACGAATTCATCTTCCGGGCGCACCGACCCCAATCCGCCATGGCCACCGAAGCGACGTCCGACGAGACCGAAGGGCCGAGCGAGGCGGCATCCGACGAGACCGAAGGGCCGAACGAGGCGACATCCGATGAGACCGACGAGGAAGCCGAATCCGAGCGGACGGTCATCCGACAGGGACGAGACTTCGAGCAGGAGTACCGGCTGAGGGCGGCCGACGCCGGCGAGTTCCTCGTCCGACTCGGCGAGCAGCTCCAGGCCGACGAGGAGCTGACCGTCGTCGACGAGAGCGGCGACGAGGCCTGGGAACTCCCCTTCGCCTTCGGCGGGCCCGTCCGACTCGAACTGGACTACGAGGGGATGGGCGAGCCCGAACTGGAGATCGAGGTGGAGATCCCCGCCAGGACCGAGGACGAGGCGCCCGAGGTCCGCTGAACCGCGTGGGCGGGTCGGGCTAAGACCCGAGCCAGCGCGCGACGAGGCCGGCGGCCACCACTAGCGCGCCCGAGATGAACGTCCCGGGGATGGGCAGGACGAACAGGAACGCGCCGAACGCGAGAACGAGCGTCGAAGCATTCATGACCGGGCGGTCCGACCTCGCGGCTGATAGGTACGGCGGCTGCTCACCGGACCACGGTCTCGCGACGCCCGCGGCGGCGTCGGAACCCCGTCCGTGGCGAATCCGTACCTTCGAGTCCCCGGCGGCTGAACCCCGGATAGATCTCGCATGCCCGAGGCACGGAGAGACGACGAGTCGGACGGGTCGATGTCACGGGCGCGTCGGTGGGCACTGGTGACCGGGAGCCGTCCGCTGCTGGCGCTGTGCATCGCACTCGGCGTCGGTGCGCTCACTGCCGTCGTCGTGTTCACCGGCCTCGTCTACGTCGGGCCGGACAGCACCCTCGGGACGGTTCTCGCCAGCGGGATGCTCGGGGCGCTGGCGACGGTCGTGACGGTCACGCTGTCGATCAACCAGCTCATCCTCTCGCGCGTCTTCGGGACGCCGGCGGACCTGACCGACCGACTGGAGGGGAACCTGGAGTTCCGCCAGACCATCGAGGACGTCGCCGACATCGACACCAGTCCGAACGACCCCGGCTCGTTCCTCGCGCTGCTGGCCGGGACCCTAGAGGAGCGCGCGGCCGCCCTCGAACGCGCCGTCGACGACGCGGACCTCGACGACGACCTCGACGACCGCGTCGACGACCTCACGAGCGAGCTGGTCGAGTACGCCCACCACCTCGGCGAGGCCGAGGGCTCAGAGAGCACGTTCGAGGTGCTGTTACTCACCTTCGGCACCGAGTACGCCGACCGTATCGACGACGTCCGGCGGCTCCGCCGGACGACCGACGAGCGGCTCCCGGACGCGGCGACCGACCACGTCGACGCCATCCTGGAACTGCTGAAGGGTGTCGCCGTCATCCGCCAGTTCTTCAAGACCCTCGCCATCCAGCAGGACCTCGCCAGCCTCTCGCGGCAGTTGATCTACACCGGAATCACCGGCCTGCTGGTAACCTACTACCTCGCGCAGGTCTACACGCCGTCGGGGATGGCGCCGACGATCGCGGCGCCGTGGCTCCCGTGGGTGGTGGTCGGGGCCTCCATGGTCGTCTTCGCGCCGGTCGCTGTACTCGTCTCGACGCTCCTCCGGGTCGCGACCGTGACGCTGTATACGGTCTCGGTCGGGTCGTTCATCCCCCCGGAAGAGCGCATCGGCCGCTCCTGACCACATCGGGAGATACTCGATGGAAAGCTGTTTTTATGAGCGACCCTTCGCCCCGCACCGACGTGACGAGTGCTGTCGTCGCCACGACTCGAAAACCGTATCGTACCCGGCTGGCGTTCGCCGACCACGGGGGCAACGGTTGAATGTTCGGTCTCGGCATCCCACCCTCCGGACTCGTATTGCTCGTCCTGCTGGGGTTCACCATCGCGACAACGGTCAACACCTTCGCCATGGAAGCGGCAGTGCTGTTCGTCCCCGCGTTCCTGTTCGTGTTCCCGCTGGTCGTGCCGGGATTCCCGTCGCTTGCCGTCAACGCGGCCGTCGGGCTGGCGCTGTTCGTCGAACTGTTCGGGTACTCGTCGTCGGTGGCCGCCTACTGGTACCGCCATCAGATCGACTTCAACATCGCCGCTCGGGTACTGGTCATCACCATCCCGACGGCCGCGCTCGCGCGCGCCGGCTCGTACTACGTACCGTCGAACGTCCTGATGGTCGGCTTCGGCGTGTTGCTCGTCGTCCTGTCGGTCATCCTCTACGAGTCACACGAACACGGCCCCTCTATCGTCGATACGGTGGCCGAGAAGCCGGAACTGCCGCTGCTCGCTGTCATGCAGGAGGAGTACGAGCCCCGGACTCGCGTCATGGAGGACACGCACCAGGCCACCGAGACGCCGCCGAGCGACACGATGGGTGGTCCGGCCGAGGCACCGGAGGAACTGGCCGATGGCGCCGGCATCATGGGCGACAGCGACGACGCGACCGAATTCCACCTCGAGTGGCCGGACGTCGGCATCTCGGCTCTCGGCGGGGTGCTGGCCGGGCTGGTCGGCATCGCCATCGGCGAGTTGAGCCAGGCGATGTTGGCGATCCGGCGGCGCGTCCCCCTGAAGCTCTCGACCGGGACGAGCGCGCTGGTCCTGCACGTCACCATCATCTCGGCGCTGCTCACCAACATCGCGCTGCTCCGCTTTGCCCCGTCGGTGACCGGCGAGGGATTCACCGTCCCATTCGGTATCGGCGCGTTCGTGGCGCTGGGCTGCCTGTTCGGAGGGCAGGCGGGCGCGTACCTCAACAACCGTCTCTCGGAAGAGCGGGTCATGCAGATGCTCATCGCCGTCTACTTGCTGGTCGGCCTGTTCGTCGTGGTCCGGACGGTCTTCCTCGGCGGGGCGGCCCACTGA
>JBDGSA010000093.1:0-13017 GCA_042217755.1 Haloglomus sp. | reverse complement strand
AGACCGTCGAGGTGCTGGCGCCCGACGTCTGACCTGTGTCACTATCCGAAATACTACTCAATAAAAAAGGATATTATTCTGCAATTTCGCATAATATACAGAAAAATACAGTATAATCTATTTACTGTCTCCGAAGCGGACGGAATGGTCGGGAAACGGGAAGACCCATTATCGGTGCTGTCACAACCACGGACGATGCCCTCCAGACGAGCGTTCCTGCAGAGCGGCGCGGCCGCGGCCGCCGCGGGTCTCGCTGGGTGTTCTGCCCTGGCCAGCGACGGGCCCGTGCCGCTCCCCGACGCGACGGCGGGACCGGACGACTGGCCGAGCGGCGGATACGACCGGCGGAACACGCGGTACAACGCGACCGCGGCGCCGCCGCGGTCCGAGCCGACGCCGCGGTGGACCCGGGAGTTCCGGTTCTGCCACGAGCCGGTCGTCCGCGGAACGCGAGTGGTCCTGAACGTCGGCGGGGAGGACCGGGACTACACCGTCGGCCTGCGTGCGACCGACGGGAGCGAGGTGTGGCGCTCGGAGTCCGAGCCGTGGGGGTTTCCGACTCCCACGCTGGGTGCGGAGCGAGCCTACGTCACGGGGCCGGACTGTACCTTCGGCCTCGACCTCGCGACCGGCGCGGAGACCTGGCGCGGACGACCGTGTCACGGCGCCAACACCGCCAGCGGGACCATCGCGAACGGTCGGCTGTACCTGGAGTACGGCGGCTACTTCTCGGCGCTCGACGCAACCGGACAGGTCCGCTGGGCCACGAGTCACGAAGCGCGAGCCGCACCCGCTGTCGTCGGCGACACGGCGTACGTCGCGACGGTGTTCACCGTCGCGGCGGTCGATCTGACCGCGACTGCCCGCGAGTGGCCCTGGGAAGACCCAGACGGGGACACGCCGGCTCACGCCAGTCGGAAGGCGGCCGAGCGATGGTCGGAACCGCCCGAGATCTCGAACATCGGGCCCAGGTTCTACTACTCGCCGGCCGTCACCGATTCGCTCGTCCTCGCCACGGCCGTCCGCGATGCCGGCGGGGAACTCCGCGCGCTCGCCCGGACAGACGGCGAGGAGCGGTGGGTCGTCGCCTCGCCGCCGGAGCGCAAGCCGGGCGAGGAGCCACGCGAGGCGCCGGACCCCGTGACGAGCCCGGTTCCCCCGGTCGTGACCGAGGACCTCGTGGTCACGAGCCTCGGCGACCGACGGGTGCTCGCGGTCGACCGCGCCGGCGAGGTCCAGTGGACTCGACCACTCGACCACAGCGTCCTCGAACTCGCGGGAGCCGGCGACACCGTCGTCGCCGTGACCCACGACCGGTCGGTCGAGGAGACGGCCCCGGGGCACGGCGGTCTGGTCGCGCTCGACCTCGCCACCGGCAAGCGTCGCTGGACGCTCGGCTTCGAGGACCACGTCTCCGGGCTGGCCGTCGCCGGCGGGACGGTGTACGCGACGGTCGTGGCCGGCCGGCAGGCCGACGGGGACGTGGCGACAGAACGACTCCTCGCGCTCTCCTGACGACGAGTGGTCGCGGGAATCCACACCAGCACACCGTCGTCGGACGAACCGGTGAGGTCGGAGGGAGGTAACTACTTCAGGGCCGCGCCCCCCTGCCGGGGTATGAGCGACAGCGACGACTACACCGGCGCGGACCTGTTTGTCGACGCCCTGGAGCAGTACGGCGTCCAGCACGTCTTCGGCAACCCCGGCACCACCGAACTGCCGGTGATGGAGGCCCTCTCACACAGCGACCTCGAGTACATCCTCGGCCTCCAGGAGGACATCGCGGTCGGGATGGCCGCGGGCTACGCCCAGACTCGTCGGTATCACGCCTCTCACGACCCGTCCATCAATCCGGTCGGCGTCGTGAACCTCCATATCACGCCCGGACTCGCTCACGGGGCCGGGAACGTGTTCAACGCCGACTTCTCGGGGGCGCCGCTCGTGGTGACGGCCGGCAACCACGAACTCGACTTCCGCCACGAGGAGCCGCTGCTGAACGGCGACCTCGAACAGCTCGTCGACCAGTTCTGCAAGGACTCCGCCGAGGTGACCGACATCGACGCGCTGCCGCTCCTGGTGCGCCGCGCGATGCGGACCGCCCTCACGCCGCCGACCGGCCCGGTGTTTCTTGCGCTCCCGGTCGACGTGATGCTCGAAGAGACCGACGACGAGCCGCTCCAACTCGGCGAGATTCCCGACGCTGGCGCCGGTGATCCGACCCAGATCGACCTGGCTGCCGACCAGCTCGTCGAGGCCGACGAGCCCGTCCTGATTCTGGGCGACCACGTCGCGCGCGCCGGCCGAGACGCCGTCGAGGCCGCGGTCGACCTCGCCGAGGCGAGCGGTGCCCGCGTCCACGGTGAAATCCTCGCCAGCGAGGCGAACTTCCCGACCGACCACGAGCAGTGGGTCTCGTTCGTCGGCACCGGCGAGAACATCGCGAAGATGCTGATGGACACCGATACCGTCGCCTTCGTCGGCTGTTCGACGCATACGACGCTCCTCAACCACGAGAGCCCGCTGCTGGACGAGGAGACGACGGCCATCCACGTCTCGCCGGACCCCCACGAACTCGGGAAGAACTACCACGTCGACGCCGGCGTACTCGGCGATCCCGGGCGCGTAATGGCTCAGCTCGCCGAGAAACTCGCGGATCGCCTCGACGAGGAGACCCGACAAGAACGCATCGAGAACGTCCTCGACACGAAGGCGATGCTCGCGGACACGATGGAACAACTCGGCGAGGATGAAAAACCCGAGGGAGACACTCGCGCGTCGAAAGCCGAACTCGTCGACGCGATGAGCGACGTGCTCGACGTCGAGCACACCCACATCGTCGACGAGGGCGTCACCTCGAAGTTCGCGCTGCTGACGCGGTACGAACTCCAGCCCGAGTCGTTCGTCGCCACCAAGGGCGGCGGCCTGGGCTACGGGCTGCCCGCGAGCGTCGGCGCGGCGCTCGCCGAGGAGCTGACCGACGACCCGCGGGACGTCGTCGGCTACATCGGCGACGGGTCCTACCTCTACTACCCGAACACGATGTACACGGCCGCGGCGCTCGACCTCGACATGACCGTCATCGTGTCCGACAACCGGAATTACCGCATCCTGAAGGACAACACGCTCGAGATGATGGGCGGCACCGAGTCGGACTACGAGTTCGTCGGGATGGACTTCGACCCGCACGTCGACATCCCGAAGAACGCGGAGAGCCACGGCTGCCGCGGTCAGCTGGTGGAGACGCCCGACGACATCGCGCCCGCGCTGACTGAAGCGCTCGCAAGCGACGGGCCGGACGTGCTGGACGTGCTCGTCCACGACTGAGCGGAGTCCGCGAAACACGGGTCCGAGTCGGTTTGAGGCCGGGAACGGACGTCGACAGGCCCGGATGACGCCGAGCGGTAGCTTGAAGCGGGTCGGCACGCAGACTGCGGTATGGACCTCCAGGAGTTCGACCACCCGACCTGGTTCACGGTTGCGGGGACGTTCGCCAGCTACGGCGCTATCCTCGTCGCGATGTTCGTTCTGCTGTTCGTCGTGCCGTACCTCGTCTTCACTGCTATCTGAGACTCACCAGCCCACGCGGTCGTCGTCCGCGGCCACACCGGCGTTCTCCGTCTCGCGGTCGCGCGACTCGAACTCGAACCCGCTCGCCAGCCACAGCGCAGCGCCCGCGGCGACGAGTGTCGAGCCCAGCAGACCGACCGGGAGCCGCCACGCGCCGCCGCGCCAGTCGGCCCTGAAGACCCGACGAAAGTAGTGGGCCGCGCCCTCGCTCCGGAGCGTGAAGACGACTTCGCGGTTCTCGCGCGCGGAGTGATTGTTCCAGTTGAGCGACCCGAGGAGCACCGACTCGCCGTCCACGATCAGCCCCTTCGCGTGAACCTTCCCGAAGCGACCCCGCGGATCGGCGAGTTTCGCCGACAGGTCGAGCCCCTCTCGCGCCGCGCGCTCGTTCAGCGCGCGCACGACGGCCCGGTTCTGCTCGCGGGCGTACCACGCGCCGTTCAGGAGCACTCGGACGCGGATGCCGCGGCGAGCCGCCCGGACCAGGGCACGGACGAACGGCTGGTCTGGACTCCCGGCGGTCGCCTGCAGTACTCGGACGGATTCGTCGGCCGCGTCGATGTGGCTGACGACGGCCTGCTCTGCGTTGTCGGGAGCGACGAGCACGCCGACGCGGTCCACTGGAACCTCGTTCGGTCGAAACCGCGTCGGATACGACCCATTCGCGGGCTCGCTCGGTTCGAACGACTCGTAGGTCGGTCTGGCGACCGACCACGGCCGGGCGCCCCTGCCGCGGAAGTCCGCGCGGAAGATCCGCGCCAGCGCGGCCGCCGTCTCGTTGTCTCGGACGGTCACGCCCCAGCCCCGCGAACTGTTCCCGCCGACGCCGGCCGGCTTCCAGTTCTCCGTCAGCACGACGGCGCGGTCGTCGGCGACGACGTACTTGGCGTGGTGGAAGTCATACCGCGCTCGGGGACCGCCGACGACCCCGACCGCGACTTCCGCCGCGACGAGTCGGTCGAGCGAGTCGGCCTGCGCGCGTGAGAGCCCTCCGACGGGCGCACCGTCGACGAGCACCCGAACACGTGCGCCGCGCCGGGCAGCCGCCACGAGCGCGTCCGTGACGCGTTCGGACGCGAGCGTGTACCCCGCGAGCAGGACGCGCTCGTCGGCGTCCCGGACCGCCGCGACCGGCGGTTCCGGCGCGTCCGGAAGGACGAATGCCGTCGCTGGGCCGCCGTCGGTTGTCTGGACCGGGAACGAGGTCGCGCCGAGCGGCCGGAACTCCCCGACTGCGGGGCGGTAGCCCTCGCTCTCCGGTGCGTCCCGGTACGAGAGCGAATCCACAACGACACCGTTGAGGAGGAGCCGGAGCTCGTCTCCGCTGTTGGCGAGCGCCGGGAGGGCTGCTCGGATGAGAGCCCCCCGCGGCGGGCCGCGGCTCCTGTTCTCGACCGCCTGCGGGGCCGCGGTGAGCGTCACGCGCCCGCCGACTGTCCGGTTCGGCAGCCGCACCCGGTCCTCGCCGTCGGTCAGCGCGAACCGCCCCAGCACCGTTCCCGGAGGAACCGAGAGCGTCACCGATTCTCCCTGGTCCTCTGCCGCGACGGGGTTCGGGACCACACGGACCAGTTCTGCCGCCCCGGCCGCTCCGCTCCCTCCCGCGGCCGGTCCAGCCATCGACAGCGACAGCGCGACTAGCAGGGCGCTCACCACGGCCATGGCTCTCGAGGTCGCGGGAACCGCCGCGAGCAGACAGCCGAACAGTTCCGGTCGCCCAGGGTTCCACACGGGACTGTTGCTCCCGGCACCGTACTTGAATCTACGCGCTGACGTTATCTGCGGAACATCCGGATTATCGACAGAAAGCGAAAATAAAACCCGAATTACGCTCTTTGAGCATTTCTCCGCGGTTCAGGCTTTAGGCTTCGGGCTTTGCCTTGCCGAGTGCCTCGGCGGCACGCTCGGCCTCGTCCTGGACGATGAACGAGCGGTCGTCGGCATACGCCGCCGCGGACTCGAGGGCGCGCTCCGTGCCGATCTGGTTGAGCGCCCAGACGGCGGCCGCACGGACCGAGTCGACGTCGTCCTCGGTGATGCGGTTCGCGAGTGGGTCGACGGCGCGGGTGTCACCGATCATTCCCAGTGCGCGCGCCGCGCGGGCGCGCACATCGGCGTCCTCGGCGACCAGGCGGTTCGCCACATCCTGGGTCGCCTCCTCGCTGCCGATCTCGCCGAGCGCCCGGAGGACCGTCCGCTGGAGGGGCGGGTTGGACTCGTCCTGGATGTACTCGACGAGCGTGTCGACGGCGCGTTCGTCGCCGATCTTCCCGAGCACCTCGATGGCCGGGCGGTCGCGCTTCTGGGCGCGCTCCATCATCGCGTCGTAGGCCTCCTCGGACCCCATCCGCCGGAGTGCGTCGATGCAGTTCTCCTCCATGAAATCGCTGGTGAGGTACTCCAGGGCCATGAGGACGCGCTTGGGGTCGTTCTCCTTCTCCGCGATGCGGACGACGTTCAACTCCGGGGGGAAGTCCTTGCGGTTCTCGGAGGTGAGACGGTCGTAGAACCCCTCTGCCTCGAGCTTCTGCCGGATCGAGAGGTCGTCCCAGGTCTCGGCCTCGTCGAAGTCCGTCTCGAGGCTGTCGGCGGCCTCGACCAGCGCGGCCAGGGTCTCCGCGTCCGCGTCGGGGTCGAGGCCGGCGTCCGCGATGGCCTCGGCGGCGCCGTCGAGCGCCTCTGACGCGTCCGCGGGCGTCGCGCCGGCGTCCGCGTCGATCGACAGTCCCGCTTCCTCGAGGGCAGACAGGAACGCGGCGACTGCGTCGACGGCTTCGGTCTCGCCGCGCTCGGTCCACTCCGTGTCATCCAATGTCTCCTGGGCCGTCTCGATGGTTGCGACGACGTCCTCGGCGTAGGGGCCGCGGGCCTCCTCGACGCCCTCGCGGAGTTCCTCCACGCGGTCCTCGAGTTCGGCGCGGGGGTCCTCCGCGTCCTCGTCGTCTTCGTCTGGCTCGGGCAGATCGGCGGTCTCCAGCGCCTCGGCAACGTCGTCGAGGTCGGCCTCTACCTCGTCGAGGTCGGCCTCGGTCGCTGCGGCCTCTAGCGCCTCGGCCACCTCGTCGAGCCGCTCGTTCAGGTCTTCGGGCCCCACGTCGACCGCGAGTGCGTCCGCTTCGGCTGCTGCTTCGTCGGACGCTTCGGCCGGTGGCTCCTCCGCGGACGTGTCGGGGGACTCGTCCACTCCCTCGTCCGGACTGGCGTTCTCGCTCTCGAACTCCTCGCCGTCGGAGTCCTCGTCGTCGGGCGCGCCCTCGTCGCTCATGGGTGTGAGTTGTCCATTTGCGTCAAAGGCGTTTCCGTTCTCGTCCCGCTGGTCGCCCTCGCCCGTGTCCCGACGTCACGGAGGCTTAGCCGTCTTCGTGGCGCACCCGTGGACAGTTCAGACGTCGCGCCAGTAGAAGCGCGGCGCCAGCACGAGGTAGGCAAGCGCCGCGAGCAGCAGGCTCCGGGGGAACGCCCCGCCGAACGCCTCCGGAAACAGCACGGCGAGCGCCTGCAGCCCCCCGAGAACGAGTGCGTCGCGGGCGAGCAACTCGGGGTAGGTGACGGGCGCGAGCATCAGATAGACGAACAGCGCGGTCGTGCCGAGGAGGACCACCGCGGGTGAGGTGCCCAGTGCGCTCGCCAGCGGCGCGAGTCCCGAGAGATAGCCGGCGGCGAGGATGGTACCAGCGAGCGTCGTCTGGACGCCTTCTGTGGTCGCGTCGTGGACGTCCTCGGCGGTGTAGAGGCCGAGTCGGAGGACGGCCGCTCCCACGAACAGCCCCGGGACGAGTAGCGTGGCCGTGCCCGCGGCGTCGACGGCGAGCCCCCACTCGGTCCGGGCAGCTCCGAACACCAGGACCGCCGGCGCGACCGCGAAGGAGGCCACGTCGGCGAGCGAATCGAGGACCTCGCCCACGTCCGTACCGCCGAACCGTCGGGCGAGGACGCCGTCGAGGCCGTCGGCGATGGCAGCAAGCAGGAGGAGGCGGGCGGCCAGCACCGGGTCGGCCGTCGCGACCGCGGCAGCGGCGAAACCCAGCGCCGCGTTGGCTACGGTCACCACGTCGGCGAGGCCGATTCGGCCGACGAAGCGGGGCTGGACGCGCATACGGTCGGCGTCGGCGCTCGCGCTCTTAGTCGGTTCGCTCTCGGTGCGTCGCCGGTCGCGACGGCGCGTACGGCTCGTCCGGATGCTGTCGCCCCCGGCGTGGCCACCTGACGGTGGGTTTTAGCGGCTGGCCCCGTTCGCTCCGGGCATGGTCTTCCGGCTGGTGCTGGGCTGTGGGGCCGTCGGTCGGCAACTGGCGACGGAGGTCACCGACCGTGGCGACCTGCTGGTGCTCACCGACGACGAGTCGCGGGTCGGCGCACTCCGCGAGGAGGGCGTCTCCGCGGAGGTCGGCGACCCCGCAAATCCCGACGCCATCCGGGCCCGCGCCGGCTACGTCGACAGCGTCATCGTCGGGGGGCCCGACGCCGCCCGGAACCGCGAGATCGCGCTGGCAGCGCGAGAGGCCTATCCCGACGCGTTCCTTCTGGCCTACACCGGGCTGGACGCGACGTCCGGCGACCGCGAAGCCCTCGCGAACGTCGCCGACCGAACGATCGACCCGGGTGCCGCCGTCGCCGAGGCGCTGCTCGACCGTGTCGGCGACCCCGGCTATCGCCTCCGCCGGCTGAACCGCGTCCTCAACCGTATCGACGGCCGGCTCGCCGTCGTCATGCACGACAACCCGGACCCGGACGCCATCGCGTCCGCGGTGACACTCCAGACGCTCGCCGAGCGGACCGGACTCGACGCCGACGCCTGCTACTACGGTGAGATCAACCACCAGGAGAATCGCGCACTCGTGAATCTGCTCGAGTACGACCTGCGGAACTTAGACCCCGAGGCCGATCCCCGGGAGAGCTACGACGGGTTCGCGCTCGTCGATCACTCCCGTCCGGGCGTGAACGACCAGCTCCCGGCCGAGACCCCGGTCGACGTGGTCATCGACCACCACCCGCCGCGGGGCCCCGTCGAGGCGTCCTTCGTCGACCTCCGGAGCGACGTCGGGGCGACCAGCACCCTTCTCACGGGCTACCTCGAAGGGTTCACCGTCGAGCCGTCGGCCCCGGTCGCGACGGGGCTCCTGTTCGGCATCCGGGTCGACACGAAGGACTTCTCTCGGGAGGTCTCCATCGAGGACTTCCGGGCCGCGGCGGCGCTGGTCCCGTACGTCGATACGGGCGCGCTCGACCGCATCGAGTCCCCTTCCGTGAGCGTCGAGACACTCGAGTGCATCGGCAGAGCCATCCGCAAGCGGCAGGTCCACGGCGAGGTCGTGGTCTCCTGCATCGGTCGGACGAACGACCGCGACGCGCTCGCCCAGGCCGCCGAGACCCTGCTCGACCTCGAGAACATCTCGGTCACGTTCGCCTATGGCTACACCGACGAGATGGTCTACGCCTCCGCGCGCGCCCGAGGGGCAGACATCGACCTCGGGGAGGTGCTCCGCGACGCCTTCGGACAGATCGGCAGTGCCGGTGGCCACGCCGACATGGCTGGCGCGCAGCTCCCGGTCGGCGCGCTGGCGATCCGGTTCGAGGCCGACGAGAGCGCCGACCACGACCCCGAGGACGATCTCCGCGAGGCCATCGACGCCCGCTTCCTCGAGGCGCTCGATGTCACGCCGGACCTCGCTGCAACGACCGTCTATGGACGGGGAAACTACCTCGGCAACGACTCACCGCTGCTCGACGCCGAGGGAGACGGACGGACCAGTATCGGCAACGATCCCTCGGCCGAGAGCGGAGCGGCGTCCGACGTGCCGAGAGAACCGACGGAGAGGGGGCACGACGCCGACGCCCGGACCGACGGAGAGGGCCACGACGAAGAGACCTGAGCCACGGAGCGACGGCGGCTCGCGGTCGCTCGCGGGCTCCGCGACCGAGCGTGACAGGGGAGCGTTTTTGCGTGCGCGCTTCTCACAGCGCACCATGGTAGACCGCGTTGACAAGAAGCCCCGGGTCCGGGATTACATGACGCGGGACGTCGAGACCGTCTCGGCCGACGAGACGGTCGCCGACGTGGCAAAGCAGATGGCAGAAAGCGACGGGCACGGCGGCTTTCCGGTCTGTGAGGGGCGCCGTGTCGAGGGATTCGTCGCGGCCCGCGATCTGCTGCTCGCCGACGACAACGACCCCGTTTTCAAGGTGATGTCACAGGACCTCGTCGTCGCGCACCCGGAGATGGAGATCACCGACGCCGCGCGGGTCATCCTCCGGTCGGGCATCCAGCGGCTCCCCGTGGTGGACGACGCCGGGAACCTCGTCGGAATCATCTCGAACGCGGACGTCATCCGGTCGCAGATCGAACGCGCAACGCCCGGGAAGGTAGACAAGCTCACGCAGACGCTCCAGAACATCCACGATATCGGCGCGACCGAGGAGCGCCGGACCGTCCGGCTCGCGGCCCTCCGGCCCACGCAGTCGAAGGTGTACACCGACGAACTCGAAGGTCGCAGCTACGAACTCGAGAACGGGCTGGCCGAACCGCTCGTCGTCATCGACAACGCGGGTGAACTGCTGCTGGCCGACGGCCACCACCGCGTCAAGGCCGCCCACAAGCTCGGCATCGAGGAGATGGACGCCTACGTCATCGTCCTCGACGAGCGGGTCGAACTCGGGATGGCCGAGACCGCCCGCAAGGAGGATCTCCACGCCATCGAGGACATCCAGGAGGTCGACTACGCCCACCACCCGCTCGTCGAGACGACCCATCGACTGCAGGAAGACGAGCGCTGAAGCCCCCCGCAACCCCGGTGATCGTGGGTGGTACCGGACTTCAGCTCTCGAAGTGGTCTTTCAGGTTGGCCAGGGTCGTCCGGAGTTCGCGCTCGTTGTACCGCTCGACGAAGGGCCTGGCGGCCGTCTCCAGCACCTCGGACGGGAGTTCGTAGTCGGCGGCGTAGGTGACCTGGGTCCCTGGCCCGTCGCCGTCGTCGTCCGCGAACGTCCACGTGATGGTGCCCGTGAGCGGGCCCTGCTCGAGGGCGAAGACAATTCGCTCTCCCGGCTCGTACGTGGGGGTCTCGAGGGTGCCCTCCAGGTCGACGCCAGCCATCGTGTAGGTGTACTCGAGGCGTTTACCGCCGTTATCGAGCGGTTCGACGTTCCGGATGTCGGTGATGGAGGGCGTGATGACGACCTGATTGTGGGGGTCGTCCATGAACGCGAACACCTCCTCGCGCGGCGCATCGACGTGGATCGAGTCTTCGACGTGGATCACGATTGTGGATTGACGACGCGGGGGCAAATTGGTTCGGTCAAACTGCGGAGCGACCCCGGCCAGCGGGGAACCTCAGCCACCGCGTATCACGGCAGGGAGTTACACGCCAACCTTCATACTGGCCGGAGTCGAACGACGAGTCATGTTCGACGAAGAGGATCTGGAATCGATCCGTGAATCCCGGGAGGAGTGGGAAGAAGAGACCCTGGACCCGTGGCTTGAGCGCGGCGGCGAGCGCAAAGACGAGTTCGTGACGGTGTCGAACCACGAGGTCGATCGGCTGTACACGCCGGAGGACATCGCGGACCTGGAGTACGACGAGGACCTGGGGATGCCGGGCGAGCCGCCGTACACGCGGGGGCCCTACCCGACGATGTACCGCGGGCGGACGTGGACGATGCGGCAGTTCGCCGGGTTCGGGACGGCAGAGGAGACCAACGAACGGTTCCACTACCTCATCGACGAGGGGCAGACGGGCCTCTCGACGGCGTTCGACATGCCCTCGCTGATGGGGCTGGACTCCGACGACCCGATGTCCGAGGGCGAAGTCGGCAGGGAGGGCGTCGCCGTCGACACGCTCCGTGACATGGAGATCCTCTTCGACGGCATCGACCTCGGCGAGGTCTCGACGTCGTTCACCATCAACCCCTCCGCGCCGGTCATCTACGCGATGTACCTCGCGCTGGCCGACCAGCAGGACGTGCCGCGCGAGCAGGTCCGCGGGACGCTGCAGAACGACATGCTCAAGGAGTTCATCGCGCAGAAAGAGTGGGTCATCCCGCCGGAGCCGTCGCTGGAACTCGTCACCGACACCGTCGAGTTCGCCGTCGAGAACACGCCGAAATTCTACCCCATCTCCGTCTCGGGCTACCACATCCGGGAGGCGGGGTCGACGGCAGCCCAGGAGGCCGCCTTCACGCTCGCCGACGGCTTCGCCTACGTCGAGGACGCCACCGACCGCGGCTTGGAGGTCGACGAGGTGGCGCCCCAGCTGAGCTTCTTCTTCAACTCGCACAACTCGCTGCTGGAGGAGGTGGCGAAATTCCGGGCGTCGCGGCGCATCTACGCCCGCATCATGGACGAGTGGTACGGGGCGGAGGCCGACGCCGCAAAGCGCCTGAAGTTCCACACCCAGACGGCCGGGCAGTCGCTCACCGCACAACAGCCCCTCAACAACATCGTCCGGACCACAGTGCAGGCGATGGCCGCGGTGCTGGGCGGGACCCAATCGCTGCACACGAACTCCTACGACGAGGCCTTGGCCCTGCCCAGCGAGGACGCCGTCCGCGTGGCCCTGCGGACTCAGCAGATTCTGGCCGAGGAGTCGGGCATCGGCGACACGGTCGACCCGCTCGGTGGCTCCTTTGCCGTCGAGAAGCTCACAAACGAGATGGAGGCAGAGATCAGAGACTACATCGAGGAGATCCGCGAGATGGGTGACGGCTCCGTGCGCGACGGCGTGCTGGCGGGCATCGAGCGCGGGTACTTCCACCGCGAGATCCAGGAGGCCTCCTACGAGTACCAGCAGCGCGTCGACGCCGGCGAGGAGATCGTCGTCGGGGTCAACAAGTACTCCATCGAGGAGGACACCTCCCCGGAGATTCTCAAGGTCGACGAGGGGACGCGCGACCGACAGCTGGACCGGCTGGAGCGCGTCAAGGACGAGCGCGACGACGACGAGGTCCAGGAGACCCTCGACGCCCTCGAGACGGCCATCGAGAACGACGAGAACACGATGCCCTACATCATCGACGCGGTCAAGGCGTACGCCACGATGGGCGAGATCATGGAGATCTTCGAGACCCAGTACGGCGAGTACCAGGAGAAGATCGGACTGGCCTGATCGGCCGCTCCAGCGTCCGAACGCGTTTTCCGGGCAGCAACCGTATCTGGTCTCGTGTCCTCGCATCCACAGGAGGTATCAACGCCGACGCGTCACGCCGTCGCCGTCGGCGCCGTCGTCGGCGCCCTGCCGGTTCCCGTTCTCGCGCCGGCTGTCGGCGGCGGTGTCTCCGCCGCGCTCGTCCGCGCCGCCCGGCGGCGGAACGCGGTCCTCGGCCTCGCGGCCGGCGTACTCGGTGGACTGGGCTACTTCGCTGGATGGGTGGTACTCGCGCTCTTTCTCGCCGGCACGGTTCCGCCCGAACTTCCCGACGGCGGGGCATTCGAGGCGTTCGCCGCATTCATCCTCG
>JBDGSA010000045.1:0-13179 GCA_042217755.1 Haloglomus sp. | reverse complement strand
CGGACTGGGAGCGTTCGCGACGGCCGCCGCGCTGCTGGCTGCCACCCCGGGCTGACGCCTAATCGGAACGCGGGGGGTCGCACACCCGCGCTGGCGCTGCCCGGCCACAGACGTGTCGCACACCCGCGACGCATGCCGTTCGAGTAGCAATGGCGGGAGTTTTAATTCGGCCGCCGTGCCGGGCGACAATCTTTATGATGGGACGGGCGGTTCCCTCTCTCTGCGATGGAACACTACAACGGCGAACCGCTGCGCCACTTCGGCGACGTGCCGGCGATGGCCGCGGACCGCTACGGCGAGAAGACCGCGTTCACCTCCTTCGGGCAGGAGCTGACGTACGAGGAACTCGACGCGCGGGCGAACCAGGCCGCGAACGTCCTGGTCGAGCAGGGCGTCGAGCCCGGCGACCGCGTGGGGCTGTTCATCCCGAATACGAACCAGTTCCCGCCGGCCTACTTCGGTATCGTCCGCGCGGGCGCGGTCGCGGTCCCGCTCAATCTCCGGATGGACCCCAACACGCTCGGGTACGTCGTGAACAACGCCGAGGTCGACATCGTCATCGCCTCGCCCGTCCTCGCTGACGAGGCACAGAACCTCGCGGCGAACACCGACATCGAGACGCTCCTCCTCCCGGGCGTCAGCGACGACGGCGTCGTCAACTACTCCCAGGCGATGGCCGACCAGCCCACCGAGTTCGACCGCCCCGAGCGCGACTTCGACGACATCGCCTGCCAGCCCTACACGTCGGGCACGACGGGCAAGCCGAAGGGGGTCCTGCTCAGCCACGAGAACCTCCTGGCGGCGGTCGAAGCCTACACGAAGGGCGGCCTCGCGGTCGACGCCGACGACTCCATCGTCCTCGTCCTCCCCCTGTTCCACATCTACGCGCTCAACGCCATCATGTCCACCTATCTCTACAAGGGCGCGACGATGCACCTCCAGCCCGAACCCGACGCCGAGAACATGCTGACGGCACTGGACGAACACGACGTGACGACGATGGCCGGCGTTCCGGCGATGTACACGATGATGTGGCAGGAGTACCGCGAGAATCCCGAACAGTACGACCTCTCGGCGCTCCGCTACGTCAACTGCGCTGCCGCGCCGCTCCCGGACAACGTCCGCCGGACCATCGAGGACGCCTGGGACCTCCCCATGATCGAGGGATGGGGGATGACCGAAACCGCCCCCGCGGGCACCATCGAGCCCTCCCACGGCGTCCGCAAGGAGGCTGGCTGCATCGGGCCCGTCCTCGAGGTCTGCGACGTGAAAATCGTCGACCCCGACACTCGCGAGACGAAGGTCTCGACCGAACAGCTCCGGCCGTTCCCCGACAGCGACCTCGACTTCGAGAGCGAGGAGACGACCGGCGAGATCGCCATCCGCGGCCCCAACATCTTCGAGGGCTACTTCAAGCTCCCAGAGAAGACGAACGAGGTCTTCGACGACGAGGGCTACTTCTACACCGAGGACATCGCCCGCGTCGACGAGGACGGCTACTTCTGGATGGTCGACCGCGCCGACGACATGATCATCGCCGGCGGGGAGAACATCTATCCCGCCGAGGTCGAGGACGCGCTCTACGAGCACCCCGACGTGGCCGAGGCCGGCGTCTGCGGCGCCCCGCACGCCGTCAAGGGCGAGGCGCCAGTCGCGTTTGTCGTCCTCGAGGAGGGGGCCGACGTGACCGAGGCGGAACTGCGGAAGTTCACGCTCGACCACGTCGCGACCTACGCGCACCCGCGGCGCATCTGGTTCGTCGACGAACTCCCGCGGAGTGCGACCCAGAAGGTCCAGCGCTTCCGCCTCGAGGAGATGGCCGAGGAGCGCCTCGAGGGTAGCCCACTGGAGAGTACCGGCGAGGACCTCTGACCGGCCGCCGACATCGTTCGCCCCCGCCTCCCGCGTTCCTCGCCGACGGTCGACGGCGACCAGCGCGACACCGCGGGGGTCGGTACCTTGTGGCACGAGATTTAACTTCGTAGCGAACCAACCTCCCTGGGGCATGGTGCTAGAAAAGGTCAAGAAACTCGTCCAGCCGGACACGACGTACACGTACCAGTGTCACAACTGCGGCGAGAATTGGGAGAGCGAGAATCTCCGGCACAGCGCGGAGTGTCCGGAGTGTGGCGGTCCCCCGACCCCCGCCGAGGGGAAATAACCCGCGGCGCCGTCCTCGCTGAGCGGACCGACGGATGATTTACTTCGCACGTATCCGGAAGCCTCGTCAGTGGCACCAGTATGGAGGCCCGCGTGCGGTGACGACATCGGCCCGACGCATCGGGGGGCCACTGCTCCCGACGCCGTTTCTGCGGCCCTCCGATAATTACCGCGGAATGGCTTTTATTATCCGGAAATATATTCGATAAGTAATTAATAATGGGAATTACTAGTCTAAGTCCCCCTCGCCGTGGATTCGGCCAGGAACGCGTTCGGTGACAGCACCGGATGACCCCGAACCGCGTCCCGGAGGTATGCACCAGGGTGAGGCCGACGGTGCGACCGGTGTGTGGGTCACGGAACGCCGCCGTCGACCGTCTCGCGGAGGTCCACCACCGTCTCCCGGGGGTCGGAGAGCGCGACCGACCGCGTCTCGAGCTCGCGCTCTAGTTCCGTGACGCGTGCCTCGCAGTCGTCGGTTCGCTGGCCGAGGACCGGGCGAAATCCTCGCCAGTTGAATCGGACAGCGTGCCGCGTGCAGGGCAAACGTTCAGCGGGGAGACTCTGTTGCAGCACTTTCGCCCTGGACCCTCTGCTCACTGTACCTGTACGGTGACTGGGTGATGCGAACCAGCATTCCCACCAGGTGATGTGGGCCGGTATCTCGCCACCAGGTGATGTGGGCCGGTATCTCGCCACCGGATGATGTGGGCCGGTTTCTCGCTCCGATGCGGCCCGTCAGTAGTCCGCGGTAACACTACGACGCGATTCCCGTCACCTCGAAGCGAGCGCCGCCCGTTTCGCCGTCTGTCACCTGGATCGTCCAGCCGTGGGCGTCGACGATGTCGGCGACAATCGCGAGGGCGGACCTGGTGCCGTCGGCGGTCGAGGAAAAAAGGATTACATGTAGCCCAGGTCCCGCAGCCGCTCCATCAGGTCCTCCTTGTCCTGGGCACGCTCGCCGCGTTCGGAGGTGTTCGCCATGTCCTGCAGCCACGCCGGCTCCTCGCTGGACTTGCCCGTCGAGACCTCGCTTCCGAGCGAGCGAAAGCCCTCGAAGTACTTCGGCGAGACGGGGATGTCCTCGTGGGTGAGGTCGTCGGGCAGGTCGTCGTAGTCCTGGGGGACGTAGCCCTCGTCTGGGTACGCCTCGACGGTCTCGGGGACCACGAAGTACCAGAAGGCGTCCCAGACGTCCGACTCCATGAACTGGAGGATGGGCTGGATGCGGTCGTGAGGCGGGTAGATGTCCGGGTCGTGACGTGGAGAGAAGAAGGTCTCGTCGGCGCGGGCCTCCTGTTCGTCCCAGCGGATGCCCGAGATGATCCCGTCGATGTCGTGTGACTCGAGGGCGTCGTTCAGCGCGACCGTCTTCAGGAGGTGGTTGCCCACGTACGTGTCCAGCAGGAACGGGAAGGTGTCCTCCTCGTACTCGAGGATGTTGCGGACGTGGTGCTGGTTGTGCTCGGAGAGGGCGTCGATGGGGATGTCGTCGCCCGGCTCCAGATCCTGCTCCGCGACGTACTCACCGACGTCCGTGTTCCGGGCGTAGACGACCTCGAGGTCCCACTCGTCGGCCCAGCGTTCGACGAACTCCATGAGCTCGTCGAAGTGCTGATAGTGGTCGATGAAGACCGTCGGCGGCATCTCGAGGTCGAACTGCTCGACGACCTCCTTCACGAAGTACAGCGTCAGAGTGGAGTCCTTGCCGCCGGTCCACATGATGGCCGGATTCCGGTACTCGCGGAGACCCCGCTCGACCACGTCGAGCGCCTTCTCGATCTTGGCCTCGATTGTCGGGTAGTCCTCGGGGCTCTCACCCTCTCCTTCGGTGTAGTCGACGTCTAGGTAGTCTGGGAACTCGTCGTCGGTCATCCTGTAATGACATATAATTATATGCTCGTAAGTGCTTTTCGGCACGCTCTGTCCGTGATACAGGGTGACACGGCTGTCACGGCGGAGGGCCGGGAACGAAGTGACGGGTGGGCGGACTCCCGTGTCCGGGCCGGCGGCGTCAGTTGATGAACTTGTTGTCGCGCCAGTCGACGCCCCCGTTGTCACTCTCGCGGGGGTCCTCGACGACCTTCACGCGGGCCGGGCGGTCCTCGCCGTCGACGATACGGACCGCCTCGAGGTCGTCGCCGACCGCGGTGATGGCCTCCAGAGAGCCCTTCTCCGAGGTGCGCGCGAGGTCACACAGCACCTCGAACATCGGATACTGGAGTTCCGTGTTCTGGAGGACGGTCTCGCGGTCACCCTTGAAGCAGGCGTACTCGAGGAGCTTCGAGCGGACCTCCTGTTCTGCCTCTTGTTCGCCGCCGAGGCTCGACCAGGAGGGACCGCCACCGCCGCCGCCACCGCCCGAGGAGACCGAACCGCCAGGGCCGTCGTCCGGCGGCGTCTCCTGCCACTCGCCGTCCTCGTTCTCGTAGACGCGGTTCTCCGTGATGCTGGCCTTCAACTGGGCTGTCGGCGTGTACTTCGAGAGATTCTCCTCGGCGGCGACCGAGGAGATGATGAGCGTGTTGTTCCGACGGGTGATCTCGATGTCGTCGATCTCCACGGGGAGGTCCGGGTCCTCGAAGAAGGAGTGGACGTCTTCCAGTGGCAGTTCGAGTGTCGAGTGGAGTCTGAATACCCTGCTGTTCATAGTATCCCTGTCCCTGAGGGGGGGCGGCCGACCCCCAACGATCGGGTGGTCACTTTAGTATAGGGATTTCTCACTTATAGTTGTGTCTGTCATAGGCCGGCGTCAGGCGGTCGGAGGAGCGTCCGCGGTTCCTCCCCTGATATCTAGCGTTACAGGGGCGCGAGGCGGGCGTCCGCGGCTGGAGCCGCAAGGAGAACCGGAAGAGAAGCCAGAGACAGAGCCAGAAGAGAAGCCAGGATGAGACTCAGGCGTTCAGCGTGGCGCCGAGTTCGCCGCGCTCCTGCAGTTCGGCCAGTACGTCGCTCCCGCCGACGAACTCCCCGTCGACGAAGGTCTGTGGCATCGTCTCCCAGCCGCTGTGTGCTTCGAGGGCCTCTCGATACTCCTCGAGCGACTCCAGCACGTCCACGGTCTCGAACTCCTCGCGGTGCTGCTCGATGAGGTTCAGCGCCCGGTCGGAGTAGCCACACTGGGGCATCACCGGCGTGCCCTTCATGAACAGCACCACCTCGTTGTCTTCGATTGCGCGGGTCACCTGCTCGTCGACCTCCTCTTGGGGGAGGCTGCTCTCGGGATCGAACGTCATGCCCGGACGTGCGTCTCGGCGGCTCATATCCCTTGCGGCAGTGTCCGACGGTCCGCGAGGGCCTCGTCGCCGGGCACGCACCGCTGGGAAAGTACGTTACCTCCCGTTTACCGACCAGTTAACTGTAACCCGCCCGTATCCCGGTTCGATGACCGACAGCGAGAGCCCCGAAGAGTACGAGGTGGCAGTCGTCGGCGGTGGTCCCGCCGGCCTGACGACAGCGGTCTATACGACCCGACTCGGCCACGACACCGTCGTCGTCAACCGCGGCGGCGGACGCGCGGCGATGATGCTCGACACCCACAACGTCATCGGCGTGACCGAGGACGTCTCGGGCAACGAGTTCCTCCAGACCGCCCAGGAACAGGTGAAAGAGTACGGTGCCGCCTACCACCGCGACTTCGTGAGCGAAGCAGAGCGCCTCGACGACGGGCGGTTCCGCCTGACCGCGAACGACGTGTCGGTCGTCGTCGACCACGTCGTCCTCGCGACCGGGTTCTCCGACGTCCGTCCGGAGCCCCCGCTCCCGCGCACGGGGCGTGGCCTCCACTGGTGTCTCCACTGCGACGCCTACATGTTCGTCGACCAGCCGGTCTGGGTGATGGGCACCGGCGAGGCCGCCGCCACCGTCGCGATGATCATGCTCAACTTCACCGACGAGGTCGACCTGCTGACCCGCGGCGACGAGCCGGAGTGGTCCGAGGAGACCCAGCGCCAGCTCGAGGCCCATCCGGTCGACGTCGTCCACGAGGACGTCGCGGAGATCGAGAAGGGCGAGGACGGCTGGCTCGAGGCGTTCGTCTTCGAGGACGGCACCCGCCGGGAGTACCGCGGCGGCTTCCCGATGTATGGAAGCGACTACAACACGGACCTCGCCGAGCAACTCGGCGTCGAACTGAACGACGACGACACCATCGCGGTCGACGACCACGGCCACACCAGCGTCGAGGGGGTCTCCGCCGTTGGCGACATCGTTCCCGGGCACAACCAGATTCCGGTCGCGATGGGCCAGGGCGCGAAGGCCGGCATCGGCATCCACTACCGCCTGCGGGAGTACCCCCGCTCGCTGGAAGACATCGAGCGCGAGGGTGAGGTCACGCCCGACCAGGTGCCCGGGATGAGCCCGGAACTCCGCCAGCGTGCCCGCGAACATAACGCCAGCGCGCCCGCACCGCCGGTCGAGGAACCCGAGACGGCAGACGACTGATACGGTTTAGTGTAACAGTTTACCGGTGCGTCGGCCGACCGGGGCGCCGATGCGCCGGGAACGATTTACAGTAAACCGTATGAGTCCGACAGGTCCCGACCCGCACGTCGACCGGCAGTAGCCGACGCTCGACGCGCGCGGGCTACTCGTGCCGGACCCAAATTTCTATATAATTCCGAAATTTACTCAACTATATCCTGAATAATTCTATTATGCACCAGAGGAGAATGTAATCTGGAGACGACGGCCGTTGTCAGCTACTCGCGGTGTCGGTCGACGTGGGCGTAGGTGTCGGGGTCGGCGTTGCGGTGGCCGTCTCGGTCTCCCCACTCCGGGTATCGGCGTCGTCATCGTCGTCGGGCTCGAGCATCTCGGTCAGCGTGACGCGCTGTCCCTCGTAGGTGACTTCGACTTCGACCTCCTCTGCGTCGCTCGGGACGGCGAACGTGACGTTGCCGTCGGCGTCGGTCAGGTACTCGGTCCCATCGTAGACGACCGTCGCATTCTCGACGGCGGTGCCGTTCTCGGAGACGGAGACAGTGGCATTTTCGCCGGCCGTCACGTCCCCGACGAACGTTACGTTGAAACTGGCCGTCTGCTCGCCGTCGGCTTCGTCTCGCCCGCGGTCGGGCGCGCCGTCTCCGCGGTCATCCTCTGTCTCGCGGTCACCCTCTGTCTCGCGGTCACCCTCTGTCTCGCGGTCCCGCTCGCCGACGCGGTTGATGGGTACGTCGGTGCCGGACTCACTGGCGACCGGCTTGATGTTGTAGGCGCCGGACTTGCCGCGCTTGACGACGCTGATATCGTAGACGAAGTCGATCTCCTCGTCGGGAGCGACCTCGAAGTTCTCGTTGAGCTGGAGCTTCTCCGAGGGGAGCTTCACATCGGGCTGGTCCCCGTTCGTGAGGGTCCCGTTGACGTCGCTGACGTAGAGGAAGACCTTCGTGTAGGTGCCTGCGGGGACATCGAACGTCTGCAGGAGCGTCGCGTTCTCGCCTTCGAGTTCGGTCAGGTCGACGGTCCGGTCATCGACCTCGTACTCGGTCCAGTTGCCGGACTCGCCGCCGCGCTGGAAGCCGACCTTCGAGATGGTGACGTTCAGATACCGGAAGTCGTCGATGGCGTTCTGCTGGTCGCTGACGTAGAAGTCCATCTGTCCCATCGACTGCTCGCCGTCCGGCGACGCAGTCGGGGTCCTCGTGGGCTCGCCGTCCGCGTCGGCGTCGGCATCGGCGTCATCGTCGTCACCCCCACCGACGCGATTGATGGGCACGTCGGTGCCGGACTCGCTGGCGACCGGCTTGATATTGTAGGCGCCGGACTTGCCGCGCTTGACGACGCTGATGTCGTAGACGAACTCCACGGTCTCGCCGTCGCCGACGGTGAACCGCTTGTTGATTCGGAGCTTCTGTGACGGGAGTTTCACGTCTGCGCTGGAGCCGTCTTCGAGCGTCCCGTTCACGTCGCTCACGCTGATTCGGACCTGCGTGTAGGTCCCGTTCTCGACCTCGAATTCCTCCAGGAGCGTCGCGTTCTCGCCTTCGAGTTCGGTCAGGTCGACGGTCCGACCGTCGACATCGAACGTCTGCCAATCGCTGCTCTCGCGCTCCATCTCTCCGTCTCCGCCGTCAGAGGCGTTGACCTGCTGGAAGGCGACCTGATCGATGGTGACGTTCAGGTACCGGAAGTCGTCGATGGCGCCCGGCTGATCGCTGATGTAGAAGGCGACTGTTCCGACTGCATCGCCCGACGTTCCGTCGCTGGGCTCGCCACTCTGCCCGGGTCCGGTGCCGCCGAACGAACAGCCGGCGGTCACGAGCATGAGCGCCACGAGCGCTGTCGCGAGCTGCTGTCTCATGATGGTCTCGTCCGCATCCGAGGCGAGTGAGACTTAGAAGTGTTGTGGCCGATTCGGCCGCGAATCGGCTCGAGAGGGCTTCTATCTGATATATTTGATGGCCACCGACTGGCAGGTCGGGGCTTCTCGTCCGCCAGGGCCCCCGCTCGCACGGACGACGCTCGCCGCGCTCTCGACGCCCCGCGTCGGTCATCCGACACGGGTTTCACTGGAGGCCTCCGACCGAGTGGTATGTCCCTACACGTGACGTTCCTCGGCACTGGCGGGGCGGTCCCGTCGGTCCGGCGGAACACGTCGGCGCTCCTGCTGCGCCGAGAGGGCGACCGTCTCCTGTTCGACTGCGGCGAGGGAACCCAGCGCCAGATGATGCGCTTCGGGACCGGCTTCGACATCTCACACATCTTCCTCACGCACATGCACGGAGACCACATCCTCGGCATCCCGGGCCTCCTCCAGACGTTGGACTTCAACGACCGCACGGAAGGACTCGCAATCCACGTCCCGAACGGGAAGCGCCGGGCGATCAGAAGCCTCCTGCGCGGATCCGGGACGGACCCGGACTTCCCGGTCCGCGTGAACGAGGTCGGCCCGGGCGACGTGGCACTCGAGCGCGACGACTACGAGGTCCGCGCCTTCGAGACC
The DNA here is from genome assembly GCA_042217755.1 of Haloglomus sp. Lineage (GTDB taxonomy): Archaea > Halobacteriota > Halobacteria > Halobacteriales > Haloarculaceae > Haloglomus. The sequence goes on along the minus strand of JBDGSA010000045.1, from coordinate 4,076 downwards.
GACCACCGGACGCTGTCGGTCGGTTACGCCCTCGTCGAGGACGACCGGAAGGGCCGCTTCGACCGCGAGCGCGCCGAGGAACTCGGCGTCCCGGTCGGGCCGAAGTTCTCCGAACTCCACGAGGGGAACCCGGTCGAGCTCGAGGACGGCACCGTCGTCCAGCCCGGGCAGGTCGTCGGCGAGCCCCGCCCCGGGCGGACAGTCGTCTACACGGGCGACACCCGTCCGGCGGAGACGACCGAGGCGGTCGCCGACGATGCGGACCTGCTCGTCCACGACGCCACGTTCGCCGAGGAACACCGCGATCGCGCTCCCGAGACCGGCCACTCGACGGCGGCCGAGGCAGCCGACCTCGCCGGGCGGGCGGGCGCGAGACGGCTCGCGCTCGTTCACATCTCCTCTCGGTACGCCGGTCGCGCTGACGTACTGGCCGAGGAGGCCCGCGCCGCGTTCGACGGCGAGGTCATCCTTCCGGACGACGGCGACGACTTCGACGTGCCGTATCCCGACGGGTGACGCCGCGCTCGGACCGCCGCCCGGCCGGGCCCCGAAACTCTTCTGTGAGGGCGCGGAATCCCCGGCCATGCCCGAGGATTACGAGTGTCCGTTCTGTGCCATCGTCGGCGGCGAGGCCGCGGCGAGCGTCGTCTCGGAGACCGACGAGACGCTGGCGTTCGCGGACGCGAACCCGGCAACGGAGGGCCACACCCTCGTCGTTCCGAAGGCACACGCCGCCGGACTTGCGGATCTCGATCCGTCGGTCGGAGGCCGTCTGTTCGAGGAGGGGATGGCCGTCGCCGCCGCGGCCCGCGGGGCGTTCGACCCCGACGGCGTCAACTTCTTCCTCGCCGACGGCGAGGCGGCGGGCCAGGAGGTGTTCCATGCCCACCTGCACGTGGTGCCCCGCTACGAGGACGACGACGTGCGGTTCGTCGCCGAGCAGTCGCGGGCAGACCGCGACGAGCTGGACGAGGTCGCAGGCCGGCTCCGCGAGGCGCGGTGACTCACAACGTATCACCAGGCTCAGGCGTCCGCGTCGGCCAGTTCGAACAGGTCCTCGACGGCGCAGTCGAAGTGGTTCGCGAGTTTCAGCGCCAGTTCCAGTGACGGGTCGTAGCGACCCCGCTCGATGGCGTTGATGGTCTGCCGGGTGACGCCGACGGCCTCGCCGAGGGCGCCCTGGCTCAGCCCCTCGCGCTCGCGGTACTCGCGGAGGTTCGAGCGCACCATCGCACCATCAGCGCCGGCGCTGCGCGAGCAGGACGAAGACACCCCAGACGGCGAACAGCCCGGCCACAAAGTACCCGGCGTAGTAGAGCCACGTCGGCCAGGTCGTGTAGTCGAGGGCGCGCAGGGCGACCATCGTGGGGAAGACGACGGCCGAGGCCATCCCGACCGCGGCGATGGTGTGGCGGCCGGCCTCGTCGAAGACCGCGCGGTCGCGCTCGTCGGAGATGGGACGGTTACTCCCCTGGTCGAGCGCCACCGCGGCGACGGCGCCGACGACGAACGCGCCGACGCCGACCAACGGATAGCCGGCGACGATGAGAACGCCGTACAGGGCGCTGCCGACGGCCCAGGAGGCCGCGTACAGTGAGCGGGTCGATACGTTCGGGGACCGGAGGGCGGTGTCGGACATGATGTCAAGTACCCTTTACACTGTAACGTCTGCTTTACACCCTATTCAACGTTTCGCCTCCACCAGCCGCCAGTCGCCGGGCGCCGAGCACCGCCCCGGGCGCGGGATTTATTCGCGCTCGCCGCCGAGAGTAAGGCGTGAGTACCCGAACGAGTGCCCTCGACGCGGTCGTGTTCGGGGTCGACATCCAGAGCGGCGACGTGCGCGGCGACTCGCCCTCCTACGCCGTCGTCGCGTTCGACGGGGAGAACGTCGACCGGGACGTCGTCTCCTACCGGAAACTGACGCGCCTCATCCAGCGCGAGGAGCCCGCCATCGTCGCGACGGACAACACCTACGAACTCGCGACGGACAAGAACGACCTCGTGCGGTTCCTCCGCGAGCTCCCGGCGGAGACGCGACTCGTGCAGGTGACGGGCGCAGAGCAGCCCGAACCCCTCTCGCGGGTCGCCCGCCGCCACGGCGTCCCGTACGGAAAGAAGCCGATGAAGGAGGCCGAAGCCGCCGCCAGGCTCGCTGCCCGGAACGTCGGTCACGAGGTGTCCGCCTTCGCCGACCGGACGACAGTGAAGGTGGCCCGCGGCCGCTCGACGGGCAAGGGCGGCTGGTCGGAGGACCGTTACACCCGCCGCATCCACGGGAACGTCAAGACCCGGGCCCGGGAGGTCGAGCGTGCACTCGACGAGGCCGGGCTCACCTACGAGATGGAGGTGACCGAAAAGTACGGCGGCTACTCCCGCGCGCTGTTCCACGTCGAGGCGACGCCCGACGAGCTGCCGGTCTCGCCCGAGCGTTCGGGCGATACGCGCATCGAGATCGAGCGCGAGCGCAAGGATGGCATCGAGTACGCGCCGCTCGTCCAGCGCCGGGACCACGTCATCGTCGGCCTCGACCCGGGGACGACGACGGCCGTCGCGGTAGTCGGCCTGGACGGCGAGGTGCTCGAGACGCTCTCGACGCGGACCGCGGATACCGCGGCGGTCATCGAGTGGATCATCGAGCGCGGCCGGCCGATCCTCGTCGCGGCCGACGTCGAGCCGATGCCCGAGACTGTCGAGAAGATCCGTCGCTCCTTCGACGCCGCCGGCTGGGTCCCGGAGACGGACCTCCCGGTCGACACGAAGCAACACCGGACTCGCGAGACGGCCTACGACAACGACCACGAGCGCGACGCGATGGCCGCTGCCCTCCACGCCTTCGACGCCCACGAGGACCAGTTCGAGCGCATCGCACGGAAGATCCCCGCGGGCTTCGACCGCGGCGAGGTCACCGCCCGCGTCGTGGCCGGAGAGGAGTCCGTCGAGGCGGTCATCGAGGACCTCACCGAGGACGAGGGCGAGGACGAGGAGGAATCCACCCACGACCCTCGCGAACTCACCGAGGAGGAAGAAGAGATACAGCGGCTCGAGACCCGCGTCGAGCGGCTCGAATCGCACGTCGAGGAACTGCGCGAGACCGTCCAGCAGAAAGACGAGCGCATCGCCGAGTACGAAGAGAAGTTGAGCGAGGCCCGACGCGAGGAGCGCAAGGAGGCCCGCGAGCGCCGCGAGGTCGCCCGTCTCGAGCGCGAGAACGACCGTCTCGAGCGCGAGCTCGAATCGGAGCGCGAGACGGTCGCGGAACTCGAGGACAAACTGGAGCGGCTGAAGGCCCTCTGGCGGCTCGACCACTCCGACTTCGCCGACGTGGCCGACGAGCAGGCCGGGCTCGTCCCTGTCAAGCCCATCGAGCAGTTCACCACGAACGCCATCCAGGACGCCCGAGAACGCTTCGGTCTCGCCGAGGACGATGTCATCCTCCTGCGCGATGCCTCGGGGGCCGGCCAGCGCACGGCCGAACTCCTCGCCGACATCGACCCCCGCGTCGTCCTCCGGCACGGCAACCTCTCCGAGCAGGCCGACCGGGTGCTGTTCGACCACGAGATCCCCGAGGGGCCGGCCGACGACGTCACGATCCAGGAGGTCGACGAACTCGCCGTCGCGCGCGAACGCGAGATCGAGACCGTCATCGACGACTGGCACGACCGGGCGGAGGCGCGCCGCCGCGACCAGAACGCCGAGATGGTCGACCGGCTCATCAGCGAGCACCGCGCCGACCGACCCTCCGGTGAGACCGACTGAGGCGAGACCGACTGAGCGGGGACACGCTTTTTACAGGCCGGGGCGGTCTAAACTGATGATGTCGGTCCCCCTCCTGCCACTCCAGATTCCTGGTGGTATCGAACTCTTCCTGATCCTGCTACTCTTCGTGGTGTTCGGCGTGGTCATCCCCCTCGCACTGGGCTACTACGTGTACACGGACGCGAACAGGCGAGGAGAGGAGAACGCGACCCTCTGGGCCATCGCCGTGGGCGGTCTGACAGCCGTCGGGTTCGTCGTGGGTATCGTGGTCTTCGTGGTCTACATCCTCCAGCGGGAGGACGAACCGGCCCCGGAGG
>JBDGSA010000022.1:0-13230 GCA_042217755.1 Haloglomus sp. | reverse complement strand
AGGCGTGGTTCTCGAACGCGTTCACCGTGGTCACGATCTACTTCGCCGGCGCGATAACGACGCTCTGGGCGCTGTTCAGCGCCGTCGCGAGTTTCAAGACGCGCAACGACCCCGGTGGCACCGTCGAACTCCGCGTCACCGAGGGGGGAGAGACCCGCGTCGTCGAGGTCTCGAACCGGGGGCTCGCACAGAAACTCGGCGGCATCGGTCTCCTCGGCAGCACGCCGGACGGCGACGTCGCGACCCAGACCGCCGGGTCGACCGCGTCGTCGGGGAGCACGACGGACGACGGCCGCGAGCCCGACGCGCAGGCCTCGTCGGACGGGAACTTCGACGGCGGGGCGGAGGTCATGTCGTCGAACGCGGGCGCGGACGACGGGCCGGAGTCCCTCACCGAGCAGGCCCGCTCGGGTGCCGGCCGCAACCAGCGCCACGCCGGCCGGGCCGACGCTGCGGGCGCCACCAGCGACGGCGGCACGACCACGGACGACGCCGAGTTCCTCTCGGCGGACGCCGACCCCCACCCGAATCAGGACCTCTACTGCGGCAACTGTGCCCACTTCCGCTACGTGCGTACGGACCAGGGCATGCAGCCCTACTGTGGCCTCCACGGGGAGGTCATGGACGACATGGACGCCTGCAAGGAGTGGACCCCGAACAACCAGTAAACCGCGTTCCGCGGCGGCGGGCGTTCACCTCGTTCCCTGACACGCGAGGATTTCCTGACACGCGAGGATTTCCTGACACGCGAGGATTTCCTGACACGCGAGGTTCACTGGTACTCGAGGTTCACTGGTACTCGAGGTTCACTGGCAGGTGAGCCGGCCGTCGGTCAGGTCTCGTTCTCGCCGCGAATCGCCGCCAGCGTCTCGGCCACGCGATTCCAGTGGCTTCCGCGCCAGAACTGCTGGCCGCACCGCTCGCACGCCCAGACCGGCCGGTCGTCGGGCGCGTGGGCGGCGCGGACATCGTCCTCCCCGACGCGCACGAGAGGACCGTTGCAGGCGCCACACCGAGTGGGTCGCTCCGCGAGTTCGAGTGCGAGCCCCGCGTCGCGGAGTTCCCGGAGTTGCTCGGTCACGGCGCGGGACTCGAGGCAGAGTCCGCGGTCGCCGGCCCGGGCGGCCAGCTGGCGGTCCCGGGTGAGGAGGGTCCGGTCCTCCTCGCGGGCGGCCGCGAGGAGTTCGTCGTCTGCCTCCGTGTCGCGGTGCTCGTCCAGCGCGTAGGCCGCGTCGTAGCCACACAGCCGGAGGTGCGTCGCCAGCTTGCCCAGCATCGCGTCCACCAGGAACGGGCCGGACAGGTCGTCGGGCATCGCCCGACCGTAGCGGACGGAGGGTGCTGAGCCTGACGCCGCGGCGGGGCGATCAATCACCGCGGAGCCCCCGCTGCCGCCGTGCAGGAGCGGGCCGGAACCCGATCAGAAGCCGGTGAACTTGTCCCGGTCGTAGAGGTCCAGTTCGTGGACCATCGAGGGCGACTGCGCTGCGGCGAAGGCGATGGCGTCGGCCACCTCCGCCGGCTCGACCACCTCGCCTGGCTCGTAGCGCTCGGCCATGCTCTGCTCGCCGACCTCGAACTCCGTGCGGACGGCGGCTGGGTTCACGACCGTCACGCCGAGGTCGTCGTCGCCGACCTGCGCCGATACCGATTTGGCGAATCCGCGGACCCACCACTTCGTCGCGGCGTACACCGGGTTGTACGGCCGGGGGTACTTCCCGGCGAAGGAGCCGACGTAGATCAGGTGACCGCCCGACTCCCGGAGCGCGGGCAGCGCCGCGCGGGTGAGATAGAAGACGCCGTCCGTGTTGACCGCCATCATCCGGCGGTAGTCCTCGTCGGACATCGTCTGGACCGCGCCGCCCGCGGCGACGCCGGCGTTCGCCACGACGACGTCGAGGCCGCCGAGACGCTCGCGAGCCGCCGCTACCAGCGCCTCGACGGCGTCGGCGTCGGTCACGTCCGTCGGCACCACCTCCGTCGTGACGCCGTGGGCGCTCGCCACCTCGCTGGCAGTCTCGCGGAGGCGCTCCTCGCGCCGGGCCGCGAGCACCACGTCCGCCCCGTCGCGGGCGAGCGTCCGGACTGTCTCCCGACCGATACCCGAGGACGCGCCCGTCACCAGCGCCGTCTGTCCGCCGAGCGTGCCGCCTGTGCTGCCGTCGGTCACGTGCGTTTGGTCCGCCGGCCCGGGCATGGATGTTGTGGACGTGCTCGGCGCGGCCTTCACGGACAGGGTGGACTCACCCCAGCGTCGCGTCGATGAGCTGGCGGTGGCCGCGGCGGAGGCGCCCGGCGAGCGCCTGCCGGGAGATGTCGAGGTCGGCGGCGATCTCGGCCAGCGTCGCCCCGCGATCTGGATCGAAGTAGCCGGCCTCGCGTGCCCGGAGAAGGGCCTCGCGCTGTGGTTCCGTGAGACCGAAGCGGGGACGGTCTTCCTCACCGTCCGCCCGGTAGAGGCTCTCGACGCGCATCTCGATCCCCTTCTCGTGGCAGGTTTCGACGTAGTCCCGGAGCGCCACACGGGTCGGCACGCGTGCCCGGAGTCGGGTCCGCTCGTGGGTCGACTCCATCTCCAGATAGACGATGTCGTTGGGGGCGGCATCGAGGTAGGTCATCCGCTCTTTCATCGCGCCCGTGAAGTTCACCCGGTAGAGGTGCCGGTCGGTGAGTGCCGTCAGGCGGGTGAACGAGGTGACTGTGGGGTCGGCGGCCAGCACGTCCTCGAGTCGGTCGAGAGCGCCGCCTTCGGCCCAGAACAGGTACTTCGCGGGGCCGTCTTCGACCAGTTGCAGGTCCTCCATCCGGAAGGTCGTCTCCGGGAGTTCACTCGCGGTCTCCTCCATGAGAGGAGAGCAGAACGTGACCTCCGCGATGAGGCTCATGGTCGCCACTACTCGCGAAAGAGGATAAGCACCGGCGTCCAATCGCCGGTCACCGCCAGTGACCGGATGGCGGCGATGGGGTACCGACGGGAGCAGCGGACAGAACGTGACCGAAACGGAAGGGGTGGCTACGATGGAACTCCCCCGTCAGTACCCACGCGATGTACGGCGCTCCGGCTACCTCATCGTCCGGGTTGACTATGCAAGGTATGATGACGGCAGGTCAAAGCCGGCGCTCCAGAACGTACCCCCAGCGCTCCAGGCCTTCGTCTTCGTAGAACGACAGCGCCGCGTCGTTGTCCAGCCGGTTGGCGAGCGCAACGTACTCGCAGTCGCGGGCGGCGGCCCAGCGCTCGACGAACGCGAGCAGCTCGGCCCCGAACCCTGCACCGCGCCGGGACTCGTCCACGACGAGGTCGTGAATCCAGGCGTGGCGGCGGTGATGGAGAACGCGCTGGACCGAGACGCCGGCGACACCGACGAGCGTTCCGGGACTGCCGTCGCTTTCGGAGTCCATCTCGCCGCTATCGCTCTCGGAGTCCATCTCGCCGCTATCGCTCTCGGAGTCCATCTCGCCGCCATCGGTCTCAGTCGCGTCGACGCCGACGTACAGTCCGAACAGCCGGTAGCCGTCCTCGTCGCGCCAGGACCGGACGAAGGCCGGGTCGGCGTCGCCCCAGAGCTGACACAGTAGCGGAACCGCCGCGTCCCACGCGGCGTCGGTCGTCAGCTCGCGAACTGTCGTCGCCCGGTCGGCCGATTCCCCGTCCCGGTCGCTGGAGTCGTCCGTCGATTCGAACGGCTCGGGCTCTTCCCGTGTCTCTGGTGCCTCTGGTGTCTCCGGTGTCTCCGGCGTTTCGGGGTCGTCCTCGGGGGCCATGGATGAGACGGGGAGGCGCCCGCCATCAGTGCTCGGGCCGTCCGTGAATCGTTCCCACGGCGCCGCGTGGTCGTCGTCGGGGTTCGAGTCGTCCGCCGGGGTCGGGGTCACGCCCCAGCGGCCGCGTCGCCGGCTGCCATACGTTTTAGCCGGTCGCGCCCCAACGACGGGTATGCGCGTCGTCTCGCTGCTCCCGTCCGCGACGGAGATCGTCTACGCCCTCGGCGTCGAGCCGGTGGGCGTCTCCCACGAGTGCGACTACCCGCCCGAGGCGGCCGACCTGCCGAGCGTCGTCGAGACGCACGTCGACCCGGAGGCGTCGAGCGCCGACATCAACGAGCAGGTCGCACGGGCCGAGCGGGCCGACGGCGTCTACGACCTCGACCTCGAGACGCTCGAACGACTCGACCCCGATGTCGTCGTCTCGCAGGGCATCTGTGAGGTGTGTGCGGTCGATCGCGTGCTCGTCCGCGAGGCCGTCGAGGAACTGGGACTGGATTGCGAGGTCGTCACCACCGATCCACACTCCCTCTCCGACGTGTTCGACGACATCGAGCGAATCGGCGCCGCGCTGAGCCGCGAGCCACAGGCCGCCGACCTCGTGACGGACCTGCGCGAGCGCGTCGAGCGGGTCCGCACGGCCGTCGCCGACGTCGAGGAACGTCCCCGCGTCGCGGTGCTGGACTGGCTCGACCCCGTGATGGTCGCGGGACACTGGATTCCCGAACTTGTCGAGTGGGCCGGCGGCGAGTACGGCATGGCCGACCACGGCGCCGAGTCCCGCCCCCGCGAGTGGGCCGCGGTCCGCGAGTACGACCCCGAGGTGCTGGTCGCGGCGCCCTGTGGGTTCGAACTGGACCAGACCCTCGAGAACCTCGACGACCTGACCGACCGCGACGGGTTCGGGGACCTGACCGCTGTCCGGAACGACCGGGCGTACGCGATGGACGGCCACCACTACGTCAACCGACCGGGGCCGCGGCTGGTCGACACGCTTGAGTATCTCGCCTGGGTCGTCCACCCGGCGCGGTTCGACGACCCCCCGGCCGACGCCGTCCGGCCGCTGGCACGGACTCTGGCCTGATGCTCCGCGTCGCGATCGGCGTCCGCGACGAACTCTTCTCGCACGCACGCGAGGGCGCTCCCGCTGAGGTGTGTGGCGTCCTCGGGGGGACACACGGTGACAGATCCGTCGCGAGGACGTCGACCCGGGCGACCAACGCCGCCGAGTCGCCCCGGACCCGGTACGAACTCGACCCGGCTGAACAATTGGAACTGATGCGCGCCCTCGAGGACGGCGGGCACGAAATCGTCGGATTCTACCACTCCCATCCCCGGGGCCCGCCGGCGCCCAGCGACGTCGACGCACGCGAGGCGACGTGGACGGGCTACTCCTACGTCATCGTCTCGCTGGGCGGCGACGAACCGGTCGTCCGGTCGTGGCGGTGGACGGGCGAGCGGTTCGAGCGAGAGGATATCGAGGTCGCGACCGACTAACCGAAATATTCTCCCAGATGCTGACGTGAACGAAAAATTTCGAAAATCAGGTAACTATTTCTCGAATTTCCAGTCAATCTGCCGCTATCGAGCAGGTGTGCTCGTAGGAGACCTCGTGAACGGACCCGATGCCGCCGGGCTGGCAGACCGGGCAGTCCGGTCGGGGCTCGATCGAGATCTCGCGGAAGGTCATGTCCTCGGCGTCGTAGAACACCATCCGGCCGTCGAGCGTCTCGCCGTGGTCGAGCACGAGTTTGACGGCCTCGGTCGCCATCACGCAGCCCACTGTCCCCGGCAGGACACCGAGGACGCCCGCAGTGGCGCAGTCGGGCACCGTCCCCGGTTCGGGCGCTTCGGGGAAGAGACAGCGGTAGCAGGGGCCGTTGTCGCCGTCCGTCTCGGCATCGGCGGCTTCGCTCCCTCCTGTCGCCTTCGGGGGCGAGCGGGCCTCGAACGTCGTCATCTGCCCCTCGAACCGGAGGATGGCCCCATGAACGAATGGGACGCCCGCGAGCGTGCAGGCGTCGTTGACGAGATAGCGGGTGGCGAAGTTGTCCGAGCCGTCGACGACGAGGTCGTAGTCGGCGATGAGACTCTCGATGTTGTCGGCCGTGACGCGGGTCTCGTGGAGCTCGACGTCGATGTCGGGGTTCTGGCGGGCGACGAAGTCCCGGGCCGACTCGACCTTCGGGCGGCCCACGTCGGCGTCGCCGTGGACGACCTGGCGCTGGAGGTTCGAGCGCTCGACGACGTCGTCGTCGGCGATGCCGAGCGTCCCGACCCCCGCGGCCGCGAGATACTGGACGACGGGCGAGCCGAGGCCCCCTGCGCCGACGCAGAGGACGCGCGCGTCGAGCAGCCGGCCCTGTCCTTCCGGACCGACCTCCTCCATGATGACGTGCCGAGAGTAGCGGTCGAGCTGCTCCGGCGTGAGGTCTAGTGACATACCCGCCGTAGGGCGAGCGGGTGGATAAGCGCCCGGGTCGCGCGTCCTGGTGCGGTCCGCGCGGCGCCGGGGTAGGGCGGGGCCGACGCCGTGGCACGCCCGCGCGCCAGCGCCGCGGCACCTCCGGTATGGTCAAAAGATTTATTACCTGGTGCGTTCCCCACTTGATAAGGCACCGGTGAACGGGGGGTGAAGAGGCATCAGTGGGCTGTCTTTGCCCTACTATTAAGAGCCCTCCACGTGTAGCAATCAGCGCAGCATGGCGGGACCAACCTCAGGACTGGAGACGATTGCACTGGGAATCGGCACGCTCGGGATGGCGCTCGGCGCCCTCGCGTTCATCGCGATGGGTGCGGGCGAGACCAACGAGCGAAAACAGGAGTTCTTCATAATCACCACGTTCATCGCGGGAATCGCCGCGGTGTCGTACTTCTCGATGTACCAGGGATTCGGTGTCATCGAAGTGACACTTGCCGGCGGTGGTGAGACGCTCACCATCTACTGGGCGCGGTACGCCGACTGGCTGTTCACGACACCGCTGCTCCTGCTCGACCTCGGCCTGCTCGCCGGGGCCGACCGCAACACCCTCGCGACCCTCATCGGCCTCGACGTGGGGATGATCTTGACGGGTCTTGTCGGCGCGGTGGCGACCGGCGCCGGCAGCACCCTCAGTCCGGGCGCCACCCGCATCGCGTGGTGGGGCATCAGCTGTGGCTTCTTCGTTGTTCTGCTGTACTACCTGGTGTCGACCCTGAGCGGGGTCGCCGCCCAGCGTTCCGGCGACGTCGCGAGCCTGTTCAGCACGCTCCGCAACCTCGTCATCGTGCTCTGGACGGCCTACCCGATCGTGTGGATCATCGGGACCGAGTCGACGCTCGGCCTCGTCGGTCTCGGCGTCGAGACCGTCCTGTTCATGGTCCTCGACCTATCCGCGAAGGTCGGCTTCGGGTTCATCCTGCTCCGGAGCCGCGACGTCCTCGACCAGACGGCGGCGGCCTCCGAGGCCGCGGCGGCCGACTGACGTCACCGGCTCGCGTCCGCGCGGGCCGCAGCGACCCGACGCATCGTCGGGCACCGACCCGAACTCTCCGGCGGCCGTCGCCGGATTCATGCGGTCACCGCTGTATTCTTCGCGAAACCACCCGATGTCCACCCTCACGTATCTGCAGTTCCACCTCGTGTTCCTCGGCGGACCGCTGCTCGCGCTGGCGGCGGCCGTCGCCCGCGGGGTGTCGCTCCGCGTCGGTCCACCGGCGGTCGCCCCTCGAGTCAGACTCAGCGGCCGCTCGGTGGACGCGCGGGTCGTCGGCACCCTCCTCCTGACTGCGCTGGCGGTCGTGTACACGACGCCCTGGGACAGCTACCTCGTCCGGCGGGGCGCCTGGTTCTACGGCGAGGGTGCCGTCGCCGCGCGCTTCCTGGCGGTGCCGCTGGGCGAGTATCTGTTCTTCGTCGTTCAGCCCGTGTTGACGGCGCTGTGGCTCTCACTGCTTCCCGCCGGTCCCCCCCGACAGGTGCGAGCGGACGGGGGCGAGACCAGCGGCCGAGCCACATCGGCCCCGCCCGACGGCGGTGGGCCGCCCCGTTCCGACGGTGGAACTGCCGTCGGGCGGGAGCGAGGTCGCGGCGGCGTCACCCTCGGCCAGCGCGCGCTCGGCGCCGGCGCGGGCGGTCTGGTCGCGCTGTGTGGCTGGCTCGTCCTCGGCGTCGACGGCGGTCTGTACCTCGGGACGCTGCTGCTGTGGGCCGCACCTGTCCTGGCCATCCAGTGGGCGTTCGGCTGGCCGTACCTCCTGTGGCGCGGTCGGGTGGTCGCACTCGGCGTCGCGGTCCCGACGCTGTACCTCTGGGTGGCCGACCGCGTCGCGCTCGCGCTGGGTGTCTGGGAACTCTCGCCCGACCTGACGACCGGCTACGCCGTGCCCCTGCTAGACCTCCCGGTCGAGGAGGCGGTCTTTTTCCTCCTCACCAACCTGTTCGTCGTGCAGGGACTCGTCCTCTGGCTCTGGGTGGCCGACCGATGGCTGTAGGCGACCGGTCGGTCGCCCGGCTGCGGTCGAGAGGGAGGGAGGGGGTGGGCCGATGGCCGTGAGGGGCCTCGCCGTCGGGGGGCGAATCCGCGAGACGCTGGTCGCGGGAGCGCTCGTGCCCGCCTGGGTCGCCCACGCGCTGCTCGTCGTCCCGTTTCTCGCCGGGCTGTCGGTGCCGCTGTGGCTCCAGTACGCGCCGCTCGCGGCGAGCGTCCTCGTGTTGGGTCTCCCTCACGGCGCCGTCGACCACCTGGCCGTCCCCCGGGTGCGCGACCGCCCGGTCACGACGCGGGCGCTCGCGGGCGTCGGTGCGCTCTACGGAACCCTCGGCGGCGCGTACCTCGCGCTGTGGTTCCTCGCGCCGGTTCCCGCCTTCCTGCTGTTCATCGCCATCACCTGGGCCCACTGGGGTCAGGGCGATGTCTACGCGCTGCTCGCGCTCGCGGACGCCGACCACCTCCGGACGCGGACCCAGCGCGTCGCCACGGCCGCGGTCCGCGGCGGTCTGCCGATGCTCGTGCCGCTGCTGTCGTCCCCGGCGCAGTACCGCCGCGTCGCGCGGGCACTGACCGGCCGGTTCGGCGTCTCGGCCGCCGACCTGATGCCCCTGTTTCAGGTCGAGACGCGCATCGCGCTCGGTGGGGCCTTCGCCGCCCTGACACTCGCGACGCTGGGTATCGGACTGGCGCGGGCCGAACACGGAGTCCGCGATGCGGGCTGGCGGATCGACGCCGGCGAGACCGTGCTGCTGTGGGTGTTCTTCCTCGCCGTGCCCCCGATCCTCGCGGTCGGCATCTACTTCTGCCTCTGGCACTCGACGCGACACATCGCCCGGCTGGTGCTGCTGGACCCCGACGCGGTCGTGGGGTTGCGGGGTGGCTCGCTGGGGCCCGCGCTCCGCGGGTTCGCGCGCGACGCGGCGCCGCTGACTGCCGTGTCGATGTTGCTCCTCGGCGGCATCTACTACCTCGTCCCGGTCCGACCCGCGAATCTCGCGGAGACCGTTGGCCTGTATCTCGTCCTCATCGCCGTCCTGACCCTCCCACACGTGGTCGTCGTCGCGCTGATGGACCGGAGACAGGGCGTGTGGAATAGCCAGAAAAATGAATTATAACGTCGATATTTTTATTATTTTGGGAATAAATTATAAAAAGAGCTTTTTTGATTATATCCGCCTCCGGCGGGGCTCCGAGGCGCGCTACTCGTCCTCGTCGTAGTCCAGCGCGACGCCGTTGATGCAGTACCGCTTGCCCGTCGGTTCGGGGCCGTCGTCGAAGACGTGGCCGAGGTGGCCGCCGCAGTTGGCACACACGGCCTCGGTGCGGACCATCCCGTGGCTGCGGTCCTCCTGGAGTTCGACAGCGCCCTCCCTGGCGTCGTAGAAGGAAGGCCATCCCGTGCCGGAGCCGAACTTCGTATCGCTCTCGAACAGTTCGGCGCCGCAGCCGGCACAGGTGAAGCTGCCGTCGCCCTTCACGTCGAGCAGGTCGCTCGAGAACTTCGGCTCGGTTCCCTGCTCGCGGAGGATGCGGTACTCCTCTTCGGTCAGGACCTCGCGCCACTCCTCTTCTGTCTGGGGCATCTCGTGAGTGTCGGACTCGCTCATAGCCACGGATAGGTGCCGCGGCCTCTTCCCGGTTTCCCCGGTGGGTCGCCGGGTCGCGAGACCGCGGCGCCGGATTGTGCGGTTGTGCCAGCGCCGGATTGTGCGGTTGTGCCAGCGCCGGAGCGTGCGGCGACAGTAGACTGCACGGCCGAATCGGCACAGACGGCACGGCGGCGGACGCGGGACTGTGGTGGTGCGCGGTCACGGGGCGGTCCACGAACGCCCAGTTCGGGCGGCGAGACGGTTGTCGTTCCGGCAGGGAGTGGCACACGGTCGGTCCCTCCGTAACGCTCTTGAGCGACCCTCGCGGACCGTCGGTATGCCGACAGGGCCCGCTGAGTACGACCCCACGCTGGGGAACAAGTTCGTCTTCGTCACCGGCGGCGTCATGTCCGGGCTGGGCAAGGGCATCACGGCCGCCTCGACCGGCCGTCTGCTCGCCAACGCCGGCTTCGACGTGACCGCCGTCAAGATCGACCCCTACCTCAACGTCGACGCGGGGACGATGAACCCGTACCAGCACGGCGAGGTGTACGTGCTGAAGGACGGCGGCGAGGTGGACCTCGATCTGGGGAACTACGAGCGCTTCCTGGACATCGACATGACGTTCGATCACAACATCACGACCGGGAAGCTCTACAAGAACGTCATCGAGAAGGAGCGCGCCGGCGACTACCTCGGGAACACCGTCCAGATCATCCCCCACATCACCGACGACATCAAACGGCGCATCCGCGAGGCCGCCGCGGGGCACGACATCTGTATCGTCGAGGTCGGGGGAACCGTGGGCGACATCGAGGGGATGCCCTATCTGGAGGCGCTCCGGCAGTTCTCCCACGAAGAAGACGAGGAGGACATCCTGTTCACCCACGTCACGCTCGTCCCGTACTCGAAGAACGGCGAGCAAAAGACCAAGCCGACCCAGCACTCGGTCAAGGAACTCCGCTCTATCGGCCTCCAGCCGGACATCCTCGTCGGGCGGTGTGAGGACCGCCTCGAGGCCAAGACCAAAGAGAAGATCGCCCTGTTCTGTGACGTCCCCACGGACGCGGTCTTCTCGAACCCCGACGTGGCGGACATCTACCACGTTCCGCTGATGGTCGAGGACGAGGGGCTCGACCAGTACGTGATGGAGCGCCTCGGCATCGCGTCGGAGGCGCTGCCGCCCGCCGAGCGGAAGAACCGCTGGCGGGAACTCGTCACCCGCGAGACCACCGGCACCGTCGAGATCGCGCTCGCCGGGAAGTACGACCTCGAGGACGCCTACCTCTCGGTCCACGAGGCGCTCAAACACGCCGGCCTCGAACACGGCGTCGACGTCGACGTCCTCTGGGTCGACACGGAGGACATGGACGACGAGCACCGCGAGCGGCTCCAGCGCGCCGAGGGGCTCGTGGTGCCGGGCGGATTCGGCGCCCGCGGGACCAGCGGGAAGATCGACGCCATCCGCTATGCCCGCGAGCAGAACCTCCCCTTCCTCGGCCTCTGTCTCGGCTTCCAGATGGCCGTCATCGACCACGCACGCAACGTCTGCGGGCTCGCGGACGCCAACTCCACGGAGTTCGACGAGGACACGCCCCACCCCGT
Organism: Haloglomus sp.; assembly: GCA_042217755.1. Classification (GTDB taxonomy): domain Archaea; phylum Halobacteriota; class Halobacteria; order Halobacteriales; family Haloarculaceae; genus Haloglomus. The sequence goes on along the minus strand of JBDGSA010000022.1, from coordinate 1,799 downwards.
CATCGACATCCTGCCCGAGCAGTACGAGGTCGAGGACATGGGCGGGACGATGCGGCTCGGCGCCCACGAGACGGACATCGAACCCGGCACGCTCGCCGCCGACCTGTACGGAGCCGACTCCTGTACGGAGCGCCACCGCCACCGCTACGAGGTCAACCCCGAGTACATCGAGGAACTCGAGGCGGGCGGCCTCGTCTTCTCGGGCACGGCCGCCAACCGGATGGAGATCCTGGAGCTGTCGCGCGACGAGCACCCGTACTTCGTCGGGACGCAGTTCCACCCCGAGTTCCGCTCGCGGCCGGGCCGGGCGTCGCCGCCCTTCGTCGGGCTGCTCGACGCGGCGCTCGACCGGCAGGCCGACGCCGACGAGCGCGAGGACGCCAGCGAGGTGAGCGCCTGATGGTCGACGTCGACCAGTTCATCGAGGACGCCGTCGCCGAACTCCGCGAGGGGATCGGCGACGACGACGCCATCATCGCACTCTCGGGCGGCGTCGACTCCTCGACCGCGGCCGCGCTCGCCTACGAGGCCGTCGGGGACCAGCTCACGCCCGTCTACGTCGACACGGGCCTGATGCGCAAGGGCGAGACCGAGGAGATCCGCGAGACCTTCGCCTACATGGACTCGCTCCGCGTCGTCGAGGCCCAGGACCGCTTCCTCGGTGCCCTCGAGGGCGTCACCGACCCGGAGGAGAAGCGCCACGTCATCGGCGAGCAGTTCATCCGCGAGTTCGAGACCGTCGCCCGCGAGGAGGGCGCCGACGTCCTGGTGCAGGGCACCATCTACCCGGACCGCATCGAGTCCGAGGGGACCATCAAGTCCCACCACAACGTCGGCGGGCTGCCCGACGTCGTGGACTTCGACCGCATCGTCGAGCCGATGCGCGACCTCTACAAGGACGAGGTCCGCGAGGTGGCGCGGGCGCTGGACCTGGAGGAGATCATCTCCGAGCGGATGCCGTTCCCCGGCCCGGGCCTCGCGGTCCGCATCGTCGGCGAGGTGACCGAGGAGAAGGTCCACGTCGCCCGCGAGGCGACCCACGTCGTCGAGGCGGAACTCGAGGAGTACGACCCGTGGCAGGCCTTCGCCGCCGTCCTCGGGCGCGCGACGGGCGTCAAGGGCGACAACCGCGTCCACGGGCACGTCGTCGCGGTTCGCTCCGTGGAGTCCCGCGACGGGATGACCGCTCGCGCCCAGGAGATCGACTGGGAGACGCTCCAGCGCATCCAGAGCCGCATCACGGGCCAGCTCGACAACGTCTCGCGCGTCGTCTACGACGTGACGCACAAACCCCCGGCGACCATCGAATATGAGTGAGGCCATCATCGCCGGCCCGGACCCCGAGGGACTCGGGGACGCGCTGGCCGCGGAGGGGGTCACGGTCGTCCGCGCAGACGGAACCGCCGCCCGCGACGACCTGCTCGAGGCGGGCATCGAGGACGCGGACCTGTTCGTCCTCACGGACGCGGGCCTGGCGACGGCCATCCCCATCGCCCGCGAACTCAACCCGGACGTCCGCATCGTCGCGTACACCGACGACTCCCTGCCGGAGTTCGTCGGCGGCCAGGAGGTCATCGCGATGGATCCCGCGCTGCTGGGCCCCGAGGCGGTCGCCGAGGAGCTGGCGTAGGCAACCTCTGCCGCTACCTCGGACAATTGGGTGACTGTCGGGCCCGTCTCGGGCCCGTTCTGGAAAATCGCTTATCAGTTACTCAGGCGTCCTCTCCGGTGATGTCCGGGAGTAACAGACGAACTGTACTGAAGGGTATCGGTGCGGGAACAGCGGCGCTCCTCGGCGG
>JBDGSA010000033.1:6068-13238 GCA_042217755.1 Haloglomus sp. | reverse complement strand
CGTCCTCGCGCTCGAGAAACGTCCCGGTCAGATCCGCGAAATCGGGTTCATCATCGACGTGGAGAACCTGAATCTGTTGGTGAGACGTGAGGGACATTACGTGTCTTCTCGTGACGACTGGCAAAACAGTTTTGTAGCGGTTTCAAGATTTGAATCGCCGCGCGATGCTGTACATGATCGTTCCAGTGATATCCGTGGTATCGCGGTAATCGTCTCTCGGACAGACCACCGGACGGCGCAGAAATCAGATAGATTCTTCGAAGCGGCGTAACAAATCCCCGGCGAGTCCACTTCCATCTTATCCGCCATTTTCGGGGACTTCAGGACCGTTGCTGCCTACTGAATATGACAGTACTGATTGCTTTCCAGTGTAGCTGCGATCTTCGCGGTAGCTACTGCTGATAACTATCTTTCTTCACGGAGAGAATGCCGCCGTTCACGGCAGGCGTGGTTCTAGCAACTACTTGACAATTCTCGTTCAGCAGCAATACGGATATCGAAGTGCAACGACGGTGTATCATGACGTACACCGAGGCGGTCCCACCGTCCGATCAAACGGATAATATCGGGCCTCCGAGACCCAGCATGTTCGAGACACTTTCTCGCACCGCTGTGGCGTCTCGGCTCAGATACCTCCGAGTCCCCCGCCGGGGATAGGAGTAACGGCGGTGTGGCCCCGCCATCGGCCAGTCATACCGGCGGGTCGTAAACCAGCGAATATCCCGACTCAGCGGTGCGGTGCCGTGGGAAGCCTCGCCGTTTACCGCGAGGAGGAGGTCACAACGCGGGAGACCGTCGTTCGACGGAGAAGCTACCACACTTCGGACAGACGTAGTATTCGAGATCCAGTTGTATTCCACATTGGAGACAGTTGAACGGCCGGTCGTAGTCGTCCCAACTGAGTCGGTCGGCCAGTATATCTCTGATACCCATAGTTGTCTCCCCGTGCAATTGTCTGACAGAGGCATGACGCTTAATCATTTTTCTGCAAATCCGACATATTAATATTATAAAATATCGAATTGAGCTATTCGACGGCTATTCTCCGTGAAAAATGAGTTATAACAATTTTGATATAGGAATAATTACTAATAGGGTCCCCCCGATACCCCGCTGGCGTGCGACCGGTGCGGGACAGACGGAGACCGAAGACCGAATCAGAGAGCATCGATAAACGAAGCACGCCGGAACGTCAGCGGCCAGAGAGTCGACGCGTGCTGGATTGCCGGACGAATCCTCGCTCCGGTCGTCCTCCACTCCTTCGCCGGGATACTCGAATTGGCCTCCACTCACGGAGTCGTCGTACGGACCATCTTCGCCGGCGAGGTCCGGGAGAGCCCGACTGTCGTTCTCACCTCGCTGGGGATTGATTCTCGCAATCCGATAGCCGATGTCCTGAACGCGCCGTCGAGTCCCTCCCGAAAGATTCGTTCCCACCTGAACACCTCCGGTGGTCCGTGGGTACCCGGTGTGGTGTTGCAGGCGCGTAGCGCCTTTCGCCTGTCTCTCGTCTCTCCGCATGGGACGACGACAAAATCATTTTTCCGCGCGAGCGTAGTTGGAGCCGATGGGCTCCCAACCCACCCCCCAGGAACAGGCACAGTGCGTCGACTGTGGATTTGCAGCCTCAGCAGGGAGCGACGAGTGGGATACGGTCGCCCATCCGCCGGTAGGGACGGTAACACGATGTCCCGAATGTGGCAGTACCGACGTCCACACTCTCTGACGGTACCCGTCTGGAGTGCGGTCGTCGATCCTGAATCTCAACGAAGGCCCCTTCTTTGGCACCCCCCACTCGTGATGGTGCTCCTCTCCGCATCGATATCAAGTAAGATGGCATTGAATGCCGCCTTCGGCGCGTGAAACGTCTCAGGTACTTATATTCGTCGAGCGAGTACGATTGAGTACTTCCCATCTTGGGGAGGATGGGAAGCGTCACACGCTCCATTCCCCGTTCCTGCCCTTTTGAACGTTCAGTTGCCGAATCCAGAGTCAGTTCACCGCCCGTCCCCTCAGGTATCCGTGGGACCGGCGGCAACTACGCATGGGATCGGCGGCAACTACAGGTGCTCATCGGACGACCGTCCTGCGAAAATATTGTTCGAGAGCGAGCGCCGTTCAGGTGGACACGTGATCACGCGTCCAGCCGGGGTCGTGACCGGTGCGGTCTATGAGGTCGGACCGACACGCCGGGCAGTAATCGGGGGTGACGGATTCGCTTCGGGGGACGTACACCGCGCCGCCGCACTTCACGCACGCATCTGCGACGATGGTCGCGCAGTCTGCACAGACGTTGAAGTCGTCAGCTGTGAGCTCACGCAGGGGTTCGAGTTGTTTATCCAGGAGATACTCGTTGATGACTGTCTGACATCTGTGGCACGGTTTCATGGCGATGCACATTACACCTCGTGACCACCCCGTAAATACCTGACTCCGAACCGATGGACCGCTGGAGTCCGGAGGGCTGTACGCCTGGCCGACCGTTCGACGTGTATCTCCCGGAGGGGTCGTGGTAACTCGACTCTCGGAAGTGTTATACCCGAAACCGGGCTACGTACATTCGCAATGGCAAACGGTAAGGTTGACTTCTTCAACGACACTGGCGGCTACGGTTTCATTTCGACTGACGACGACGACGCGGGCGACGAGGACGTTTTCTTCCACATGGAGGACGTCGGCGGCCCGGATCTCGAAGAGGGGCAGGAAGTAGAGTTCGACATCGAATCGTCCCCCAAGGGACCCCGCGCGGCGAACCTCGTCCGAAAATAGATCGACGCAGTTCGTCCGTCGTCTGAAGCGATGGACGGCAGTTCGTTCTTCATTACCCAACACTGCTTCGCAGCGACCGCTACTCTCGTCTCGTACTGCTACCTTCGCGCTCTCACACGCGGTGACGCGTACCTCGTCGTGCTCTCACACGCGGTGACGCGTACCTCGAAGCGTAGCGCGCATTCGCCGTCGCAGGCGTATTCGCCTGCCGTTGATAACGGTCAGAACGAGAGTCCACGCGAAATCCCTACCGTCTACGAGTGGAGAATCTCCCGAGATCAAGGCACAGTCTGGGACCGCAGAATCTCACGACTTCAGACGCTGTCGGCTTTGTTGATTCGTTGCCTCACGAGTGTGAGAACGCCCTCACACACCTCGCGATGCGTCGCTTCGTCGAATCCCAGGAGCTCCCGGATGACGAGTCGGTCCAGTTCGAATCTGTCTTCGGCCACCGCGCCGAGTGTGAACGCCTCCGGCTCCGAGGCCCCCAGTTCGTCGAAGATCGAGGTGGCACTTTGTCTCCCGAATTCCTCGAAGGCCGTCGCGATATCGGATTTGAGACCCGCCTCTACCTCGTCCAGAACCGGAATCAGCGTGCGCCTGTGGTCGTCTGTCGCGATGTCGAGTGCCCCCTGGCCGAGATTCACCCGTCCGTTCACCTCACACGAGAGCGCCCCGTACGTCGAGTTCAGGACTCCCGCCAGGAATCGTCGTTCCTCCTCGTCTCCGGGAACTTCGATGCCGTGTAGCCGGTCGTCGATCCACGCTCGCTGCTCCGGGAACCAGTAGGCGTGACGTGTGTCGACGTTCTTCATCGGCAGTACATCTCCCCGCTGGAGGTCCGCAGAGAGGTCGTACCAGTCCACGCCCCGGTTCGAGACCGACGACGGGAACGGCGATGTCTTCCGGCCCAGGTCATCCCGACCCGGGTCGTACGTCCCCCCCCACTCGACGTAGGCCTCGATGTCGCCGTCGAGCGCTGCTCTCGGGTCGTCGATCACGAGCAGGTACCGGACGCCACTCCCCGGTTCCAGCGAGTCGACGTCGAAGATGGTCGTCTCGAACGACTTCGACGTCTTGAGCACGAGATTCGGCTTCCAGCCGTCCTCGGTCTCGTGCATCCAGTACTCCCGCGGGATGGTGAGTTCGCTCCGGTACGTCCCGTCTGGCCACTCACCGGTCGATTCGAGGACCAGCGACTCGCCGTCCGGCCGGGCCGAATAGTACTTGCTCGGCAGATAGAAGAACTGGTTCGCCCCGGTTCTGGTCCCCCGGTTGACCTGACACTCTCTGCCGAGTGGCGACAGCTCCCGGTCAGCGTCGCCCACCATCTCGAAGAAGACTGTCGGTGCGCGGATGAACTTCCCCCATTTGCCAGATCGGTATCGGCCTCGTGGTCGCCGAACGCTACCGGCTCCGTCCGTCGTCGAGGTCGTACCGCCGCCCAGTTCCCACAGAGCCGCCGCCGACAGCCCGATTGACCGCCATCGCCCCTCGGTTCGAACGCGCAACTCCTGGCCCCGATAGGAGCAACTCTCCGCCCGGGCGGTCTCTCCGGCCAGTATCGATTCCACCGTCTCGACGGAGACGAGTCGGTCGTCGGACTCGTTCGCCGCGACGAACTCCGGGCCGCTGGAGAGTTGCCCCGACGCGTCCCTGTTGACGATGGATATGACCGTGTTCACGTCGGCTGCTTCGAACGTTCGCTGCGTCCGATTCTCGAGGACGTATTCCAGGTTCCCTTCGGTGAGAAGGAGCTCCTGGAGCGGGACGCCGTAGTCGACGTCGAGCCACGAGTTGGGGGTGACAAACGAGAGGGTGCCGCCGTCCCGGAGCAGGTCGAGCGAGCGGAAGAAGAAATACAGGTACAGGTCGCTCGTCCTGTGGGGCTCGATGTCGAATCGCTCGTCGGCGAACGACCGGAGTGCCTCCTTGTAGTCCGATCTCAGTGCCCTGACTTCGTCGTCGGAGAGCCGCTCGAGCCGCTCTGAGTCGACGTTCTGATCGACGATGGCCTCCTGTCTGACGTAGGGCGGATTTCCGATGACGATGTCGAACCCGCCGTCCAGCATCGCGGCCGGAAAGTCGAGTTCCCAGACGAAGTCGGCCCTCTCCCCCGACGCGAGTCTGTCCCGGAGTCGCTCTGGACTATCGATGCGGCCTTCGGCTCCTGTCGCGGCGGCCGGTTCTGCCGCTCTCTCCTCTCCCTGTTCGCTCTCGGTCGTCGCTTCGCGGCCCGGCGACTCGGTTCGGTCCTCGATCGACGAGCGCAGAATTGCCGTCTGTCTGAGCTTGAGTCCGGCGGAATCGATCTCTCCCTCGAAGAACTGTTTCTTCGCGCGTTCGAGCGCCGCGACCTTCTGGTCGGCGGCGTCTGCCGCGTCCGTTGGGAGGTCGCCGAACCCGGAGCGGTCCCCCGCGTCGAGGGGCCGGACCAGGCTGTCCCCCGATTTCAATTCGAACGAGAGGTCCGGAAGCACCGGTCGCCGTGACGGCCGCTCTCCCGCGCTCTCGGCCAGAGAAAGCCAGAGCCGGAACTCCGCGACCTGGACGGCCCAGTCCTTGCTGTCGACCCCGTAGAGGTTCTCGCCTACGATCTGCTTCTTGTGGCCGTAATCCGGCCGCGAACCGAGTTTCCGGTACAGTTCGGTGAGAACCTGCTGCATCCCCACGAGGAACGCCCCGCTCCCGCAGGCGGGATCGACGATGCGGAGGTCGTGAAGAATCGCCTCCAGTGTGTCCGTCTCGTCGACGGCCTCCGGGTCCCAGTCTCGCGGCTCGCCGAAGACGAACTCGACGATCCGTCGCCTGTCGGTTCCCTCGAGGTCGCCGATCCGGTCACAGAACTGTTCGTACAGCGCCAGCCGGCACATCACGTCGACCTCGACTCGCGGGGTGTAGAAGATCCCGGCCTCGCCCCGTTCCTGCTCGGCGATGAGTGACTCGTAGATCCTCCCGAGCATCGCGGGGTCGACCGCGACGTCGACATCGTACGGGCTCTCCTCCGTGACGGTGAAATTGTACTCCTCGAGGAAGTCCCGGACTACCGACCCCAGCGCGTCGTCCGAGAGGAACACGCCGTTCCGGTCGAGTTCTGTGCGTTCGAACAGTCCGCCGTTCACGCGAGCCACTCCGGCCACCGCGTCTTCGACGTCTGCCGGCAGGTCGGCAGCGATCGGCTCACCGACCGGCTGATTCATCCCCTCGAAGAAGAGAGCCGAGAGCCACGTCTCGTGGAACGCCCCCGCATCGCCGGCGGCCTCGTACCGCTCGTAGAACCAGCGAACGAACTCCGTTCGCTCTCCGATCCAGCCCGTCTCCTGCAGGTAGTAGACGAACAGCAGCCGGTTCAGCGTGAGGTGTGCGTACCTCTCTGCGCCCTCGGCGTCGAGTCCCTTCTCCTGGAGTTCGTCGCTGAGCGTGTCGAACGTGCGTTTGTAGTCCTCGTAGAACGCCTCGGTCACGGACTCGACGCTGAACGCCTCGTCGATGCGCTCTGCGAGCCCGTCGCGACTCGCATCCAGCTCTCGGAGCGCGCCAGCGGCGGTCCTGTGGGTCTGGCCCGCGCCGAGCGTGTACCGACGGAGGACCGGGCGACCCGTCGTGACGCCGTCTGCGGCGTCCTCGTAGGGAGTCACCAGATGCCAGGTCTCCGCTCCGGGAGCGTGGAACACCGCGAGAACGGTCCCCTCGACCGCCCAGTCGCCGCTCCAGTCGGAGCGAGCGAGCTGCTGTACGGCGTTCCGTTCGGCAGTTCGTGTCAGCGCTTCGAGTTCGACGTACACGACGCGGAACTCGCCCGCTTCGGCGAACAGCCGGGCCGCGGTGACACGGGTCTCGTCCGGCCACCGTTCTGCCGGGAGTTCCCGCCAGGTCGCTCCGCCCGTCTCCGGGCCGCTCGCATCGAACTCGAGCAACTGGACGAAGAGGTCCCGGAAGAACAGCGCCGCCGCCTCCTCCGTCGGTCGGGGGCCGCTCTCGAAGCTCGCTATCGAGAGGTCCTCGTCGAGTCGCCGGCGGATCTCAGCGCGACGGTCGGCAGACATGGCTACTCGAGAGACGACGATTCGCGGTCCGTCACTGCGGGCTACTCTCCCTGCTTCGTCCTGCCTCTTAACAGTTGGCGATGTGCACGGCGAGGACCGAATGACTCTCGCGAAATGTGCCGAAATTCTCTATTTCGTGCTCTTATTTATAAAATATTCTCGGGTTTGACTCGTTGTAGTCGTGCTGGCTGTCGGGCGGGCGCTGGCCGCGGGGCTCCCGGCGGAGTCCGTGGCGTCGAGCAGGCTCGTCGTCGAGTGGCCCGCTGTGTCCAGTCGATCGCTGTTCGAGCAGTCCACTGTTCCAGTCGATCGCTGTTCGAGCAGTCCACTGTTCCAGTCGATCGCTGTTCGAGCA
>JBDGSA010000033.1:0-5968 GCA_042217755.1 Haloglomus sp. | reverse complement strand
TCCAGTCGATCGCTGTTCGAGCAGTCCACTGTTCCAGTCGATCGCTGTTCGAGCAGTCCACTGTTCCAGTCAATCGCTGCTCGAGCGGGTCTTGTCGAAGCGGCTCGCCGGCAGCAGCAGTTCCTCCAGTCCCGGCAGGTGCTTGACGTTGAAGACGACCTGCATCTCGTCGGTGACGGGGGCGCTGACACAGGAGAGGCGGATGCCTCGGTCGATCCACTCCTGCGGGAGGATGTGGCTGGAGTGCATCGGCATCTCGCCGTCGATGACGGCGACGGCGCAGTTGGTGCAGGCGCCGCCGCGGCAGGCGAAGGGCCAGGCGTGGCCCTGGTTCTCGGCAGCCTCAAGCAGTGGCGTCCCGGGCTCGGCGACGAACTCGCCGTAGTACGGGTCCTCGAGGTCGACCGCGGCGGCCTTCTCGAAGAGGCCCTCGTCGGTCAGTTCCCAGCCCTGGTCGGCGAGCGCCTGGTAGTCGAGATACTCGACGGTGACGCCGACCTTCTCGGGCTCTGACTCTGACTCTGACTCGCTCTCGTCGGGAACCAGGACGTCGTCGGGAGCCGGGTCGTGGCCGTTCTCGATCCGCTTGTAGGCCCGGCGGACCCGCTGGAACTCGGTCGCGGAGCCGCCGTGGTCGGGGTGCGCTTCGAACACCCGTTCCCGGTAGGCCTGCTCGATCGTCTCGTCGTCGGCGGCAGGATCGACCCCGAGGACGTCGAACGGAGATGCCACACGAAACGGTAAGCGGTCACGAGGGTAAAATCTGCTTCTCCCGGTAAGCGCTCGTGGTTGTCCTGCTCGCCCGAGTTCTCGCCTCGAACCGCCCCACTGAACCGGTCTGCGTCGACCGCTCGCTGGCCGCGGCGGGGGCTCGCCACGAGCCTGTCTCCCGCGGAGCGGTCGGCGGCCGACGGGGGTCGGGCTGAACTCGTGATGGCGGCGGTCAGCCCGTTCTCCGCCAGCGCGTGGCGAGGGCCCCACCGTTACGGGGCAGTGCCACGAGTCTCCGCTCATGCCGGCCAAGGTGACCGACGCGCCGACGGGGTATACGGAGGGGCTCCGCTGGGCTGACGGCGTCGAGTGGCTCGTCCACCCAGAGGAGACAATGGAGCGCGCCAGCCACGCCCTCGCGACCGACGCGGGGGTCTACCTCGTCGACCCGCTCGACGCGCCCGGCGTCGACGACCTGTTCGTGGCGTTCGGCGACGTCGCGGGCGTCGTTCTGCTGTCGAACTACCACACCCGGGACGCGGCGGCGTTCGCCCGCCGCCACGACGTGCCGGTGTACGTGGGCGCCGACGTCCCCGACGACGCGCTGCCGGACCTGTCGGCACCCGTAGAGCGCGTCGCGGTCGGACAGCGGCTGGGGAACTACGAACTGCTCGAGGTCGCCACCGGGACGTCGCTCGGGGCGCCGTGGTACGAGTACGCGCTCTGGAACGGTGAGACGCTCCGGGTCGGCGAGTCCGTCGGGACGGCCGCGTACATGTGCGTGGGCGAGGAGCCGCTGGGCGTAATGCCGATGCGCCGGCTGGCGCCGCCGACGGCGCTTCGCGGCCTCGACCCCGAGCGGGTCCTCTCGGGCCACGGCCGCGGGCTCGACGAGGACGCCGCCGCGGCGCTGGAGGCCGCGCTCGTGAACGCCCGCGACGACTTTCCGAGGGCGCTCCTCGAGAACGGACTCGACCAGGCCCGGACGATACTGGCGGCCATCCGGACCGACTGACCAGAGACGGCGTGCCCCGGCCGCACATCGCCGTTCGCTTCGCCGAAACACTCCGTCTCACCGTGCGCTTCGGCGAAACACCCCGTCTCAGGGGTCGCGCATCGGGAACAGCAACAGGCCCGTCATGGTCATCACGGGCGTCCCGTCCTGTTTGCGCGTCGTCGTCTCGCTCTCCATGACCCCGACGCCGGCCATCCCGTCCCACGGTTCCGTGCCGACGACCTCGGTCTCCACGGTCAGCGTGTCGCCCGGCCGAACGGGCTGCTTCCAGCGGAGCCCGTCGATGCCGGCCGCGCCCATCGCGCCGGATCCGTCGAGGTAGTTGTCGACGAGCATCCGCATCGTCATCGCGGCCGTGTGCCACCCGCTGGCGATGAGTCCGCCGAACAGGCTCTCCTCTGCGGCCTCCGGGTCGACGTGGAACGGCTGAGGGTCGTACCGCTCTGCGAACTCGACGATCTCGGCCTCGGTCACCTCGTACTCGCCGAACGAGCGCTCTTTGCCGACCGCGATGTCCTCGTAGTACTGGGCTGCCATACTCGCCGGTTCACCCGAACCGGGGTATAGCTTCGCCCCTGCCGCTCGTTCGCCGATATCACAATATTTAGATGTAGAACACGAAAAACCCCGATATAATGAAAATCGCTGGATTAAATATATAAATTTGGGGATAGTATGGATATCTGATTCACTCCCGCCGCTCGACGCTCTCGACGGCCGCCTCGGGCGACGCGACCGCCTCGAAGCCGTCGAACTCGGACAGGTCGTGGGTGTCGAGGCCGGCTACGGGTTTCCCGTCGTCCAGTGCGAGCGCCAGTTCCGAGAGCGTCCCCGTCGCACCGTCCACGGCGACGACGGCGTCCCCGTTCAGGACGACCAGCACGTTCCGGCCGTTGCCCATCCCGGTGACGATGGGCGTGTCGACGTAGTCGTTCGCGGCCTCCGGGTCGGTGCCCTTCAGGATGCCGACCGTCTCTCCGCCCGCTGCCACCGCGCCGCGGCAGGCCGCTTCCATCACGCCCCCGTATCCGCCGCAGACGACCGTATGGTCGCGCTCCCCGCAACACTGGCCGACCGCGAGCGCCCGCTCGTAGGTCGGCTCGTCCACTCGCCCGCCGCCGATGACGCTGATGCGCATGCGTGGCCTCTCGCGTGGCGCCGCCGAAAACCTCCCGACCGGCCGTCGCGTACCGACCGTCCGATACGCTAACGAAATGACGTATCATTCAGTGATTAGTTTTGTAACGACCAGCTCGCCCGGTCGTCAGACAGAGTTCAGGTTCGTCTCAATAGTGGTTCAAACGCCTCTACAGCCGTCCAAACAGTTCCTCACCTACCGTAGATATACGTCCGATAACATGTCGGTATGTAGCAAAGACTATGCGTGCCGGAGCACTCGGTGGGACTATGAGTAGCGAATCCAGTAGCGATCCGGAGGTCTGCTGTCGGGGGTGTGGCACGCCCGTGACTGTCGAGCCGGGGGACGCCGGTGCGTTCACCGCCGTCTGTGACGCCTGTGGCGAGGCGCTGGAGGGTCGCTACCGAGAGGAGAGCCGTACCATCGTCTGGCAGTAGTCCTACCGGCGCGTCGTCACGACCGACTCGAAGCCGGGACTGAAGTGGACCGTCGGTCCGCTCGAGAGGTCGATGCCCAGAGAACGACCCAGCGAATTCTCCGTCACGGTCGCCCGCGCGGGCGCGACCTGCCACGGCGCGCGGTCGATCTCGCCGACGCGGAGCCCCGGCCCCGCCTGTGAGAGGTACGGCGAGGGCTGGCCGGTGGCGGTGTACCAGCGCCGACGCTCGATGCAGAACTCGGCCAGCGACCCCGCCTCGACTACCGTCGCCGGTCCCGCGGGTCCGTAGTCCGCGGCGAAGGTCGCCGCCGGCTGGCCGGCCTGCGACCGGCGGCTCCGGAACGACACCGACTCGATCCCGTCGCTCGACTCCGCGACGTCGACGGTCGTCTCTGCCGCATAGCAGGGCATCCCCATCGCGCTGTGAAGCGCCGCCGCGCCCACGCGGGTGCCCGCGTCGAGCGAGAGGAAGTAGACGCCCGGCTGGTCGTCGTGGCGGACGTACGTCCGGAGGTTGACCTCGCCGAACGCGTCCGCGGGCCACAGGCCCGCCGGGAGCGCCCGCGGTCGGGCCTCGGTCACCTCAAAGGCGAGCACGCTCACCCACGCCGACCCGTCGTATCGGTCCGGCGCGAGCGGGTCCGGGAGGTGCGGCTGGAGCCGGTCGGCGTCGACCGGCCAGTGGGCGAACAGCACCGCCCGCCCGGTGGTGGTGAGGGCGGTGTCCATGCGCATACGCCCTCTTGCGGGCGGGGGGTCTTGCCGTTTCGGGCCGGAGGGAGTCGCGACCCGCGGGTCGTTTCGCTCGATCCCCGGAGCGGGGACGGACGCACACTTTTCAGGGTACGCGCCGACAGTCCTATTCGACCATGGCAACCCGCGTCGCCATCATCAGCGACACCCACATCCCGTCCCGCGCGAGCGAGATTCCCGACTGGGTCCTCGACCAACTCGACGGCGCCGATCTCGCCATCCATGCCGGCGACTTCGACACCCACGACTCGTACGACCGGGTACAGGAGGTGACGCCCGAACTCACGGCGGTGCTTGGCAATATCGACCCGCGGGACCTCGACGTACCGGAGGTCGCGACGCTCGACGTGGAGGGCGTCCGGTTCGTGGTCACCCACGGAACTGGCGACATCGCGGGCTACGAGGAGCGCGTCGGCGGCATCGTCGCAGAACACGCCGACCCCGATCGGCTCACCGTCGGCGTCTCCGGCCACACCCACCAGCAGGCCGAGTGGGAACACGACGGCTACACCTGCTACAACCCTGGCTCCTGCACCGCCGCCGACCCGGCCACCATCGCGGGGATGCTGGTCGCGACCGTCGACGGTGAGACGCTCGACGTGGAGATGCTCCAGCGGTCGACCTGAGCCCCCCTCACGATTCGGGAAAGTCAGAATATTCCAGAAATAACGAAAATTGGTTATATATTTCAGATATATTTCAGATATCTTCCTCTCGGTCGTCGTCTGGTTCGAACAGCCCGGTCACGTCCGCATCGCGCTGCTCGCGCCGTTGCACGTGGTCGCGCAGCCGTCCCAGCGGCGGGCCGTCCGGCCGGTCGGGATCGAGGTACTCCAGGAGGAGCGTCACGAACGGGGTCGTCGACCGGCCGTCGGCGAGGTCCGCGTGGCCGAAGGTAGCCGCCCGGCGCAACAGGTCGGCGGTCTCGTCGTCACCGTGCGCCTCGGCGAGTTCGGGAGCCGCGACGCTCGCGGCCGGGAACTCGAGGTCGCCCGGTTCGAGCGCGACGCCGTCGATTCGAATCCGGGGCGGGTCGCGCGCCCCGGCCGCGATCGGATCGGCCGCCACCGCGTCGAGCCAGTCGTGGACGGGAGCGAGCGCGACGCCGCGGTGACCGTCGAGGCCGTCGAGGTAGTCGCGGGCGCTGACCGCGAGCGTCGTCGCGCCCTCCTCGTTGCCGGTTCGGGCGTGGTGGGTGCCGGCGGCGACCTGGATGAGGCCGTGGAGCAGCCGCTCGTCCGGCCCGGCCTCCAGATCGAGCCACGCGGCCTCCCAGGGGTCGTGCGCGGCGAGGTACTCGCCGGCGTTGAATACCGCGGCGCCGGCGCGGAGATGTGTCTCGACGTCGGAGACGTCGGTCGACCCGGCACCGTCCGAGCCGTCGGGAGCGTCGGCCGGCCCGGCACTGTCCGAGTCGTCGGCCGTCGGCCCGTCGGCGTCGCCCGTCACGCTCGCGAGTTCGGCGCGCGGAGACAAAACGGTCGGGGAGACGCAGCCGGGCCGACGCGAGTGTCCGTCGATCCGGAACGAGTGCCGTCGGGGCCGCGGCTGGCGGATGCGACGGCTCTGCGGTCGTGGGAGCAGAAGGACGTCCGGTCAGCGATTTGAACGCTGGTCCCTGGCTCCGCAAGCCCTCGCGTCACTCCGTTCCGCGAGCAGGAAGTCATCCCGCTATATCCGGAAAATATACCGATTCTCCGGACTTTTCGACTGTGACGATCTATAGGTATGACCGGAGGTTAATAAAAACCCACGTACTTGGCTGTGGCGACAGGTTCAGATAGTACGGATGAATCCACAGATTCTGGAACTCGGAACAAGTTGGACGACGACGCAGAACCGAGGGCTTCTGTTTTTTCGGTTGGAAAATGTCTCTCGACCGCGGTTGCCCGCGCTGAATCTGACCGCCGAC
>JBDGSA010000057.1:2355-13341 GCA_042217755.1 Haloglomus sp. | reverse complement strand
ACGATGTCGCCAGCCCAACCATCACGCTATGAGAACAGTTCTGCACCACCGCCTAGCATATTAATGAGTGGAAAGAGCGGCTCGCTCTCAGCGGATCGGAAGTGTATGCATTGAGAAGCCCAGCCTCAACTATTGCGGTCCGGACGGGCGGCGTGCTCGTGTCGGTCTCGCGGCCGGCGGACTGCCCGGCGCTGGCGGTCGCGATGGCACTCGACGCCGCTGGGGCGGCCTGTGGGGTCGACCGCGACCCGGACGGAGGTGCCCCATGAGTTCCCAACTCCCGAAGCGGCCGGTCGACGGCGACTCTGACGCCTGGGAGACACTCGAAGCCAACCGCGACCTGCTCGAAGAGCTTCGGCACTCCGACCTCCCGTTCGCACCGGACGCCGACGACCTCTGCCGCCTGCTCGACCAGCGAGGTGAAGAGTGATGTCAGTCGCGCAACTCGTCCAGGGCGGCCGCGACCTCGGGGTCGTCCATGGACTCGATGACCCGGAGAAAGGCGATGGCCTTCTCCGAATCCATCCGCGCGAGCGTCTCCTGCGCCCGGCGTTCCCGCGCCTCGGCATCAGCCGCCGCTTCGGGCGACAGCGCCTGCCCACACCACATGCAGGTCTCCCGGTCACGCGGCGTGTCCCGCCCACAGCGATAGCACTCCATCGGCGCGATCTCGTCGGGCTCGTCCGGCTCGACATCGACACCATGGGCGGCGGCGATCTCCCGCTCGGCGGCATCGCCGAAGACCGCGATGTACCGGGCGGCCTCATCCGAGCCGCGCGCCCAGCCGTGATGCTGCTCGAGATGCGGCTGCGGAACCCCCTGCGAGGCGAGAAAGGAGGCAGAGGACTTCCGCATCCGCGTCGGCGTCGGCGTCGAGGGCGGCGTCATGGCGGCCTCGTCGGCGAGTTCCTTCAGGATGTCTCGCAGTCGGTTCTGCGAGATGCGCTCGGCGCGGTTGAGCCGCGTCCAGAGATAGTCCTCGCCCCTCCCCGGGTGATCGTCGAGCCATCGGCGCAGGTACGGCACGGCCGTGATGAGCGTCGGCGTCCGCGTGCCGGTTTTGCCGTTGCGGATGGTGATTTGCAGCCCGTGGTCGGAGTCGCTCACGTCGTTGTGCTGGAGCGCGTAGAGTTCGCTCATCCGCGCTCCCAGGTCCCACGCGGTCGCGACCCAGGCCCGATCCCGCGAGTTGCGAGCCGCATCGAGCATCGGCTCGATGTGGTCGTCCCAGTGATACATTTTCCCGGGTTCGGGCGCCGGGTCGTAGGTGCTCGGGTACGTCGAGGGCACCCACGCGACGCTGTCGGGCATCCCCTCACCGTCGCTCGCGAGCGCCGCCAGCCGGCGGAGTGCGGTCCGTTTTCGCTTGTTCGTCTCTGGGTTGTCGTACTCGCGGTTGATCCAGCGGACGATTCGCTCAGTGGCCTCACGGTCGCCCTCACGGATCGCCGCGTGCAGGCCACCGACCTCGACGGCGAACTTCACCGCGTGCATCAGGATGGTCTCGTGACTCGCGACCGAGAACTCCTGCCGGCCGAGGAGCTCGATCTCGTCGTGGGCGTCGAAGATGACAGCCGCGTCGGCCTCGCTCATGTCCGCGGAAGCCTCGGCGCGCTCGACGAGGCGGGCGATGGTCGCCTCCGGGTAATCCGACATACCCCGATAGTTCAAATACGGGCACCTAAAGCTAGGGTTCGGAGCCCGCCCCAGGCCTACTCTAATTTGTTGATATGCTCGACGGGTAGCGGCGGCGCCGGACGGGATCGGTCGGCGTGATTCCCTCGTCGAACACGGACGACCCCGGACTCGAACACGACCTGCTCACCTCCACCGGACGATGGGTCTGGAGCCAGGGCTGCGCGGCGTCTGTGCCGTGAAGGTGTCCCGGCGGGTACTGCGTCGGCAGCAAGCGAGGTGATGCCGGTGAACTGTGCGCGTCGTCTCGTACGACCGATGCCGAGAGTGGGGTTCCAGGCCACGGTGTTCCGGTGCCGCTCGGATGGGCTCCCCACCCCGACAACCGACTCTCGGCGAATCCGAACGTCAGGGGCATCCGTTCCCCCGAATAAATATCATCTTCTTCCATTAACAAACTTTGGATTCACAGGCGGTACGGGGCGGATGCCACGGGGCTTGATTCGGTTGGAACGGGATTCCACTGACGAGCCTCGGGGCGTGACCCCGAGGTGGTTGACTCGCTCAGTCACACGCTCTGAACCCACCGTCCTGGTCTCCGGTCGTCGACGCTCGGTAGCCGTGGTCGCTGAGCCCGACGGCGGCGAGCTGCGGGTGGCCCTCAGACCGAGTTCCACGAGGTGAAGAGCCATCTCGTCCGCGCCGACCACGGCGGCGGCCCCTGCCCGACTGCTGGCGCGGCCCTGCTACGAGGGGCCACGGCTACGTCGGCAACCTCGGGGCGGCGGTCGGCGGCGATACCTGCGGCCCGGATTCTCGCTCGAGGAGCGCGGGCTCGCGCCGCGTCCCGGAGACAGCACCGAGGGCCCGACCGCCGAGTACTCTGAGCCCGCGGTGCCGGCGTGTCCGGGATCACCGTCCATCACTTTCACTCCCGGACGATTCTTCGCGCCCGACGAGGACATATGACGACACTGTCGAACTAGCCCGTTCATTTTAAGACCCACGTCGTCAGAGCCTTCAGCGGGCGCCGGGGTCCTCCTGTAGCGCTGGTCCCGCCACCCGGTAGTGAGGGCTGCCCCGCGTCCGTTTTCCTGCCGTGCTACCCCCCTTGGCGAGCGCGTCTAAGGGCACCCGACGATGGAATCGGTGAAACAGTCGAATTACGAAGAAAAATCTAAAGTAACTATATTTGGATAGAGATAATGAGGTTGTGCTATCCTATCGTGAAGGGATCGTCGACGTCGCCGGAGAGGTCGATCCACACGGACTTCGTCTGCTGGTACTCGTCGAGCGCCTCGCGACCGTTCTCGCGGCCGATGCCGCTGTCCTTGAACCCGCCGAACGGCGAGAGACGGGAGACCACCCGGTATTCGTTGACCCAGATCGTTCCCGCCTCGATGTCGTCGGCCACTCGGTGAGCCTGTCGCATGTCCTCCGTCCAGACGCCGGCCGCGAGCCCGTACGGCGTGTCGTTCGCGGTCTCGACGGCCGCTTCCTCGTCGGCGACCGGGATGACGCTGGCGACCGGTCCGAAGATCTCCTCTCGTGCGACGGTCATGTCGTTTTCCACGTCCACGAGCACCGTCGGCTGGATGAAACAGTCGCCGGGCAGGTCCGACGGCTGGTCGCCGCCGTAGGTGATTTCGGCTCCCTCTTGGCGTCCGACGTCGATGTAGTGGCGGACCTTCTCCCACTGATCGCGGAACGCGACTGGTCCCATCTCGGTCGACTCCTCCATCGGGTCGCCCAGCTCCACGTCCGCGGCTCGATCGGTGAGGCGGTCGACGAACTCGTCGTAGACGTCCTCGTGGACGAGCACCCGCGACCCGGCGAGGCAGGTCTGACCGGTCGCCGCGAAGATCCCCTTGACGACGCCGTTGATCGCGTTGTCGAGATCGGCGCTCGGGAAGATGACGTTCGGGCTCTTGCCGCCCAGTTCCAGCGAGACGGGCGTCAGGTTCCGACCGGCCGTTTCGCCGATCTCCCGTCCCGTCGCTGTACTGCCGGTGAACGCGAGTTTGTCGACGCCGTCGTGTTCGGTGAGCGCCGCGCCCGTCTCGCCGGCGCCGGTGACGACGTTGTACACGCCGTCGGGGAGTTCGGTTTCCCCCGCGAGGATTTCGGCAAACCGGAGTGCGCTCACGGGCGTCTGTTCGCTGGGCTTGTGAACGAACGTATTCCCGGTTGCGAGCGCTGGGGCGAGTTTCCAGGCCGTGAGCAACAGCGGCGAGTTCCAGGGCGTGATCGCCCCGACGACGCCGTAGGGCTCACTCTTCACGTAGTTGAACATCTCTCCTTCTTTTTTTTCTGTGGGGACCACCCCGCCGCGCTCGGACTCGGCGAGGCTCCCGTAGTAGCGGTACCACTCTCCGATCACCTCCATCTGCCCGCGCATCTCCCGGATGAGCTTGCCGTTCTGTCGCGTCTCGAGTTCAGCCAGTTCCTCGGCGTGGTCGTCGAGGGCGTCTGCGATGGACTCGAGTACCGAGCGCCGTTCGCTCAGCGTCGTCTCGCGCCACGTCTCGGCGGCGTCACGGGCCGCGCCGACAGCGGCGTCTACGTCCTCGGGCGTTCCGGCCGGGACCGACGCCCAGACGGTGCCGTCGTAGGGGTACTCGACGTCGATACGCTCTCTCCCGCTCGATTCGACGAATCTACCATCGATGAACAGGCGATAGCTGTCGGCGTCGACCATGCTATCACAATTTTGCGGGTATAAATAAGTCCCCGTCCCTGATCCGTGGCGCGCCGTCGAGGACGCCGACGTGGAGTTGCTGAAGCCTGGCTGGTCGTCGGAGGAGACGCGATCTCGAATCGGCGGCGACAGAATCGACTCCGGTGACCTCGAACCGTGCGCCACAGTATCGCTCTCGGTCGAACGGAGGCCCCCCGTGACTGCCGGCCGCAGGGCTGTTGACTGTCAGCCCGATTCCACTCTCCAGTCCAGCCCCAGAGCCGTCATCGAAGACATCGTCGCGTTCACTGGCGGGGTTCTGTTGAAATTCTCGCCTGCCGATGGAATCATCCTGCTGGATACAGAGATTCCATTCAGCGCGGTGACTCCGACAGACGCGATCGATAATGCCCCCCTCATTTTTCAATAAGGGTTCCGAAGCCGGGTGTATGCCTACGCCGTCCTTTGGAGGGCTGCTGACAGGAGCCGATGAGGCTTCCGATGGCATCCCCCCTGTTGTCGGCCGATTCGACGGCGACCACATCCTCGTCCCACTACTCACCCGCGAGATTCCGCCCGTGCTCGATCAACTCAAAACCGCAACCACTCTTGCACGGGTGCGGAACGCATCTCTGACCATCATTAATCCAGTCTCCGTCCCCGAACAGACCCCGAAAGTCTACGGTCACGAGGTGACCGACAGCGACGATAGGGCACTTCTCGAGTGGGCGTTCGAGCAAACCGACGACGCCCTATCACACGTGGATGGGGACTTCGTGTACACTCGTGACGTTGTGAAAGGCGTCTTGCGCGCGGTCAGAGCCCGAGATGTGGACACGCTTGTCGTCCCAAGCGGTGCTCGGGCGGGCCGCCTTCGGAAGGAGGCCACCGAGCGGATCGCAGCCCACGCTGATGCTGATGTCATGATAGTCAACGGGAAGGCGGGCTTCGAGACGCCGCCCTCGATTCTTCTCCCAGTCGCCGGCGGCCCTCACTCGGGATTGGCCGCCGACGTAGCCACCACGATCGCAACCGACTGTAACGCGTGGATCGATATTCTGCACGTCGTCGACGAGGACGCGTCACCTCACAGGCGAGAGCGAGCAGAAACCCTCGTTGACGATGTGTATCACCGAATCGCCCGTCCCGAAAGCACCACGACGTGGGTGCATGAGGCGACGGACACCGTCGAAGCGATCGTCGAGCAATCCCGCTACTACGGCCTCACCATCATCGGGGCACCAACGAAAGGTCGTCTGCGACAGTTCATATTCGGCTCGACGAACACTTCGGTTCGGAAGAATGCAGCCAGCGTCGTCCTCTCAGTACGCAATAACAGTCTCAGTTCAGACGCCGAGTGAGCGGGAGTTCATATCGACACCTTCGGTCTGGATACAACCATGTCTATCAGTGACTGATCTGGAAGATTCACGCCCGCTATGCAGCAGCGCTCGAGCCATCTCCTCGGCCGCTGTCAGTACCCGATTGCTGCATAGTGAGGATGAATTCGGCGGAGGGTTCACGACAGTTGACCGACTGACTGGCTTTCTCCTATCTATCCGGGAATGATTTCGTCGGCGGGGATATCCCCGGTATCGGCAACGACTAATGAGCCTGTCTCACCGTCGGAGGGAGCCGCAGCTCTCGAGGTCGCCCATCGACCCGACGCGTGCCGAGACGTTGTCGCCGCCGTGTTCGACGGCTTCGCCGGCCTCCGGCCGAAGACTCGTTGTGACGTAATCAATGCGATAATAGGTCAATTTGTTCTAAAAATCGTCAGAATATTTTTATAAGGTTGTATTTTATAGATAATTCGAATAATATTAATTTTATTTTTCGAATACGGTGTGTCTCGTCGGCTCTCAGCGGTACGAGGGGAGATGAGAGTCGATACCTCTCGGGAGCTCCGCGGCCGTCGTTCCACGATTAGGCGAAACGCGACCCGGAAGCGACCACCTTAGCACTGTCCCGTGTAGCACCGTCGCACCCGTCGTGCGGCCCGGCGACCCGGCGACCCGGGAACTTCTGATTCACATCTCACTCGGGGCGTGATAGAATCAGGTTCCGACCGCGGGCCGGACAGCCGGATGTCGGCGCCGTATCCGACGCGACAGAACACGTCGTGTCCATCGAACGACCAATCGAGCCACATCGCCCCTGCGAGTAGCGCCTCCCGTCCAGTTCCGAGACGGCTACAATTCCGCCGGAGAGGGGATGAGACCCGGTTTTTGATTTCGACTCGCTTATTTTCGGGACGATTTTTAAGTGACCCTTCCAGCAAGGTCTGCCTGTATGCACTGGGGAGCTATCCACGTCGTCGATGTCGTCGACGACACCGACAGCACAGTCCTCGGAGGCGGTCGTCCATGAGTTCCAAGACGTTCCCCGCATCGGCGGGAACGGTCATCATCGGAGCCGGAATCGTCGGGAACAGTCTCGCGTACCACCTTGCGGAGCACGGCCGGGACGACATCGTCCTCGTCGATAAGGGGCCCCTGCCGGACCCGGGCGGGTCGACGGGCCACGCGTCGAACTTCCTCATGCCCGTCGAACACTCGAAGGAGCTGTGTCACCTCACACAGCGGAGCATCGAACAGTACGACGACCTCGGCCTGTTCACCAACAGCGGAGGCATCGAGGTCGCGCGGACCGACGAGCGGATGGAGGAGCTCACCCGGCGCGTTCAGTCGGCCAACGCCTGGGGCGAGACGGGTGAGCTGCTCTCGGTCGAGGAGGTCAAAGAGAAGGTCCCGTACATCAACGAGGATATCATCAAAGGCGGGTTCTACAGCCCAGGCGCGGGAACGTGCGACCCGCTTCGAGCGGGCGAGATCATGCGCGAACGCGCCGAAGAACAGGGGGCGTTGTCGGTGTTCCCGAACACCGAGATCATCGACCTCCGCGTCGAGCGTGGCGAGGTCACGGCCGTCGAAACCGAGAAGGGGACAGTCGAGGCCGACGAGGTCGTCATCGCGGCGGGGATCTGGAGTCCGGCCATCGGCGAGATGGCCGGCGTGGATATTCCGCTCACGCCGGCAGTCCACCAGATGATCAGCGTCGGACCGATCGACCGGTTCGAAGAGAAGGAGGGAGAGATCAACTACCCCGTCGTCCGGGACATGGACACCCGGATGTACGAACGCCAGCACGGCAACGACATGGAGGTGGGCTCGTACGAACACCGGCCGATCCTCTGGGACGTCGAGGACATCCCGTCTATCGAGGAGGCTCCGCTCTCGCCGACACAGCCGCCGCTGACGGAGGAGGCCTTCGACGACTCGATGGAGCACGCCCTGGAGTTGATGCCAGACGTACTCGATGACCCGGACGCCGGCGTGCGACACGCCATCGACGGCCTGCTCTCGGTCACGCCCGACGGGTTCCCGCTGCTGGGCCAGATCCAGGACGTGGACGGACTGTGGTCCTGTTGTGCCATCTGGATCAAGGAGGCCCCTGCCGTCGGTGAAGCCCTTGCCCAGCAGATGGTCCGGGGCTGGTCCGATATCGACATCCACGCCTCGGACATCAACCGGTTCCACGAGTACGGCACCTCCCGCGAGTTCGTCAAGAACCGCGCCCGGGAGGGGTTCCAGAAGATCTACGGGATCGTTCACCCGTCCGAGCAGTGGCAGTCCTCCCGTCCCCTCCGGAAGAGTCCGTTCTACAGTCAACAGGACGCTCTCGACGCGCGGTTCTTCGAGGCGGCGGGCTGGGAACGGCCGCGCTGGTACAAATCGAACGATGACCTGGTCCGGAAGTACAACGAGGAACTCTCCGGGCTGTTGCGCCCACACGAGTGGGACGCGCGGTGGTGGTCGCCGACGATCCTCGGCGAACATCTGCACATGCGCGACCACGTCGGCATGATCGGCGATACCGGGTTCACCATCTTCGACGTCGTCGGAAGCGGGGCGACCGACTACATGGAGAAGATGGTCGTCGGTCGGATGGACGTCGACACGGGGAAGTCCGTCTACACGGCGGTGCTGGCGGAGAACGGCGGCTTCGTCTCCGACCTGACGGTCGTCAGACTCGGCCCCGACCGCTACCGCGTCATCACCGGCGGGGCCGCGGGCGGCTCCGACAAGGCGTGGTTCAAGAGCCATCTGCCCGACGACGGCTCGGTACACCTGGAGGACCAGACCTCGACGCTGTGTACGTTGGGCGTCTGGGGCCCGAAGGCCCGGGAGATGGTCCAGTCGGTCACCGAGGCGGACCTCTCTCACGACGCCTTCCCTCCCTACACGGCCCAGCGCATCACGATCGGCGAGGTCGACGCCCTGGCGCTGCGCATCTCCTACGTCGGCGAACTCGGCTGGGAGATCTACGCCCCCATGGACAAGGGCGGGCGCCTGTGGGACATCCTCTACGAGGCCGGCCAGGAGTACAACTGCCGCCCGGTCGGTACAGGCGTCTACGGTGCAACCGGCCGTATGGAGAAGGGATACCGGCTGTACGGCCACGAACTCGAACTGGAGTACGACCCTGCCGAGGCCGGCCTGACCTTCCACGGCGTCAAAGACGCCGACTTCATCGGAAAGGAGGCCTATCAGGCGGCCATCGACGAGGAGAACGTGGCGACGCTGTGTACCCTGAGCGTCGACGATCACGCCCCCAACGGCGGCATGCGCCGGTTCATGCTGGGCGGCGAGCCGGTCAAGAACCCCGACACAGGTGACGTCCTGGTCGACGCGGAGGGTCGGCGGTCGTACGTCACCAGCGCCGCGACCGGGCCATCGGTCGGGAAGCACCTCCTGATGGCCTATCTCCCCCAGCCGCACGCCGAGGAGGGCGAGCAGCTGCAGGTCGAATACATGGGAACCGACTACCCGGTCACCGTCGAGCGCGCCGGCAGCAAGCCCCTGTTCGATCCCGAGAACGAACGGATCAGGAGGTAAAACCGATGGAAACGTTAGCCTGTATCAAGCGCGTGCCGGAAACCGGCGCACGAACCGTATTGACCGACGACAAACAGGAGATCGACACGAGCAACCTCGGGTTCACCATCAGCCCGCACGAGGAGTGCGGCGTCGAGGAGGCCGTGCAGTTGGCCGAGGACCACGACGGGACCGCGACGGCCCTGACGCTCGGGCCGGCCGACGCCGACGAGCAGCTTCGGACCGCGATCGCCATGGGTGCCGACGACGCCATCCTGCTCGAGACGGAGGGCGGAGAGTGGCGGCCCAGTCGCACCGCCGACGCGATCGCGACGGCCGTCGAGAACCACGACACCGAGTTCGACCTCCTGATCTTCGGCAACGAGTCCGCCGACAGCCAGAACTACCAGGTCGGCGTCCGCGTGGCGACGGCCCTCGATCTCCCCTGCGTGACCGGCATCAAGGGACTGACCGTCGATTCAGCGGCCGGCACCGCCGTCGCCGAACGGGAGATCCCGGGCGGCGTCGAGCGCTACGAACTCGACCTGCCGGCAGTGATCGCTGTCAAGGAAGGACTGAACGAGCCGCGATATCCCTCGATGCGAGCGAAGATGCAGGCACGCCGGGCGGAAATCGAGCGCGTCGAGCCGGCCGGCGCCGGCGTCGAGGGGTACCAGAAGGTCGAACTCGAGGTGCCGGAGACCGACGAGAGCGAGGCCGAGATCCTCGGGGAGAGCCCCGACGCCGCGCCCGAAGTCGTCGACATCCTCGAGGAGCTGGAGGTGGTCTGACGATGGTGCTCGCCGTCGTCGACGCGACCGACGATGCGGTCGCGGACGAGACCCGGCAGGCGGTCACGCTGGCCCGTGACATCGCCGACCAGGCAGACGAGTCACTCCAGGCGGTCGCCTTCGGCGAGGCGGTCGACGCCGTCGCCGCGACCCTCGGCGACTACGGTGTCGACACGGTCCACGCCGCCGCCCACGAGGCCCTGGAGACCTACGCGCCCGAGGCCTGGGCGACAGCCGTCAGCCAGTGCATCGATGCCGTCGACCCCGATGCCGTCGTTGCCCCCGGCGACGACCGAGGGCCGGAGGTGCTGGCCCACGTGGCGGCCAAGCGGGACCTGCCGATGGTCGCCGAATGCGTCGAGGTCACCGTCGACGACACCTACGAACTCACCCGACAGCGGTGGGGCGGAACGCTGCTGGAACACGCCACGCTGACCGCCGAGACCAACCTGTTGACGGTCGCAGCCAACGAGGTGTCGGCCACGACAGCGACGGGCGACGCGGCGGTCGAGTCGTTCACGCCGACGCTGCGTGACGACGACCTCCGGGTGACCCTCGACGAGGTCGAGACGTCGGACGAAGCCGGCGTCCCGCTCCCGGAGGCCCGGGTCGTCGTCGGAGGGGGTCGCGGAACGGACGGCGACTTCTCGGCGCTCGAGGAGCTGGCCGAGCACCTGTCCAACGCCGCGGTCGGCTCGTCCCGTGCGGCGGTCAACGAGGGGTGGCGCCCCCACGACGACCAGATCGGCCAGACCGGGAACAAGATCGCCCCCGAGATCTACATCGCCTGCGGAATCAGCGGCGCCGTCCAGCACATGGTCGGGTGCAAGGGGGCCGAACACCTCCTGGCGGTCAACACCGACCCCGAGGCAGCCATCGTCCAGAAGGCCGACTGGGCGGTCATCGCCGACCTCCACGAGGTGGTCCCGGCCGTCACCGAGGCCATCGAGGAGCGGCACTGACGGCCGCTGGTCCCGCGGCGTTCCGCACGGCGTCGCGGGCGCCG
>JBDGSA010000057.1:0-2255 GCA_042217755.1 Haloglomus sp. | reverse complement strand
GTATGAGCGAGAAGGACGCCGCGGCGGACGGCGAGAGCGCGGCGGACACCGACGAGCCGGGCGCCGAGGGCGACCGCGAGGACGCCCCGGACGTGGACCCCGACGAGGACCTCACAGAGCGGGTCGCCGACGCCGACCCGGAGACGGTCGCCCGGGAGATCGCCTCCCTCCGGGCCGCCCGCAGGGACGCCGAGGACGCCGTCGCGGAGTACGAGGAGCGCGTCGAGGAGTTAGAGGAGAAACTCAAGCGCAAGCAGGCCGACTTCCAGAACTTCAAAAAGCGGATGGAGCGACGGCGCGAGGAGGAAAAAGAGCGGGCCACCGAGGAACTCGTCGAGCGGCTGCTCGACGTCCGGACCAACCTCGTCCGCGCGCTCGAACAGGACGAGGACTCGGACATCAGAGGCGGCGTCCAGAAGACGCTCGACCAGTTCGACCGCGTGCTCGACGCCGAGAACGTCGTCGCCATCGAGCCCGATCCCGGCGAGGAGGTCGACCCACAGCGTCACGAGGTGCTGATGCGCGTCGCGAGCGACCAGCCCGAGGGCACGGTCGACGAACTCCACCGCCCGGGGTACGAGATGGCCGGCAAGGTCCTCCAGACCGCACAGGTAACGGTCTCTGACGGGTCCGGCGCGGAGTAGGCTCTCCCGGCTCCGTCGGTGTCGTCCCGACGGGACCACCCTTTTGCTGACGGCCCGCCCACCCGCGCCTGATGAGGAATCGCCGCGCTCGCGACGCCGACGCACGATCGCTCGGACTCGTCCGGGAGGCTCTCCCGTGAGCGGCGCCGACACACTGCGCGTCGTGACGTACAACGTCCGGTACGCGTCGCTGGACCGGGGGTCGCGGGCGTGGCCGAACCGTCGAGACGCCGTGGCGGCGACCATCCGGCTCCACGACCCCGACCTCCTGTGTCTCCAGGAGGTGTGGCGAGCGCAGTTGCCGGACCTCCGCGAGCGACTGCCGGGCTACGAGTGGGTGGCAGAGCGCCACCGGGTGGGTGAGCACACGCCGATCGGCTACCGGCCGGAGCGACTCGACGTCGTGTCGGCGTCTACGTTCGCGCTCGCGCCCGACCCCGACGACGTCGGCGCGACGGGCTGGGACGCCGCGGTGCCCCGCGTGGCGACGGCGGCCACCGTCCGCGACCGCGCGACGGACGCGGAACCGGATGTGACCTTCAACCTCGTGAACGTTCACTTCGACCACGCGGGAGCGACCGCGCGCCGCGAGAGCGCGCGCCTGGTCCGCGACCGACTCGGCGTGGGCCAGGGAAGCAGCGCTGACCGGCAAAGCAGCGCCGGCCAGGGGAGCAGCGCCGACCGCGTGACCGATTCCGACCGCGCGCTGCTCGTCGGTGACCTGAACGCCCGGCCCGCTTCGGGCCCGTACCGCTCGCTCGTCGAACGTCCGGGGCCGTTCGTGGACGCCCGGCAGGTCGCCGACGCGAGATTCGGCCCCGGCGAGACGTACGTCGGCTTCGACGGTGAGGGCGCCGAGGCGGGAGCCGACCGCGACTCGACCCGGGGCAGACGCATCGACTACGTGCTCGTCCGGGGGTTCGACGTGACGCTGTACGCGACGAGCACGGCGGCCGAACGGAGCTGGCGCCGTCCCTCCGACCACCTGCCCGTCGTGGCCGACCTCCGGGCCGCCGCGGGGCCGTGACCGGAATGGCCGTCGCGGGGCCGTGACCGGAATGGGCCGTCGCGGGGCCGTGACCGGAATGGGCCGTCGCGCGGTCGTGGTCGGAATAGGCCGTCGCGTGGTCGTGGCCGGCCGCTCGTGGTGCGGTTCGGTTTGTACGTGTCGGTCCTCGACGGCCCCGCTGTGTGAAATCGCGTGATGGCGACGGGGAGGCTGCTGGCCCAGACGACGGGATTCAGCAAGGCTTAACGGCGGCAGACAACTACTCTCGGGTAACATGGCGAGCAACAAGATCCTCGGCATCGACCTGGGGACCACCAACTCCGCGTTCGCGGTGATGGAAGGTGGCGACCCCGAGATTATCGCGAACGCCGAGGGCGACCGCACTACGCCCTCCGTGGTCGCGTTCACGGACGATGGCGAGCGTCTCGTGGGAAAACCGGCAAAGAATCAGGCCGTCCAGAACCCCGAACGGACCGTCCAGTCGATCAAGCGCCACATGGGCGAGGACGGCTACACCGTCGAGATCGACGGCGAGGAGTACACGCCGGAGCAGATCTCGGCGATGATCCTCCAGAAGATCAAGCGCGACGCCGAGGAGTACC
>JBDGSA010000162.1:0-13670 GCA_042217755.1 Haloglomus sp. | reverse complement strand
GCTCTCGACGACTCACTCTCGGCTCTCGACGACTCACTCTCGGCTCTCGACGACCCGTTCCGTTCGCTCCCTGGATTGTCTCCGCCCGTGGCGGTCCCGCCGTCGATCTCCTCGAGCACCCGCTGGTGGAACTCCTGCAGGACGGCGGATTCGTCTTCTGCGAGGACCACGTCGCTGGCCATGAGTGTCGCCAGGCCGAAGGCTCGCGGCGTCGGCGTCTCCACGCTGTGGCGGACGACCTCGACATCACCGCGCTGAATCTCGTCGAGCACTTCCTCGATACCAGCGAGGTTGAGTTTGTCTTCCAGAATCTCGCGGTAGGTCTCCTCGATTACCGCAAAATCATCGAGTTCCTCGGCGAACGACAGTAACATCTCGCTTGACACCTGCTGCTGGGCAGCGGATTTCTCGTAGCCCTTGTACCGCTTGAGGATCATCAGCGCTCGCGTGGCGTTGATGCGGAAATACCGCTTCAGGAGATCAGTCCCGTCGAGCGCGGCCCGCAGGTCGGAGCGAGCCGATTCGGGGTCGATCGACTCGACGATGCCAGCGACGTCTACCTTCCGGTTGAGCGGCATCGACAGCGTGAACCCGTGGTCGGCGACGGCGACCTGCACGTTGGCGCTGGCCTCCTGTGCACACCGATACGCGAGCAGCCGCGAGAAGCCGTCGTTGAACCGGCGGCCGTAGTTGGAGTGGACGTAGTAGTGGCGCTCGTAGGACTCGCGGTCGAGTTCCTCCTCGACCACGAGTCGGTCGTCGGTCGCGACGCTCTCTGTGCCCGCGTAGCGGATCTGTTCGTCGAACATCCGCGTCACGGCCCGCACCGAGTACTCGTCGAGCGGGAACTCGCGGAGCCACTGCCGGACCGCCGGCTGGCCGCCCCGCTCGAGGCGGTCGAGCAGGTCGCACTGGAACGCGAGGATCTCCCGGCCGAGGTCGTACGACAGCGGCAGCCGTTCGGAGAACCACGACGGCACCGTCGGACGCGCGCTCGTCGGATCGACGTACACCTTCGACCCGCGACGGTAGCGGTACTCGTAGTTCGACCCGCCGAGGACGAACACATCGCCCGTCTCGAGCGTGTCGAGGTACTCCTCGTCCAGCTGGCCGACCCACTCGTCGCCCGAGCGAGTGAACACGTCACACGTAAAGGAATCCGGGATGGTGCCGATGTTTGTCATGTAGATGACCCGCGCCATCCGGCCGCGCTTTCCCACGAGCGGCGTCCCCGGGGTGAAGTCCTCGTAGTGGTGCTCGCCGCCCGGCGGATCGTTGGTGTCGCGCCAGACCTTCGCGTAGACGTTCCGGTCCTCGAGGCCCTCGTATGCCGCCGTGAGATAGCGGAACAGCTGCTCGAACTCGGCGTCCGAGAAGTTCCGGTACGGGTACGCGCTCCGGAGTATCTCGCGGATCTCCCGCTCGGGGCGGGGCCCGTTGATCGCCATCCCGTAGACCTGCTGGGCGGCCACGTCCTGAGCGTTCTCGGGAACGAACACGCGGTCGACGAACCCCTCCTCGGCCTTCTTGAGCATCACCGTGCACTCGACGAGTTCGTCGCGGTCCAGCGCCACGACGCGGCCGGTGACGGTCTCGCCGAGCTGGTGACCCGCGCGGCCGACGCGCTGGAGGAGCGCGGCAACCGACTTCGGCGACCCGACCTGCACCACGAGGTCGATGTACGGCATGTCGATGCCGAGCTCGAGCGAGGTGCTCGTCGTCACCACGTCGACGTCACCGGACTTGAGCAGCTCCTCGACGCGCTCGCGTTCGTCCTTCGAGAGTGAGCCGTGGTGACACCCGGAGTTCGACTCGTCGTAGCCGTCGTAGTTCTCCCGCAGGTTGTGCAGCACGCGCTCGGCGCCCGACCGCGTGTTCGTGAAGACGAGCGTGTTCGTGGCGTCCTGGATCCACTCGTGGAGCTGGTCGTAGAACCGCTCGTTGACGGCCGACGGCGGCGTGTCGATGAGGTCGTCGGTCGGACACGTGAGTTCGATGTCGAAGTCCCGGACGAACCGGGCGTCGACGATCTCGTAGTCGCGGAACTCGGGGGGGCGTCCGCCGTCGCCTGCTGTCCCCTCGTCGTCCGCCTGCCCGTCCTCGCCCGCCGGTCCGTCCTCGCCCGTCACTCGGTCCGCGTCGGGGTCGCCGGGCGTCTCGCAGCCCACGAGGAACTCCGCCATCGAGGAGAGCGGCTCCACCGTGGCCGAGCAGCCGATGCGCGTCGGGGACCCGTCGGCCATCCGCTCCAGTCGCTCCAGCGACACCGACAGGTGGGTACCGCGCTTGTTGTCGGCCAGCGAGTGGATCTCGTCGACGATGACGTACTCGACGGTCTCGAGCTTCCGCTTGAACTTCGGGGAGTTCAGCAGGATGGCCAGCGTCTCCGGCGTGGTATTGAGGATGTGCGGCGTCGTCTCCAGCATCGCCTGCCGGTCGCTGTCGCTCGTGTCGCCGTGCCGGATGGCGTGCCGGAGGTCGACGTCGTGGTCGTTCGTGGCCAGTTTGTCGGTGATGGCGTCGATGGGTTCGGCGAGGTTCCGGTGGATGTCGTTGGCGAGTGACTTCAGCGGCGAGATGTAGAGGCAGTGGACGCTGTTCTCGAGGTCGTCGGCCTTCGCGCGCCGGAAGAGGTCGTTGTAGATGGCCGCAAACGACGACTGGGTCTTCCCACTCCCGGTCGGGGCACAGACCAGCGCATTTTCGCCCTCGTCGACGAGCGGGATGGCCTCCTTCTGGGGCGGCGTGAAGAAGCCGCCGTTGCCGGGGATGAACGCGCCGAACGTCTCGACCCACCACTCGCGGACCTCTGGTTCCAGCCGCGCGAGCACGTCCGCGTCGTCGATGTCGACGGCGCCGGGGTCGAACGGGAGGTCGTCGTGGCAGTCGCGAAGCAGCTCGCGGCCCTCGTCGGCCAACTCAGATGACGCGTGGCTCCCCATCCTGGCTCGTTCGAGGGGCGGCGACGTGTTAAGGGGTCGCCTCCCGCGGCGAAACTGGTCACGGCGGTGGGGGCCCGTCCCGGCGAGTTCCACGTTCGGGGCTGGATTCAAGGGCGACGGCGGCCGGCATCCGCCATGAGCCACGCCGAACGGGCGTCGCGCTGGTCGCGCAGGTTCGTCCTCGCCGGTGCGGCTCTGCTCGTCGTCTGGCAGGTCGGCGAGGTGGTCGGTGTCGCCCGCCGCACGGCGGTCCTCCTCGGCGTCCTCGGGTTCGTGTGTCACACCGTCTTCGGGAAGGCGTACGCGCTCGTGCCGCCGTACTTCGACCGCGACCTCGCGACCACGCGGCTCATGCCGGTCCACCTCGCGTGTTCGCTGTCGGGGACGCTCCTCCTCGCCGGCGCCGCCGAGGCGACGCGCCGCGGAATCGTCACCGGTGACGCGGCCGACGCGGCGGCGCTCGCGGGTGCCGCGATCTGGGTCCTCGGGGTCGTCATCTTCCTCGGGACGCTCGGCTGGACGGTCCGGGACAACCTCCTCGGGTCGGAGACGGGGACCGGCGAGGCGAACGCCGAGCGCCGGCCGGTCGACCGCGCGGCCAACCTCGCGGTGCCGGTCGCCGCCGCCTACCTCGCTGTCGGGTCGTACGCGCTGCTCGCGGGGCACGCGCCGCTCCCGCCGGTGGTCGACGGCTATCCGCCGCGTGCCACCCACCTGCTGGCCGCTGGCTTCGCCGCCCTGCTGCTGTTCGCGGTCGGATTCCGACTCCTGCCCCGGTTCCTCGTCGCGCATCCGCCGCGCGCGCTCGTCGCCGTCGTGCTCCCGGCCGGCGCGGTCGGCCCGGCGCTCATCGCCGCCGGCCTCCCCGCCGGGCCGGTGTTCGAGGCCGGCGCGGCCGTCGAGGCCATCGCCGTCGTCGGGTTCGCGACCGCGTTGGGCGTCACCGTCGCGCGCTCGGACCGCGACCGGGTCGGGTTCGTGGCGCTCCTCGCGGCCGTCGGGCTCGGGAGCCTCGCCGCGTTCCTCGGGCTCTCGTTCGCGGTCGAGCCGGCAACAGCCGCCCGCGTAACGGCCCACCGCCGGCTGAACGTGCTCGGCTTCCTGGGTCTGGCCATCGTCGGCGCGAGCTACCAGTTCTACCCGCCCACGGTCGGGAGCTTCCGGGGTGCGAGCGACCGCACTGCACTGGCCGTTATCGTGCTCGTCGCCGGCGGGCTGCTGGTCGAGGTGGCCGGGCTGCTCGGCGCCGGCGACGCCGTCGTGACCGTCGGCCGCCTCGCCGCGACCCTGGGCGCGGGTATCCACCTCGCACTGCTGGTCGCGCTGTTCCGCGAGCGGTACGGCTGAGAACGCGGCCCGCGAGTCGGTCGAGCGGCGCGGTCGGCCTCCGAAACCCACTAACCCCGCCCCCGCTCATCCCCGGCAATGACCGACGGCATCGACGACCCCGGGGACGTGCTCGGGCGCTACGAGTCACTCGTGGACGATTTCGAGGCGTTCCGCGAGGCGTGCGCCCGGCCGCTCCCGGCGGTCGTCCGGGTGAACGATATCAAGGCCACGCCAGAGGAGGTCCGCGCCGGCTTCCGCGAGGAGGGCGTCTCCTTCGATCCCGTCGACTGGCACGACGGCCTCCTCCGATTGCCCGAGGGCGACCCGGGCCACTCGTGGGCGTACGTCCACGGCTGGGTGTACGGCCAGGAGGAAGTGTCGGCCGTGCCGGCGCTCGTGCTCGACCCGGGGCCCGGCGAGCGGGTGTTCGACCCGTGTGCGGCCCCAGGGAGCAAGACGACTCAACTGGCGGCGCTGATGGCTGATACGGGGCTGCTCGTCGCCAACGACTCCAACCTCGGGCGGCTCTCGGCGCTCCGCTCGAACGCGGAGCGCTGTGGCGTCTCGAACGTCGTCGTCACCAAATCCGACGCCCGGAACTTCTCGCTGAAGCCGTTCTCGGGCGAGGACGAGGGCGAGAGCGAGGAGCCGTTCGACCGCGCCCTCGTGGACGTGCCCTGCTCGTGTGAGGGGACCATCCGGAAGAACCCCGACGCACTGGCCGACTGGACCCTCGACCACGTCCGGGGCGTCGCGGGCGTCCAGAAGGGCATCCTCGAGCGCGCCATCGAGGTGACGAAGCCCGGCGGCACCGTCGTCTACTCTACCTGCACCTTCGCCCCCGAGGAGAACGAGGCCGTGCTCGACCACGCGCTCGCCAACAGCGACTGCCGCCTGGCCGAGTTCGACCTCCCGCTCGAATCGCGCCCCGGCGTCACCGAGTGGGACGGCGAGACGTACGACCCCGCCGTCGAGAAGGCCCGTCGCATCTACCCGCACCACAACGACACGGGCGGGTTCTTCTGTGCGAAACTGGAGGTGACGGCATGAGCGACGGCGAGCGCGGGGGCGGGGAGAGTGCTGCCGCGGAGAACGACCCCTCCCGGTTCGACCGCCTCCCCGCCACGGCCGACGAGCGCGACGTGCCCGAGCGCGCCACCCGCGAGAGCGTCGTCGAGTTCTGGGCGGATCGGTACGGCGTCGACCCCGCAGTCTGGGAGGGCCACACCTTCTGGGAGAAGGGCGCCCGGAAGGTGTGGGCGTTCGCGGCCGACGTCCCCTCGCCGGTCGAGGTCGAGGCGATGGGGTTGACGTTCCTCCGGACGGGCGGCGAGCACTGGAAGCCGACGACCGACGCCGTCCAGCGGTTCGGCCGGCACGCGACGGCCGACGATACGGTCGTGAACCTCTCGCGGGAACGGGCGCGCCGGTTCCTCGCCGGCGAGGACCAGGAACTGGACTGGGACGGCGACTGGGGCTATCTCGTCGTCCGGCACAAGTACGGGGGCCGTGCGGAGCCCATCGGCGTGGGGCTGTTCCTCCACGGCGAGTTGCGCTCGCAGGTGCCGAAGGGGCGGCGGCGAGAGCTGTAGTCGGCCGGGACGGCCGGCGCCGACGGCAACTGGACACGACCATATTCGTGTCAGTTACAATATCATCGACGTATCGTCCGGATTTTACCACAAATTGACGGTTTAAACCGTAAAACCCTGGATTATTGACGAAGTTCGTCGTGGGGAGGAGAGCCGAAGGGGGACCTGGAGTCCAACTCTACCGCTGTCGCTTCCCGACCCGCATCCGCACGTCCTCGGCCGGTCGCAGCGTAAGGGCCATGTCGAGTTCCGGGTCGGGGTCCGACAGGAGATCGAACTCGACCTGCTGGAGAAGCGTCGGCAGGACCGTCTTCAGCTCGAGCATGGCAAAGCGCATCCCGACGCAGTGGCGCGGGCCGCCGCCGAACGGGAAGTAGGCGTAGTCCGGCAGCGACTCCTCGAACCCGTCGGTCCAGCGGTCCGGGTCGAACGCCATCGGGTCGTCGTACCACCGCTCGTCCGTGTGGATGTGGAACTGGGGGAGCGTGACCTTCGTCCCCTCGGGCACGCGGTAGCCGCCGAGTTCGACGTCCTCACGGGCCTCGCGGAAGAGGATGAACGCCGGCGGGTACAGGCGGAGCGACTCCTGGATCACCCGGTCGGTGTACTCCAGCCGTGGCACCTGTTCGGGGTCGGGGGGTGACCCGTCCAACACCGTCGCGTACTCCTCGTCGAGTCGCTCGCGGACGTCGTCGCGCTGGGCCACCGCCAGCATCGTGAACGTGAGCGCCAGCGAGGTGGTCTCGTGGCCGGCGAACAGGAAGGTGGCCATCTGGTCGCGGAGCTCTACCTCCGACATCGTCCGGCCGTCCTCATCCTCGGCGGTCAGGAGCAGCGAGAGGATGTCGTCGTACTCGCCGGCCCGCCCGCGGCGCTCATCGATGAGTTCCTCGACGAACGACCGGAAATCCTCCAGGACCCGCCTATACCGGCGGTTCTCCGGCGTGGGGACCCACATCGGAATGAACGTCGAGACACCGTCGAGACTCCCCCGGTCGTTGACGGTGGTGGCGAACTCTCGCACGAGGTCGGCCTCCCGACCGAGGTCGATGTCGAACAGCGAGTGGACCAGCACCTGCAGCGTCAGCCGGGAGAACTCGTCGTTGATGCTGACGGCCTCACCGTCGACCCACCCGTCGATCATCCGCTGGGTGTAGCCGGCCATCGCGTCGCCGTACCCCCGGATGCGGTCCATCGTGAACGCGTTCTGGATGGTCGTCCGCTGTCGTCGCCACTGCTCGCCCTCCGCGAGGAGCAGCCCCTCGCTGGCGAACTCGCCGCCCAGCTCCTCGAAGCCGAACTTGCCGAACCGCTCGTGGTCGGTCAGCAGCACGCGCTCGACGAGGTCCGGGTGGAGGAGGGTGACGAACTCCAGCCGGGGGATACTGTAGCTCACCACGTCGCCGTACTCGCTCATCTCCTCGTAGAACCGCCGCGGGTCTCGGACGAGCGAGAGAGCGTTGCCCAGGACCGGGAGCCCTTCGGGGCCGGGCGGCGTCTCGGCGGGTATGCCGCCGCCGTCCCTGTCGTCCCCCTCGGGGGTGGCGGTCGAGGCGGTCCTGTCCGCCTCCGGATCGCCGCTCCGTGGCCGTGACATGACCAGAGGTAGTGGGCCGTGAGCGACGGTCGTTACCCCGAGATACCTAGGGCCTTTTTCAATCGTGGTCGGGTATCACCGGGATCGAGGGATGCGCTACCTGCACGCGCGGCTCGACCAACCGGAGTGGATGCGACACCCGATGCAGCAGTTCCTGGCCCGTTCCGACGCGATGGAGCGGGTCGAGTTGCAGGCGTGGAACCTCTCGCGGGACGACGTGCAGTTCGCGCTGTTCTACATGGTCGGCGACATCGATGCCTACCGCGAGCGCATCGAGGACGTCGAGCCGATCCGCGAGTACGAACTGACGCCGGTCGACGAGGAGCATTTCTACTCGTACGTCTGCCAGACGTACACCGACGCCGACGAGGCGTTCTTCGACGCCTTCGCCGCCCTGCGACTGGTGGTGGTGCCGCCGCTGGTGTACGACGGCACGGGCCGGCTCACCGTGACCGCGGTCGGCGGTGGCGACGCCCTGACGCGACTGGTGGAGGCGCTCGGGGAGCAAGCCGATATCGGTGTCGAGGTGCTCGAGATCGGCGACTACGACCGCCGACACGGCACAATCACGGCCGGGGTGACCGACCGCCAGTTCGAGGCCGTCGAGACGGCAGTCGAGCTGGGCTACTACGCCGCCCCCCGCGAGGCGTCGCTCGCCGACGTGGCAGACCGGCTCGGTATCGCCGAAGCGACCGCTTCGGAGCTGCTCCGGCGAGCTGAGTCACACCTGATGGCGCGGCTCGTCGGTCCCTGAGCGGCTCCCCGTCGGTCAGTCTCGCCCCGTCGAGGGGTCCTGAGCCCTCTCGTCCGTTGAAGCGCCCTCACCCTCTTGGCCCGCCTCGAGATCGGCGGCGGCCTCCTGCACGGTGTCGCTCGCGCGGGTGCTCAGCAGGAGGTAGGCCACGCCGGTCGCGGTGGCGTGGGTGATCCGGCGGGCGAGCCAGCGGCGGGCCCGGAACCGGGAACACAGGCCGACGGCGTTGCGCCACGCGCTGGACCGGCACTCGTCGATGGTGAAGATGGCGAGCCGTTCGTCGACCCGGCCCATCGACTCGTCAACTCGCTCGAGACCCGGCGCGTACGCCTCGGTCAGCAGGTCCTGGATGTCGTCGACGATGGACCGGAGGACCTCCGTCACGGCGCGGTGGTCGGCGAGCTTCACCGATCGGTCGGTCTCGATGCCCACGTCAGCGAGCGCGAACGCGAGGTCGTAGTTGATGTGGGCGTTGACCCCCAGCAGCGCGTCCTGGGTGGCCAGCGAGTCCGGCGCCCTCCCGGAATCGAACGCGAGCTGCCACGGGTCGGCGACAGCCGCCAGTTCCCCCCGCTCGTAGTCGTGGACGGCTTCGCGGTAGCGGTTCGCGAACGCGACGAGGTAGTGGGCCACCCAGTCTGGGTCCTCGAACTCGCCGCGCTCGATGCGGGCGGCGACCGCCTCCGTCGTGTGAGCGTACACGGTAAGGAAGACCGCGCGGTCGTCCTCGCGTGCCGCGAACGCCCGCTGCAGTTCGGTGAGTCGCCCCCGGGACTCCGTCACGGTGTCGTACGGCTCCGCCACCAGCGAGACGATCTCTGGGTCCCCCGCCGACCCCCCGCTGGTTCCCGGCCGCCCCTCACGGATGCGCTTCCCGACGGCCGTGGCCTGCTTGCGCCACGCCCGGGGAGGGCGAGTATCCATCCCCATGTGGACGTGTACCACATCGGAGAGCATAACTCTCACCCGTCCGCCGGAGGACGCTGCCGAGAGGACGATACCACATCTGCATCCAGTATTAGTTAAATATACCTGGATTTTATTTTTAATACCCGCATTGTATTATTTAAGCTAGAAAATAATCACTTATCTCGGATGGTCCCGCCGGAGAGCCCCTCCCACTCGACCCGGAATCCCAGTCGCGAGAGCACGGCACTCGCGTCGTCCAGGCCGTACTCGTCGAGCACCGCCTCGGCCTCGTCGAGGGCCATTCCGGTCTCGATGCGGTCGGCCAGTTCGTCCAGCACGGCGGGTCGCACGAGCGTCCGCCCGACGCGCTCGTGCTCGGAGAACGACGCGTCCGCGACAGCCGCCTCGGCGACGCCATGGCGCTCGGCGAGCGTCTCCAGCGTCACGGCGTCGTCCTCGGGAACCAGTTCGTCCGGCAGGTCGGCGGCCGCGTCCGCGACCAGTTCGTCCTCGTACTCGCCGAGCGCGTCGACCACGTCCTTCACCCGGACGCTGTCACGGTAGGGGATGGCCCTGTCCGTGAGTTCCTCGACGTCCTCGCCGACGCCGAGCGACTCGTCGACCGCGACGAGCATCGCCACGTCCTCGAGGTCGGCCAGCCGCGAGAGCTTCTTCGCGACGTACTCGGGCGTCCAGAACCCCATGATCTCGAAGAAGACGCGGAAGTCGGCGTGCTCGTAGTCGAACGCGAAGTCCGGGATGACGACGTAGGCGCCCGCGGCGAGTGGCTCGGGCTCGCGGACGAGGGCCCAGTCAAGATCGAGTGACCCAAAACGGGTCGCGAAGTCGCGCTCGACGCCCGAGTCGTAGGTCGGCTCGACCACGGGCTCGGTGCCGGGCACGGAGACGTCCGCGTCGGTGAGCACGAGGCGGCGTTCGGTCCCGCGGTCGTCGATCGTCGCCTCGAGGCGCCACTCCGGCGCTCTCGCGACCGTTCGGAGGAGGCGAGCGAATCGTGTGCCGTAGCGCCGCGAGCGCGAGAAGGGTGCGCTCGGCCCCGTCACAACCACTTCGCGATCACCAGGCCCGGCGTCGCGCTCCTCGTCGTCGACGCGACGGACCTCGTACATCAGCCGGAGGCGCTTGACAGCCGAGACGAGTTCCTTCGGCTCCGCGGAGCGGACGCGCACCTCGACGGCGTCGAACAGCGCCGTCTGCGCCAGCGAGAGATCGTACTGCTCGACGAGCGAGTCGGGATCGTAGCGGGAGTCGAACGCGACGAGCACCTGCTGGCTCTCGAGGTCGGCGTACAACGAGTCGTCTACCGCCGCCGCGTCGACGTCGAGGCGCTCGGCCGCTCGTTCGAGCGCTGTCTCGCGTTCGGCCTCGGTGACGACGCCGACCGTCTCGGCGGCTCGGAAGGTAACCTCGCGGGCACGCCGGGGCTCGACGGGCGCGCGGGTCTCGAACGCCGCCTCGCGCTCGAGCAGCTTGGCGAACCCACGGACCAGCTTGAAGTCGCTGGCGTCGCGCTCGAGGTCGGTCAGCGCCTCGTCGAGGTCGGCGCGCTGCTGACCGACGTGACCCTGGTAGACGCCGATCACGCGGGCCGCGAGGTCGCGTGTTTCGGGGTCGTCGCCGACGAACTGCGGGTGGTAGCCCCCGCCCGCCCGCGAGACGCGAAGCAGGTCCTTCGTGAGCACGCTCGCCACGATGCTCGCACGCGAGCGGGCATAACTCCTGTCGGTCCAGCGCCCGGTCGGTCCCACCGACGTCCCGCGACTCGACGACGTGTCACGGCGAGCGTTACGGCGACGCATCACGCCAAATGTTATCACGGTTCGGATAGCAGGGGCGCAGTATGAGCCACACGGTCTCGATCGGGATT
This sequence comes from Haloglomus sp., assembly GCA_042217755.1. Taxonomy (GTDB): domain Archaea; phylum Halobacteriota; class Halobacteria; order Halobacteriales; family Haloarculaceae; genus Haloglomus. The sequence continues at coordinate 2,659 of JBDGSA010000162.1, read as the reverse complement.
CCGATCTTCGGTGTCGTCGTCGGGATGGCCGTCATGATCCTCGGCGTCCTGCAGGGCGGCATCAATCTGACCTTGCTTCTGGGGACGCTGGTGCTGATGGGCGGAATCGGCTACCTCGCGCGCGACATCATCGTCCTCGAATCGAAGACGGAACCCGAAGGGTCACACTGACGTTCCGAACACGGAACCCGAAGGGTCACACTGACGTGCCCGCGGCGGCCGCCGTGCCCACACGGGACACCGGGAACCAATTAAGTACCTGCGTGACGCGGGGGCACGGTATGCACAGCAGAGGGCGCGGATGAGTCTCGACGGCACGGCGCTCAACCTCGAGCGCGTCCAGCGTGCCGTCCACAGCTCCCCCGCGGCCGAGGTCGCGACCGCTGTGGGAGATCGGCCGCGGACGTACCCGATGAGCCCCTTCTACGACGAGGGCCGGGAGGCCGTGATCGTCACCTCGCCGCCGGCGTACGCCGGGAAGGTCGACACGGTGCGAGAGCACCCGCGGCTGTCGCTGTTGTTCTACGCCGCCGACGAGCCGTTCGTCTGCTACGGCCGCGGAACCGTCCGCGACGACGACCTCCGGGCGAACGCAGAGTACGTCCGGGACCTCATCCGCTCGGAGCCGCCCTCGCCGAAGCGCGAGGGGTTCACGAAGACATCGTCGTGGCTCGATTCGCGGCTCGGGCGCTTTCTGTTCGGCTGGTATGCCCTCCGACTGGTCGTGGAGGTCGACCCCCTCCGCATCGAACCGCTCGAGACCGCGACGGCCGGCCGCCTGCCGCCCTGGCCCGAACGGGGCGTCGACGCCGCCGAAGCCGAGTCGTACGACCGCCTCGCGCTCACGGTCGTCGACGACGAGGGCTGGCCGACGACCCGGACGGTCCGCGGCGTCGAGCGCCGCGGCGAGGACACCGTCGCGCTGGACGTGCCCCTCGACGTCGCGGATGGCCAGCCCGCCTGTCTGCTCTGTCACTGGCACACGCCGGATCTCTCGAAACTGGGCCAGCGGCTCTTCCGCGGGCGCGTCGAGGCGACCGGGGAGAGCCGGGTCCGGTTCCGCCCGAGCAGTTCCACGTCGATGCGCAACGCCACGCTGCTGGACCGACTGAAGTTCATCTGGAACGGCAAGCGCCGGACGCGAGCCTACCTCCGGAATCACGACGAGTGAGCCAGAGACGCGGCGAGTGCTCGGGGACAGAGCAGCGGGCGTCCCGCGACCGTCGTGAGTCGTTTGTGGCTGGCGCCCCAAATTTCAGGTTATGTCGTACCGGCTCGGGTTCACCGGCGACGTGATGCTCGGGCGGCTGGTCGACGAACACCAGCGCTCGCAGGCGGTGACAGCGGTCTGGGGCGATCTGCTGGACCTCCTCCGCGACCTCGACGGCCTGTTCGTCAATCTGGAGTGCTGCCTCTCGACGCGCGGCGAACCGTGGCAGCGGACAGACCGGCCGTTCCACTTCCGGGCGGACCCCGACTGGGCCGTGCCTGCGCTCGACGCCGCCGGCGTGGACTACTGCTCGCTCGCCAACAACCACATCCTGGACTACGAGGTGCCGGCGCTCCGCGACACCATCGACCACCTCGACGAGGCGGGCATCGCCCACGCCGGCGCCGGGCGGACGCGCGAGGAGGCGTTCGCCCCAGCGCACGTCGCCGTCGGCAGCCTCGACGTGGGGGTCGTCTCGCTCACCGACAACACGCCGGAGTACGCCGCCGGCGAGGCGTCGCCCGGCACCGCCCGCGTCGAGTTCGACCTCGACGACGCGTCCTCGCGAGCGGCGGTCAACGAGGCGCTCGACCGGGCGGCCGACGCCGACCCGGACCTGGTGGTCGCGTCGCTCCACTGGGGGCCGAACATGGTGACCGAACCGCCCGAGGCGTTCCGCGAGTTCGGCCGCTGGCTCGTCGACAGGGGCGTCGATATCGTCCACGGTCACAGCGCGCACGTCGTCCAGGGCATCGAGGTGTACGACGGGCGGCCCATCTGCTACGACTGCGGTGATTTCGTCGACGACTACGCCGTCGACGACGACCTGCGCAACGACCGGAGTTTCCTGTTCGAGTTGACGGTGACCGACAGAGGTGAGCCGACCGAACTCCGGCTCCGTCCAGTCCAGATATACGACTTCGCCGTCCACCGGGCCAGCCCGGACGTGGCGGACTGGAGCCGCGAGCGGATGCGGGAACGCTCGGCCGCGCTCGGGACGACATTCGAACGCGAGGGAGCGGCGCTGGTGCTCGACCTCGGGGAATGACGCCGTCTCCCGGCCCGCGACCCACGCTCGACGCACCGTCGGCGGCGCGCCACTCGCTCTTCAGCGGTCTCCTCGGAGACGAGCTCGTAGAGGATCGCCCGGTCGCGGTCCGCGGTCGGTCTGAGAAGGCGCCCCAGTCGTTGCGTGAACTCCCGCTCGGAGCCGCTCCCCGCCAGGAGCACGCCGACGTTGCAGGCAGGCACGTCGGCGCCCTCGTCGAGGCAGAACTATACCGTCTGCTGTTGAGTAATACTTCACACGAGTATTACCAGGATTGAAGTATTACTGAATCTTCCCATTACATATGAGCGATGCAGAGGAGGGAACGACCGTCACGGTCACGAGCAAGGGACAGGCGACGATTCCCAAGGAATTCCGTGACAAACTCCACATCGACACGC
>JBDGSA010000112.1:7857-13697 GCA_042217755.1 Haloglomus sp. | reverse complement strand
CTCGGCGGCATCTCCACGTTCATCGTCGGCGGCGTCACCGGCGTCTTCCTCGCCGCCGTCCCCTACGACCTCGTGATGCAGGACACCTACTACGTCGTCGGCCACTTCCACCTGATACTGGTCGGGTTCATCGTCTTCGCGCTGTTCGCCGCGCTCTACTACTACTTCCCGCTGATCACCGGCCGCGAGTACGGCCGACGGCTCGCGCGCGTGCACTTCTGGCTCACCTTCGTCGGCGTCTGGTTCGCGTTCGGCCCGATGCTCCTCCTCGGCATCGAGGGGCTCCCGCGGCGGATGGCTGGCTATCCCGCGCGCTTCGAACTCCTCCAGTGGGTCTCCTCGGCCGGGATGGCGCTCCTCGGCCTCGGCGGTATCGTCCTCGCCTTCAACGTCGTGCAGTCCCTCCGGAACGGCGACGATGCCGGCGACGACCCGTGGGACCTCGCGGCGGACGGGATGCTCACCGCGGAGTGGGAACGGGAGTGAGGACGTCGCTGACCGCTCCGAGCGTGAACCCGTAGACGAGGTGCGCGAACAGCGTGTAGCCGTAGGTGAGGAGGGTGACGACGCCGAGGTACGACGGGCGCGTCACCAGCAGGAAGACCACCCAGAGCGCCGCGCCGAAGACGAGGCCGCGGACCGCCGGGTCCGACCCGTACGGGAGGTGCGAGAGCCACGGGTCGAGGACTGTGAAGACGAGCGGCCACCCGAGGACGCCCGCGAGAACGAACACCAGCACTCCGACGAGCGGCATCTGTCCGCTCGGGACGTAGCGCGCGAGCAGCGTCCCGACGCCGAGTCGGAACCGCGCCTCCGTCTCCGCGACCGTGAGGAGGACGAGCATCGCGACAGTTCCCGCCAGCCCACCAGCGAACGCGCGTCGCCATCGGTCCATACGAGCGACGTGCGTTCGTCTCCGGCAATACTATGGACCGACTAGGCGGGTGCGCGACCCGCGACGGGGCCGCGGACGCGAGCCGAGGCCGCGTTTCGTGCGAACGCACACCACGCTTATACCAGTCGGCGCCCTCGGTGACGACACGAAGCGGACGTGCCGTCCTCGACGGCGCTCGCGGCGGGTGCGGCGCCCCAAATAGCTAAATCGTCCGAGCGAATCCGTACTATCGACTAGTGGACGTGACACACTCGGCCGAACGCGCGCCCGCGGCGTCCGCGACCGCACGGGACGACCACGGGGGCGGGCCCAGCGCCGACGGCGAACCGCACGGACGAGACTGATGGCCGACGTGCAACTGCTGTTGACGGACGACGCGAACCGTCGCGCGCTGGCGTCGCTGGTGGAGAAGCGCCACACCGCCATCACGGCGACGGAGTTCCGGGACGCGGACCTCTACCTCGTGGACGACGCGTCGCTCTCGCGGTATCGGGACGCCCTGGAGGCGCACAAGCGAGACCTGCACCCGGTGTTCTGTCCGGTCGTGCTGATCCGACGACGGGAGACGACGATGACGGTCGAACTCTCGGACCCGGACCCGGACGAACGCCCCCTCCTCGTCAACGAAGTGCTGACGGCGCCCGTGGACGGACAGACGATGTTTCGGCGCGTGTCGAACCTCCTCGTGCGCCGCCACCAGACGACCAGCCTCCGGGAGGCGAACGAGCGACTGGAGCGCTTCGCCGACATCCTCCGTCACGAACTCCGGAACCCGCTCAACATCCTGGACGGCTATCTGGTTCGCGCTCGCGAGCGAGACGACCCGTCGGCGTTCGACCGATGCGAGCGAGCGGTCGACCGGATGATGCGCCTGCTCGAGGAGTCGGAGCTCGTGATCGCCGGCGGGTCGCTCGACGTCGACGCGGAGGCCGTCGACCTGGCGGCCGCGTGCGGGGACTGCTGGCAGGCGATTCCATCGGCGGCGGTCCAGTTGCGTATCGAGACCACCCGGTCCGTCGTCGCCGACCGCGACCGACTCGCCCAACTGCTCGAGAACCTGTTCCGGAACGCCGTCGAACACGGCGGCGACGACGGCACCGGCATCTCCGCGGACGAACGCGAGGCCGTCTTCGAGGCGGGGTACTCGACGGCGACCAGCGGCTCCGGCCTCGGCCTCGCCGTCGTCGACACGGTCGCCGACCTCCACGGGGCCGACGTCCGCGTCACGGCGTCCGAGGCGGGCGGCGCGCGCTTCGAGATGACCGGGTTCGACGGCGCGTGAGTCGGGGGCCTCGCAGACCGTACCGGTGCCGACCGAACGCCCGATGCGGCCGGCAGTCCGCACGCGCACGATGGCGTCGTCTCCCTGTTGTCAGGGGCGTCCAAGCGGGGAAAGCGTGATAGTCGCTCGCGTGCCATACTCGCCCGAGCAGCGATGCCAGGAGAGTCCCGCACGCGGTATCCGGTCGTCCACGAACCCCCGAAAGAGTTCGTCGAAGCCACGAACGTCCGCGCGTTCATGGAGACGTACGACATCGACGACGACGACGCGCTCATCGCGCGCACCACCCGCGACCTCCCCGGCGTCGACGACTCGGGCGTCGAGTGGTTCTGGGACGAACTCGTCGACTACCTCGGCCTCACCTTCGACGCGGACTACGACAGCGTGCGCGACGACACCGACGGCCCGCAGTTCAGCGACTGGTACCCGGGCGGCGAACTCAATATCGCCCACAACGTCCTCGACCGACACCCCGGCTCCGACACCGCCCTCGTCTGGGAGGGCGAACCCGGCACCACCGAACGCCTCACCTACGCCGACCTCCAGCGCCGAGCCAACCGCGTCGCCAACTACCTCCACGCCCGCGACGTCGAACCCGGCGATACCGTCGCACTCTACATGCCGATGGTCCCCGAGGTCGCCGCCGTCCTCTACGGCTGCCTCAAACTCGGTGCCATCGCCGTCCCGGTCTTCTCCGGGTTCGGCGTCGACGCCACCGCTACCCGCCTCGCCGACAGCGACTGCGACGTCCTCTTCACCGCCGACGGCTTCCACCGCCGCGGCCACCACATCGACCTCAAGGCCGACGCCGACGCCGCCATCGAACAAGCCGGCGGCCTCTCGCACGTCGTCGTCGTCTACGACCGCCTCGACGCCCGCGACGACCCCGACCGAACCATCCCGTGGGTGGAGGGCCGGGACGCGTGGTGGGCCGACGCCGTCGCCACACGACCCGCCGAGTTCGAGACGCGCTCGCTCCCCGCCGATCACGAGTCGATGCTCCTCTACTCCTCGGGGACGACCGGCGAACCCAAGGGCATCGTCCACACGCACGCGGGGGCACTCGTACAGGCCGCCAAAGAGGTCTACTTCGGCTTCGACCTCAAACCGGGGGATCGGTTCTTCTGGCTCTCCGACATCGGCTGGATGATGGGTCCCTGGGCGCCGACCGCCTCTGGAGCCTGATCGACCGCCACGACGTCACGCAGTTCGGCGTCTCACCCACCGCGGTCCGCGCGCTCCGCGAGCACGGCGACGAGTGGGTCGACCGACACGACCTCTCCAGTCTCCGCCTCCTCGGCTCCACCGGCGAACCCTGGGACGAGGAGTCCTGGCGGTGGTTCTACGAGCGCGTCGGCGGCGGCGACACGCCAATCATCAACATCTCCGGCGGCACCGAAATCATGGGCTGCTTCCTCATGCCCATGCCCACACAGCCCCTCAAACCGTGCTCGCTCGGCGGCCCCGGCCTCGGGATGGCCGTCGATATCGTGAACGAGGCCGGCGAATCCGTCGCAGACGCCCACGAACGCGGCTATCTCGTCGCGCGCGACTCCTGTCCGTCGCTGACGAAGTCGCTGTGGGGCGGGGACGAGCGCTATCTGGAGGAGTACTGGTCGCGCTGGGAGGGGCTGTGGAACCACGGCGACTGGGCGCAAGTGGACGACGACGGCTTCTGGTTCCTGCACGGGCGGGCGGACGACGCGCTGAACGTCGCCGGCCGCAAGGTCGGCCCCGCCGAAATCGAGGACGTGCTCGCCGAACACGACGGTGTCACCGAATCGGTCGTGGTGGGGGTGCCGGACGAGACGACGGGGACGGCGGTAGTCGCCTTCGTCGTCCCGGACGGGGAGGCCGACGACGCGCTCGCGGATGACCTGCGGGCGCTGGTGGGGGCCGAGCAGGGCAAGCCGTTCCGGCCGCGGGACGTCTACATCGTAGAGGACCTACCGCGCACCCAATCGGGGAAGCTCATCCGGCGCGCCGTCCGCGCCGTCACCCTCAGCGAGGACCCGGGCGACCTCTCCTCGATGGAGAACCCCGACGCCCTCGACGCCGTCCGCCACGCGGTCCGCGACGGCGAGTGACCGTCGCGAGCGCACCCCCAATAATTCAATATTTTTGCAATACTATATGTGTATGCGAACAGATGCATCGGTGTCGGCCGGGCCTGCCGCACGGCCCGCACCGATTGCGCCTCGGCGCCCCCATACACCTCAAGTACGGCGTTTTAGTGCACAGTGAGCGGATATTCTCCCACTTTCGCTCGAAGAGACCCATAGGGGTATCCCGGCAACGACTCCAGTAGTCATCGGATCGAGCCACACGTCCGCGATGATCACTCCGACGCTTCAGCGCGCCCAAAACACCGTTACGACCGCTTTCTCTCGTCCCCGATCCGCGAGCGCAACTGGCCGACACGACTGATCGATTGCGGAACGTGTACGCCACCGCCAGACAATACTATTGTCTAAATTATACAATATTATTGGGCGGTGCGTTCCGGAATCGGCCCGCGGAGACGGCGGACACCGGGGCCACTATCGGGCGGGCCCGGTGGTAGGGTAGATTCGGCGCGGGCCGGACTCGCGAGGTTCCGGCGCACGTCGTCGGCGCCTCGCCGCATCCGAGCGGTCGAAAGGGTTAGGGTGTCGGGCGGTGACGTCTCGCGCGACAGCATGGACCCGATTCGCTCCGTCCTCTACGTGCCCGCGCACCGGGAGGGGTGGGTGGCGGAGGCGGCCTCGCACGGCGCGGACGCCGTCATCCTCGACCTCGAAGACGCCGTCCCCACGGACGAGAAGGACGCCGCGCGCGCCGCCGTCCGCGACCACGCCGACGCCCTCGCGGCCGCCGACACCACCGTCACCCTCCGCGTCAACGACGTCGGCACGGCCGCCTTCCACGAGGACGCCGCCCTCGTCGACGCCTGGACCGACGCCGTCGTCCTCCCCAAGACCGAATCCCCCGCAGACGTGCACACCCTCGACTCCGTGCTCGCGTACGTCGAACACCAGCGAAACGTCCGGAATCGAATCGAGGTCGTCCCGCTGCTCGAGAGTCCCGCGGGCGTCTGTGCCGTCGGCGACATCGCGGGGGCGAGCCTCGGCCTCGGCTGGTCGCCCGAGGGCGACGAGACCGCGCACGTCCGCTCGAAGATCGTGCTCGAAGCGAAGGCCGCGGGCGTCGAACAAGTCCTCTCCGGCATCTGGGCGAGCATCGACGACGAGGCGGGCTTGCGCGAGAAGGCCGAACGCCAGAAGCGCTTCGGATTCACCGGTATGCAGGTCGTCCACCCGAGCCAGGTCGACGCCGTCAACGACGTGTTCACGCCCAGCGGGGACGAACTCGACTACTATCGGGACCTCGTCGCCGCCTTCGAAGCCGAAACCGACGGCGAGCAGGGCGCCATCCGCTTCGACGGCGAGATGGTCGACGCCGCGAAGGTCAAACAGGCCCGCCGCGCCCTCGAACGCGCCGACACAGCGGACGGCGAGTCGTCGTAGCCGCGCCCCGGGACGCCCGGCCGTGCCGTCTCAGCGGTCGTCGGCGAGTTCCCCCTCCGACCGTAGCGTCTCAGTGATGCGCTCGCGGAGGTCGGCCTTGCTGATCTTCCCGACTTCGGTCTGCGGGAGCGACGCGACGACCTCCAGTCGCTCCGGG
>JBDGSA010000112.1:0-7786 GCA_042217755.1 Haloglomus sp. | reverse complement strand
CTCGACGCCGGGCGCGTAGATGTTCTCGCCCCCGCGGATGATCGTGTCCTTCAGGCGGCCGTGGACGCGGTAGTTCCCGTCCGCGTCCCGCTCGAGGACGTCCTCGGTGTAGAACCAGCCGTCGTCGTCGAACGCGCTCTCGTTCTCCGCGTCGTTCCGGAAGTAGCCCGTGAAGATGCCGGGCCCGCGCGCGGCGAGCTCACCCGAGTCACCCGTCGGCACCTCCGACGACCGCGCCTCGTCGACGATCCGATAGTCGTCGGCGTCGGGCGCTATCGGGCGGCCGATGGTCTCGGCCTGCACGTCGACGTCGTCCCCGGGGCGCGTGGAGAACAGCGGGCCCTCCGCCATCCCGTAGTTGTTCGCGACGTCGACGTCCCACCGGTCGTTCAGGTCGCGGACGGTGCGCGGGCGGGCCTTCTGTCCGCCGGTGACGACGAGGGACAGGGACGCGAGGTCCACGTCGGCGCCGTCCGCGTACTCGAGCAGGTCGACGAGCTGTGTCGGGACGGCGAAGAAGTAGTCGACGCCGAGTTCCAGCGCGCGCTCGACGAGGTGCTCGGTCTTGAGGAGCGAGTCGACGGCGATGGACGCTCCCCGTGCGATGCAGGCGCCGACGATCGGGTTGAGCGAGGCGTTGTGACCGATGGGAACCCAGGGCATCCCCGTCCACTCGGGCCGGATGTCGAGCACGTCGCCCCAGCGCTCCCACTGGAAGGCGTACTCGTTGTGCGTTCGCGGAATGACCTTCGGCATCCCGGTGGTCCCGCCGGAGAGCAGCATGATCCCGGGGTCGTTCGGATCGACGGTCGTCGCCGCGACGTCGTCACCGTGGGTCGCGGTCCAGTCGGTGTCCGTGAGCGTCTCGTAGTCGGTCCAGCCGTCCGGGAGCGCGGCGTCTCCGCCACCGACCGCGAGCAAGTGGTCGAGATGGTCGTGGGCGGCCGCGACGCCGGCCGCCATGTCGACGTGGTCGAAGTCGCCGCCGGCGTCCGGGCCGAGCGTCACGAACGCCCGCGCGTCCGTGAGGTCGGTGACGTGGCTCGCTTCGGCGCGCCGGTGGCGGGGGAGCAGGACGACGGGGATGACGCCCGCCCGAGAGCACCCGAAGAGGAGTTCCAGGAACTCGACGCGGTTCGTGAGTTGGACGACGACTCGCTCGCGGGGCGCGAGGCCGAGTTCGTCGCGGAGGTACGCGGCGACGCGCTCGGTTCGCTCGGCGAACTCGCCGTACGTGACCCCGTTCGGGCCCACGACGAACGGCTTCTCGGAGTGGGCGTCGGCCGCCCGGTCGAGCACCTCGTGGAGAGTGTGGTCGGTCCAGTAGCCCGCCGCTCGGTAGTCGTCGATTCGCTCCTCGTCGGGGCGGGCGTAGCCGTCCAAAGACGCGGCCGTGCGAGAGTCGACCATGGCTGGCAATCTCGACCGGTTCACTTGACTCTTTTCCCCGCCTCGACGGCGTCGCGGTGGCGTCCCCGTCGGGCGGTGTCAGTCGTACTGGAGGTCCAGTCCGATCTCGTTCGCGGCGCTGCGGGCGGCGTCCGCGAGTTCGTTCCGGCAGGTCTCGGGGTCCATTCGGCTCGCCGCCCCGGCGATGATGACCGCGGCGACGGGCCGCGACGACTGCGTCAGCACGGGCGCGCTGACGGCGTGGAAGCCGTAGAGGGACTCCTCGACGGAGAGCGCGTACCCCTGCTCGCGAATCCGTTCGAGTTCCGCGAACAGTTCGTCCTCGTCGGTGATCGTGTGCTCGGTCTTCGCGGGGAGGCCGTACCGGTCCACGACGGCTTCGACCTCTTCCCGCCGCACTGATAGTGCATGTGCATCCGGCGGCCCGGGATGCCGTCGGTGTTCACGGCGTGGTCGCCCTCCGCCCCGCAGAAGAAGACGCTGAGGCCGTTCTCCTCGACGGTACACCAGGTCAGCTTCCCGGTCTCCTCGGCGACCTCGTCGATCTTGGCCGCGGCGACGTCGTAGAGCGGGCGCTGTCGCCGCTCCCGGAGACCGATTTCGAGGAATCGGAGGCCGACGTGGTAGCTGTCGCCGTCCTTCGCGACGAAGCCGTGTCGCAGCGTGACGAGGTGCTTGTAGACGGCGCCCTTCGAGAGGTCGAGGTCGGCCGCGAGTTCGGTGAGCGTGGGGCGGTCGGCGCGCTGGACGGCGTCGATGACGGTGAACAGCGTCTCGTCCGACTTGACGACGCGGCCGTCGTCCGACGCGCGGGGTTCCAGCGACGGTACGTCGCTGTCGTGCCGTTCCATGCTCCGACGAACGCCGAGGCGCGCGAAATAGCTTTCCCCACTGGGGGCGGGGCGTACCGAACGGCGATCGCCGATCCCCTCACGGAACAGGGTCACCCACAGAAACCACACGGTTGGGGGCTCGCACGGCCGCGCCGCCACGTCACGGCCGCCCGGACGCCACGCCGGCACGTGGGCCGGCGGAGCGACGGCATCGGCGCGTCCGACTCTCGGCGACTTCTATTACAGCAGTATACGCGTAAAATGTTGGGGTGAGGCGCGCGGCACGCGACGATAGTTTCTGTGAGTGAACGATTCGGTGGGGGTGTGTTCGCCGCGAAACGGCTAGTCGATGTCCATCTCGCCCATCGCGCGGTGGACGACGTCCGGGTCGACCCGGCAGTCGAGCACCAGCGGCCCGGTCAGGTCGCCCGCGAGTTCGGGTTCGAGGTCGGCCACGTCTGCCGCCGACCGAACGACGTGGCTCTCCGCGCCGAGCGCCGCGGTCACCGCGTCGAAATCCGGCGACGGAATCCGGCCGACGGAGCCGGAGTGGCCGCGTATCCGACCCATGTGGTACTCCGCGCCCAGCGCCTCGTCGTCCACCACGACCACGACCACCGGGACGTCGTGACGCGCCGCCGTCTCGAGCTCCTGCAGTATCATCATCAACCCCTCGTCGCCACAGAACACGACGCAGATCCGCTCGCGCTCCGCCATCGCGGCGCCGACGCCGACCGGAAGCCCCTGCCCGAGCGCGAGAAAGTCGACCGCCCAGAGGAGACGGTCGTTCCGGCCGAACGTCAGCCCGTCGAAGACCCAGCCGATGTACTGGCCGACGTCGGCGACGACGAGGCGGCCTGCCGGCAGCGCGTCGTCGAGCGCGGCGACCAGTTCGCGCGGGTCGATCAGGCCCGGTACGTCCGTGAACGGCCCGTCCGAGAGCGGAGACGACGCGGCGATCTCACGGCGAGCGTCGGCCGTCCAGAACCGCTCGCTGTCGTCCACGCCGCGGCGTTCGAGTTCGGCGTGGAGCGCGTCGGCCGTCGCCCGCGCGTCGCCCACCACGCCGACGTCGACGTCGGTGTAGCGCCCGACGTGCGCCGGATCGGTGTCGACGTGGACGACACACGTGTCCACCGGGTCGAGCGCGTCCAGGGTGTGATGGTTCAGGCCGGCGCCGACGCCGAACACGACATCGCTCGCGGCGATGTGCTCGTTCGCGACGGGCGCGCCGAGACCGCCAGCGGGGCCGAGCGCGTACGGGTGGTCGGCGAAGTAGCCGATGGCGGGAATCGTCGTCGCGAGGTACGCGCCCAGTCGCTCGGCCAGTCGCTCGATGGCCTCGCGGGCGTCCGCCCGAACCGCGCCCCGGCCCGCGACGACGACGGGGGCGGCCGACGGGTCGGCGTCCCGGTACGCGTCGACCGCGCGGGACACCGCCGCGTCGTCGGGTTCGACGCGCGCGCCGGCCCGCCAGTCCGTCTGCGTGCCCACCGGGACGTCCGCCGGAACGTCGCTCTCGAGGACGTCGATGGGGATCTGGAGCGCGACCGGACCGTGACCGTTCTGGAGTCTGCGGAAGGCGTCGTTCAACCCGGGGACGACCCGCTCGGGCGCGCGTATCGACTCGACGTCGCCCGCTATCCGGTCCAGGAACCCGCTCTGGTCGAACGCCTTGCCGTCGTGGGCGGCGGTGCGCCGAGACTCGGGAACGACGTAGAGGACCTTCGAGCGGTGGCGGTTCGCGCTCACGAGCGCGGTACCCGTCTGCGCGATCGCGGGGCCGCGTCCAACGACGCAGACGCCCACGTCGCCGCTCGCGCGGGCGTACCCGTCCGCCATTGCGGCGGCGCCCTGCTCGTGGCGACACTGCACGACCCCGATCTCGTCGCCGCGTTCGTCCTCGATCTCCGAGAGGAGCGGGATGATCTCCTCCGAGGCGAGCGAGAACACGGTGTCTACGCCGCGTGCGAGCAGGAGGTCGACGATACCCGTCGTCGCCGGAATCGTCTCTGGCATGAGTAGCGGAACCAATGCCCACACACCGTAAATAGTGTGGGGTCAGTTCGCCGCCTCGCACCCCCCACACCCAAATTTTATATAACGGTTGATCAAATTGCGGGTGTATGGCAGACTTACAGCGGATAGAGCACGCGCACGTCCACGTCGAGAACCTCGACGACGCCGTCGCCTTCTACACCGACGCCATGGGCCTCGTCGAACTCGAACGCGACGGCGACACCGTCTACCTCGGCACCGGCCTCACCGACAACTTCGACCTCGCCGTCACCGAGGGCGGCACCGGCATCGAACACACCGCCGTCCGCGCCAGCGACGAGAGCGTCGTCGACGACTACGAGACCCGCCTCGCCGACGAAGGCGTGCCCGTCGAACGCGTCGACGGCGCCGACCCCGGCCAGGAGACCGGCGTCCGCTTCGAGATGCCCTCCGGCATGCCCCTCGAAGTCGTCACCGTCTCCGATACCCCCTACGCCCATGCCGAAGTCTCCAATCCCGCGCGCGCCGGCCACGCACCCTCGTGCCTCGACCACGTCCAGCTATTCACCCCCGACATCCACGCCGACATGACCTTCCTGCGGGACACCGTCGGCATGCCCATCTCCGACATCGCCGGCCCGATGGACGACATCGAAGTCGCCTTCGCTCGCTGTAACACCATCCACCACGACGTCGCCCTCAAGGCCATGCCCGACGACGGCCCCGACCACGCCGGCCTCCACCACGTCGCCTGGGGCTTCGACGACATCGGCCACATCAAACTCTTCCTCGACACCGTCGCGGGACGGGGCATGGAGTTCGAGCGCGGCATCGGCCGCCACTACGCCGGCAACAACCTCTACGCCTACATCTGGGAACCCGGCGGCAACCGCTTCGAACTCTGTTCCGAGGCCGCCGTCGTCAAGACCGACGAACCGAACCACGCCCCAGACTACGAGACCGCCACCACCGCCTGGGGCCCCGACGCACCCCCGTCCTTCAGCGAGGGGTCCGGCCTCGTCACCCACGATGACCGATAGAACTAATCGGACGAATTCCAGTAGGAACACGCAGGTGAATCCCACGTGAGCACTCCCACTGCAACCGACTACGACGCCCTCGTGGTCGGCGCCGGCCCCGTCGGCCTGAGCGCCGCGATGGCGCTCGACGCCCGCGGCGTCGCCGTCGCCGTCCTCGAAGCCGACCCCGAGGACCGCGAACGCCCCGGCACCCGCGCCGACTACGTCCACGGCTCCACGCTCGACATCCTCGAATCCGCCCACCCCGGGCTGGGCTGGCGACTCGTCGGGGACGGCCTCCTCCTCCCGAAGCGCCAGACCTACTGGCGCGACCGCCAGGTCTTCTCGCGGACGTTTCCCGTCCCCGACGACCCGATGGCGCTCGACGACCTCCCGCACTCGACGCGCATCCCGCAGACCGTCGTCGAAGACCACATGCACGCGGCGATCGAGGAGCGCGACATCCCCATCCACTGGAACGCCCCGGTCGAGGCCGTCGACGCCGACGCGGACGCCGTCCGCGTCACCACGGAGGGCGGCGACACCTGGGAGGCCGCGTACGTCGTCGGATCCGACGGCGGCGGCTCCACCGTCCGCAAACAGATCGACGTCGGGATGTCCGGGTCGCAGTCGCAGAACGCGTTCCTCATCATCGACGTCGAGGAGACGCCCGACGACCCCGAGGAGCCAGTGTTGACGTTCCACTACGGCCACCCGGACGTGGACGACCGGAACGTCCTCACCGCCCCCTTCCAGGGCGGGTGGCGCATCGACGTCACCTGCCGGCCCGACGACGACCTGGAGGAGATGACGAGCGACGAACGCGTCCGGGATATCATCGCGGCGACGATGGGCGAGCAGTACGTGGACCGCGTCTCGTGGGTCTCCACCTACCAGTTCAAGCAGGTGACGGCCGACCGGATGGTCGACGAGCACCACCGCGTGCTCCTCGCGGGGGACGCCGCGCACCTCTTCGCGCCGTTCGGCGGGCGCGGGATGAACTCCGGCATCCACGACGCCGACGCGGCCGGGTCCGCTATCGCGTGTGCGCTCGCGGCGGAGACGGACCGCATCGCCGAGCGCGAAATCGAGAACTACGCGCGCCTCCGAGAGGCGGCCGCGAAGTGGAACACGCAGGCCGCCGGCCAGGCCCTCGAACACATCTACAGCGACGACCCCGTGGTCAACCTCCGGAAGCACGCGATGGCGGAGCTCTCCCGGGTGTTCGACTCCGCGGGCGACTGGCTCGACAAGGGCCACTTCGGCCCCCTCGACAGCCCCCCGATTCCCACCGTCGGGAAATTCTAACGCCGATTTCGCGGGGGCACGGCGGCCCGCGCGGGCCGCGTCCCGGCCGACGAGAAATATAATACGATATCCGATATAACTATGAAATAGTCTCATAAATTGGTATTAGGTGAGCTCATTCGTCAGGAGAGCGAGGCCGGTTCGTCCGAGGCCGGCGAACGGCTATTCTTGACTCATTAACCGGCCAGTTGCAACCTAACAACTCCATTTATAGCATTTTCGAGCAGCGTCGACGAGTCAGCTCGGGAGAGACGGGCCGACTGTGAGAGACCACGCGACCGGGTCAAAAATATGCCGGCCATAGGCACTAAGAGCGCGTTCTAAGAGCGTTTCTCGGGTTCGACACGGAGAGTCGTCGGCACGCGTGGCCGCGCGTCGCCCACACGATCGGTCTCCAAACGTATTCATTTTAGAGATAGGTATATAATTAGATATGTTTCGATCGCAGCCAGGTGGAGGTCAGGTCTTGCGGTCGCCGACGTAGACGGTACCGTCCTCGACGACGACCTCCCACGTGGGCAGGACGATGTCGTCGTCCGCGAGCTGTTCGCCCGTTTCCAGGTCGTACGACCACCCGTGCCACGGGCACGACACGATGCACTCCTCCTCCGTGTACGTCTTGTTCACGCGCTTTCCCGGCTCCTCGAACTCCCCGACGAGCTTCCGCTGCGTCTCCCCCGTACAGACCGGGCCGCCGTCGTGCATACAGTCGTTCTGGAGCGCGTAGTACTCCCCCTCCACGCGGAGCACGCCGACCTCCACGCCGTCCACGTCCACGAACGCCCGGTCCCCGTCCGCGAACTCGCTCTCGGATCCGACCTCGACCAAGTCGTCGCTCACAGGCCGAACACCTCGCGCGCGTTCTCGGAGAGGATCTGCTTCTTCTCGTCCTCGTCGAGGAACGGCAGGTCGAGCACCGTCGTGGGCCGGTCGTAGTCCCAGTGCGGGTAGTCCGACGCGAACATCAGACTGTCCGTGCCCACCATCTCCACGCACTTCCCGAGATACTCCGGATCCGCCGAGATTTCGAGCGGTTGGGTGCCGTAGTAGAAGTCGCTGATGTACTCACTCGGCCGCTTCTCGAGCAGCGGCGCCTCCTCCGGGCGCTTGAGGTACTCCTCGTCGAGCCGCGTCATCAACCCCGGAAGGTAGGTGACGCCCGACTCCATGAAGGAGATGTCGAGCCCGGGGAACTTCTCGGGGACGCCCTGCGCGACG
>JBDGSA010000086.1:12423-13731 GCA_042217755.1 Haloglomus sp. | reverse complement strand
ATCGAACATCCGGCGTCGATGACCCACGCGAGCGTGCCCCCCGCCGAGCGGCGGGCGAACGGGATCACCGACGGGTTGGTCAGGCTCAGCGTCGGCCTCGAACACGTCGCGGACCTGCGGGCGGACCTCGAGCGCGCTCTCGCAGGGCTCGATCGCTGAGGTCGTCGTCCTCGTCCGTCCCTCCCCGGAACACATCGCCGCCGCTCGACCGCCGACCGGTCCATCTCCCCGCGCCGTCCGTCGCCTGCGACCACCACCGCCGGACCCCAGTATACCGGCCGCTTTTTTGTTCGTGCGCGACGACGTTTCCCAAGTGGTGGTTACCGTGGACCGGCGGATCGTGGGGGTCGCGGTCGTAATGGGGCTCGGGCTCTGGGTCCTCGACGCGGCGCTCGACGCCTGGCTGTTCTTCGACGGCACCGTTCTCGCGCTGCTCGTGACCGACGTGCCCGTCCACGAGCTGTACATTCGGACGGTCATGCTCGGGAGCTTCCTGGCCTTCGGATTGCTCGCGGGCTGGCAGTCGGGCCGCGTCGAGGCCAGGAATCGCGAGGCTGCGCTCTTCAGAGAGCTCCTCGACGAGGCCAGCGACAGCGTCTTCGTCATCGACCCCCAGACCGGGGCCATCAGTGACGCCAACGAGACGGCGGCCGAGATGCTCGGCTACGACCGGGAGGCGTTACTCGACTTGACCGTCGCCGACATCAATCCGCAGTTCGATGACGCGGCATCGTTCGTGGCCTTCACCCAGTCCGATCGGGGGGAGCAGCTCGACACCTACGAGACCGTTCACGAACGCGCGGACGGGACCACCGTGCCGGTCGAGATCTCCGCCGCGACGGTCACCGTCGAGGGTGAAGCGTTCCGGATCGCCATCGTCCGGGACGTGAGCGACCGCCGCGAGCGCGAGCGGCGCATTCGGCACTACCAGCGGGCCGTCGAGAGTTCGACCGACATGCTGACCGCGGTCGATCGCAGCCGCCGGTATCTGTTCGCCAATCCGGCGTACTGTTCGTTCCACGACCTCGACGTCGAGGCCGTTCGCGGCGAGCCCCTCGATGCGGTCCTCGACGCCGAGACGCTCGAGACCGTCGAGCCCCACCTCGACCGGGCTTTCGACGGCGAGACGGTGCACTTCGAGATGCGCCGGACCCGGCCCGGCCGGGGCGAGCGAACGCTCGAGGTGACCTACTTCCCGATCCGGGAGGACGGCGACGTGCGGGCCGTCGGCGCGAGTCTGCGAGACGTGACCCGGCGCGAGCAGATGATCCGGGACCTCCGGACGACCCGGCAGCGCTACGAATCGCT
>JBDGSA010000086.1:3550-12413 GCA_042217755.1 Haloglomus sp. | reverse complement strand
TCCGCGACGCAATTCTCGTCGTCGACGCCGACGGCCGGATCGTCGATTGCAACCCCGCGTTCACCGACCTCTTCGGCTACGAGCCCGAGGCCATCGAGGGCGAACCGACGACCGTGCTTTTCGCCAGCGAGGCCGAGTTCGCCCGACTCCAGCAGGTCGTCGACCAGCCCGCCGACAGTCGCGGCCCGGTCGAGACCGTCGACTACGTGAAACGCTCCGGCCAGGTGTTCCCCGGCGAGACCAACGTCTTTCGGTTCCACGACCGGAGCGGCGAGACCGTCGGGTTCCTCGGACTCATTCGGGACGTCTCCGAGCGCGAGGAACGGCTCACACAGATCAAAAACATCGACCGTGTCCTCAGACACAACCTCAACAACGCGCTGACGGTCGTCCTGGGGAACGCCGAGGCCATCGAACGGCGCGCCCGGGGCGAACTCGCACGGGAGGCCGCCCGCATCGCCGAGACCGGCCGCCAGCTCCAGGAGACCAGCGAGAAGGAACGCCAGATCACCAAGTTCCTCGCCGCTCGACGGTCGGTGGCCGAGCGAGACATCGCGGCCGTCGTCCGGGCCGAGGCCAACGCCGTCGTCGAGCGGCATCCGGCCGCCGACGTCGCGGTCGACGCCCCGGAGCGACAACCGGTCCTCGCCGTCCCGGAGATCGGCCGCGCCGTCGCGGAACTGGTCGAGAACGCGGTCGTCCACTCGGACCGCGACGAGCCCTCGCTCACCCTCTCCGTCGAATCGACCGCACGGGGGCTCGTGACCGTCGACGTGGCCGACGACGGGCCCGGGATCCCGGAGACGGAACGGCAACTCCTGACGGGCGAGCTCGAGATCCAACCGTTGCTCCACGGGAGTGGCCTCGGCCTCTGGCTGGTGACGCTGGTCGTTCAGCACTCCGACGGCACGATTGCGGTCGAGGACAACGATCCCCGCGGGTCCGTGGTCACGCTCACGCTCCCGACCCCGTGAGGCGGTGACTCACCCCGCCCGCGGTAGTTCGACGACGAACACGGCCCCCCGTGGCTCGTTGTCTTCGACCCGGACCTCGCCGCCGTACTGGGTCACGAGAGCGTCGACGAGGTAGAGCCCGATGCCGGTCCCGGCCGAATCGAGGTCCCGGTCGCCCTTCCCGAAGATGGCTTCCTTGCGTTCGTCGGGAACGCCGGGCCCGTCGTCGGCCACCCTGACCCTCACCACGTCCTCGTCGACGTCACACGTCACGCGGACGTGGGGCGTCTCTCCGTCGTGGTGCTGGACGGCGTTGTTCAGCAGGTTGCGGAACACGGAGCCGAGCATCTCGTTGGCGACCACGGGGGTCGCCGGGAGGTCCCGGGGTACCTCGAAGGAGGCTTCGGGGAAGGACTCGCGGCGAAGTTCCAGTTCGTTCTCGAGGATCTGGTCGAGCCGGACGGGCGTGCAGGCCATCTCGTCGTCCGCCGTCAGCGTCTCGACGAACTCGCGGGCGTTGCGGGTGAGTTCGACGATGTGGTCGGCACTCCGCTGGAGCTTGGCGAGCGAGGCCTGGCCCGCGTCGTCCACGTGGGCCTCGAGGCGTTCGGCCCACGCCATGATGACGTGCATGTCGTTGAGGACGTCGTGACGGAGGAGGCGGTTCAGGGCCTCCAGTTCGTCGGTGAGCCGTTCGAGCCGCTCGCGATACTCGGTCTGCTCGGTGACGTCGCGCACGGTGACCAGCACCGCCGGGGCGCCGCCGTACTGGATGTCGGCGACGCTGATCTCGCCGACCCGGGCCTCGCCGCCGTCCGTCAGAAAGTTGATTCGGTAGCGGGATGGCGGGTCCGCCGCCTCGGGGCCGACCCGGCGCTCGTAGCGCGCCTGTACCGATTCGCGGTCCGGGGGAGCTACGACTCCGGAGAACGACCGCCCGACCACCTCCGACTCCGCCCCCAGGAGGTCGGCGAACCGCTCGTTGGCGAAGACGAACCGGCCCTGCTGGACGATGGCGACGCCGTCGTGGCTGCGCTCGACCAGCGTCTCGTACTTCGCCCGCTCCTCCTCGAGCGCTCGCTCGCGGGCCTTTCGGGTCCCGATGTCACGGGAGTTGACGACGTAGCCATCCAGCGCGGTGTCGGTGCAGTTGCTCGTCGTCGACTCGAGCCACTGCCAGGTGCCATCGGCCCGCTCGAACCGGAACTCGGCACGCTCGGTGCGTGCGCCGGGCGAGCCGACCACCTCGGCGAACGTCGCCCTGGCCCGCTCGCGGTCCTCGGGGTGAATGTACGCGAAGGCGTTCTCGCCGAGTAGGTCGTCGTCCTCGTAGCCCAGGATCCGCTCGCTCGACGGGCTCTGGTACAGGATCAGACCGTCCTCGTCGAGCAGCGTGATGATGTCACTCGAGTGTTCGATGAGCGACCGGTAGGCAGCGCTCGAATCCAGGTTCATGGGTGCTCGTGGCGCGGATATCGCGTCACACACGTTCCACCCGGAGGCTCATAACTCCCGGTGCCCGGTTGGGGGTGGCATTTTGTGGGTGCGTGGCGTACGTTCGCGCATGTACGACACCGTGCTGGTGCCGACCGACGGGAGCGCGGGGGCTCGGGGTGCCATCGAGGAGGCGTGTGACCTGGCGGCGATGGCCGACGCGTCGGTCCACGGCCTCTACGTCGTCGACACCCGGGACTACAGTGCGCTCCCGGAGTCGACCTGGGTGACCCTGGAGGAGGACCTGGAGGCCGCCGGCGACGCGGCCCTCGCCACGGTCGACGAGGTGGCCGCCGAGCGAGACGTCGAGGCCGTCACGACCCTCCGACACGGCGTGCCCCACGCCGAAATCCTCGACTACGCCGAGGATGTCGAGGCCGACGTCGTCGTGATGGGCACGCACGGCCGGAGCGGCCTCGACCGAGTCCTGCTGGGAAGCGTCGCGGAGAAGGTCATCCGGTCGACGGAGGTTCCCGTCCACGTCGTGCGACTCGAGGCGCCCTAGACCAGTATCGAGACGCCCCAGGCGAGCGCGAGCGCGAGCCCCGCCGCGAGGAGGGTTCCGCTCGCGTAGGCCACCGCGCGGGCTCGCTCGCCGGTCTCGTAGAGCCGGACCGTCTCGTAGCTGAACGACGAGAAGGTGGTGAACGCGCCACAGACGCCGGTACCGACGAACAGGACGACGGAATCGCCGGCACCGAGAAACGTGACGAGCCCCAGCGCGAACGTGCCGAGGACGTTGACCGCGAACGTCGAGAGCGGCACTCCCTCGACGTCGACGTACTCCCCGACGCCGTAGCGGCATACGGCCCCGACGGCACCGCCGGCCCCGACGAGGTGGGCCGGCGGGAGGGACGCCAGCGCGTCGGTGCCCGGGATCACCCGGCCCACCTCCGGGCGGCCGTCCGCGCGACGGCCCGGCCCGCCAGCACGGCGGCGAACCCGAGCGCGTAGGTGGCCAACACGTTCGCCGCCAGCCACCGGGGCGGCGCGCCGGCGGACTGGAGGGCGAACGTCGAGTACGTGGTGAACGAGGAGAGAAAGCCCGTGGCCACGACCGCCCGCGTCTCGGCGGCCAGGTCGCCGGCGAACCGGCGCTCGTACAGCACCACGCCGAGAGCGAACGCGCCGAGGACGTTCGCCAGCAGCGTGGCCGGGAGCCCGCCCACCACGAGGTCGGCGGCGTAGCGGAGGTTCGCCCCGGCGAAGCCGCCGACGGCCACCAGCGCCACGGCCTCGAGCCGGACGACGGGGGACTCGGCGGGGGCCATCGTCTCGTTGGAGGGGTGACGGGGGCGGTGCAAAGCTCCTCCGGAACGGCGCCACGGCGGCCGGGCGACGGAGGGCCGGCCGCCACGGCACAGGGCGCCGGTCCGCAGCGTCGACTCGCCCGGCTAGGCGACACCGACTTGCCCGCTCAGCACGTGATGGCCGGATTGTACGGGGCGAACATCCCGTTGGGGTTCGACCGGAAGAGCCAGGCGTGAAGTCCGTAGTGCCGTGGCTGGCCGGTCTTCTCGAGGTGGCCGGGCATCGGTTCGTGGAAGGACTGGCCGAACATCGACGGGGGCGAATCGACGGCGTCGGCGGGCCGGAACCACTCGGCGCCGAGGAGCAGGTACGACCAGTTGGAGGTGAGCCGGTACCGCAGGATCGGGGGGTCTTCGAGGGCCATCCCGCCCCCGGGGTCCTTGACGAACGGGACCCCGTAGGCGGCGTCCGAGCGGTCCTTCGCACAGGTTTCTGGGTTGCCGTACCCGTCCTGGACGGCCTTCTTGCTGCGGGCGTAAACGTCGAGGGCCGACCGGGCCCGGTCGACCGTCCCGATGTAGGACGGCGGCTGGACGTCGGGGTTGTAGCGGGCGAACAGCCCGTCGGGGTTCTCCCGGAACAGCCAGACGTGCAGGTAGTAGTGGCGGGGGAGTAGCCCGTGGGACGGCTCGATGGGGCCGTCGAAAGACCGGCCGAACAGCGACGGGGCACTGTCGACCTCCGTGGCTGGAACGAACCACTTCAGGGCGAGCGGTTCGTACGCCCCGTCCTCGGTCAGGTCGAAGGTGACGGCGTGGGGCGTCTCCGGCGAGGGCGACCCGGGTGACCGGGCGAGCAGCGTCTCGCCAAGGACGCCGGCGTCGCTCTGCACGTACCGCGCCAGCGTCCGGTACTCGCGGTCCATTGCGGTCGCGACGTCGCCGTACGTTTCGAGCGTGGACCGATGCTCGTCGACCTTCGCCGCGGGATCCGGTCCCGACTGCAGACAGCCCGCGGTGGCTAGCGTGACGGTGCTTCCGGCCGTCGCGAGGAAGGTGCGTCGTGTCGGTGTCATGGATTCTCCATCGTCCCTCCGGCCATCAACATGCCGCCGGTCGGGGCGGCGCGGGCGGTGCCATTGGGGTAGATCCGGACCCGCACGTTCGCCCGGACGTCCCGCACGACGGTCCGGGACCCGTTGGGCCAGCGGACCGCGATACGGTCGACCCGGCGGTGGTCGCCCAGTCCGACGTGCAGCGCCCGGGGTTCCTGTGAGAGGAAGTCCGCGCCGGCGGTGGCAAAGCGGTACTGGGTGGTGTTGCCGGCGGTGACGGCCACCCGCGCGCCGAGCGTCGCCGCTGACCGACTACAGCCGAGTTCAACCTGGATCCAGTTGCCCGGGCTCCCCCGGTTCTCGTAGAGTTTCGCCTGGCCGGCTTCGTCGGCGGCCACGACGTCGACGTCGCCGTCGCGGTCGTAATCGATGCGGACCATCCCGCGGGCGTTCATCTGCTCGAAGCCGACGGTACGGGGCCGCCGGGTCACGAAGTCCGGGTTCGTCGCCGAGCCCACGTTCTCGAAGAGGGCGGGCGCGGTGTCCGAAAACCGCATCATCGTCCGACTCCCCTCGCTGGTAACCGAACTCTTCTCGTTGTTCGCGTGGACCAGGTCGAGGTCGGCGTCGTTGTCCAGGTCGGCGGCGACGGCGGCCCACCCCCAGACGTAGCGCGTGTTCTGCACGCCGAGGGCCCCGGCGCGGTCGACGAACCGTCCGCCGCCGCGGTTGACGAGCAACTGGTTGCCCTTGCTGTATCGGGGCGACTGGGCGCGGGCCTGGCTGTTGAAGGCCTCGCCACTGTCCCGGCCGACGCTGGGGCCCGAGCGGGCGGCCATGCCGATGTTCGTCACGAAGATGTCCGGGCGGCCGTCGCCGTCGACGTCCAGCACCTCGGAGGACATGCCGTTCCGGTCCGTGCCGTTGATCCGGCGGGTCCGGAAGGTGCCGTTCCCGCGGTTCAGGTAGATGGTGTCGCGATTGAAGTCGTTCGCGACGTGCATGTCGAGGTGACTGTCGCCGTTCAGGTCGACGATGCTCGCGGCGAGACTCCACCGTTCGCCGCCGATGTCGGCCTGTCCGCTGACGTTCGTGAAGTGTCCCGTGCAGTCCCCGGCGAGGAGGATGTTCCGGACGCCGTTGTCGTCGCTGATGTTGCCGACGGTACTCGGGTTCCGGTAGCCGACGGGCGTCCGGGTGGCCCAGTCCCCGTTCTGGTAGATGTACACGTCGACACAGCCGTCGCCGGTCACGTCGCCCGCGGTCGCGCCGACTGGATAGGGGCGGAGCGAGACGTTCTCGAGGGCTCGGGGCGGGCCGAAGGTGCCGCCCCGATTCGTGAGGACGAGCGGGTGGGTGGTGTTGATAGTGAGCGAGGGCGGCCCGGTGGTTGCGGTGTACCCGCCGCTGGGGCGTTGGGGATCCGGCAGGACCAGCAGGTCCTCCCACCCGTCGTTGTCGTAATCCAGAAAGAGGACGCTGTGGACGCGCCGCTGCTGGACCGCGTCCGGCAAGTCCCCGGAGGGTTCGAACCCGTTACCCGTGTTTTCGAACAGCACGGGGCCCCGGGATTCGTTGCCGACCAGGAGGACGTCTGGCCAGCCGTCGCGGTCGTAGTCCGAGACGTACGCGCCCGCGTTGCCGTTGACGACCTGGTGGCCCTCGAAGGCGTAGGTCAACCCCTTTTGGTCGGCCACCTCCTCGACGGCGAGTCCCCCGCTATCCGTGGCTGCCGGGGCTGCGACCGTGCTCGCGGCGGCGAGGGCCAGGACGACGACCACGAACCCGGCGAGGACGGCCAGGACCGCTCGCGCGCCGGTGGGCATGCCATCGAGGGACCCCGCGACGGCCACCTGGACCGTCTCACGCACGGTTACCACCCGCCGCCGACCTGGGTCCGGTAGTACTCGCAGTAGCCGCCGGGGTCGATGAGCCCCTCGATACGGACGCAGGCGCCGAGACAGTCACCGTTCTTGTCCGGAATGTAATACGAGCACCGGCTACATCGCTGGTCGCCGTTGGGCTCCCGTTGGTAGTCCCCCCTCGACTTCGGCAGGAGGCGGGACGGCTCGCGCGTCAGGCCACCCTTCGACTCGGCGCCCTGATAGGGCGCCGGGACCGACTTCGAGAGGTCCGCGGCGGAGGGCGAGCAGCCCTCAGTTGGCGTCGCCGTCGCCGTCGCGTCGCCGCCGTCTCCGCGACAGCCAGCCAGGCCGCCCGCGGCCGCCGCCCCGACCGCGGCCAACAGCGACCGGCGGGTGCGGGTGGTCTCGACGTGTCGGGTCATGCTTCCTCGTAGGCCCGCACGGCGCTCTTGCGGAATCGATCCACGTGCTCGGCGGGGATTTCACCCGCGTCGGCGTACTGCTGGAGTGCGGCCTCGACCCCCGACTCGTAGGCGGACTTGTCGAGGTCGCTGGCGTAGTCGTAGGGGATCTCCGGGAAGACGATCCGCTCCTCGGTGGCGACGTCGTAGAGCCGGTTCCGGTGGCCACCGGGCCAGAGCACCTCGACGGTCGCCGACCCCGAATCACCGAGGCCGAATGTCTTCTCAAGACTATGACATGAACCGAAGCTCGCGCCCGCCGTGACCGAGAAACGCTGTTTGCGGTCCATGCCCTCGGGTGCACAGATGATGGTCGCGCCGATGCCGTCCCGGTTGACCGTACTCTCGTCGACGACGCCCATCCCGCCCGCCGGTCGGACGGCGACCCAGTTGTTGTCGGTGCCGCCGTCGTTGATTTCGACCGACAGGGACCCCTCGGTGAATCCAAAGCCGGTGTACTCCGCCGTCTTGCCGTCCTCGTTCAGTTCGAAGACGCTGTTGTACTTCGCGTAGGGGTCGAGTGGACCGTCGTACTGCTGGTCTATCATCTGCAACTCGCTGTCCTCGGCGACGTCCTGGTTCGACCCGGTGACGATGTCCGGATAGCCGTTCTGGTTGAGGTCCCCCGTGGCGACGGCGTAGGTCATCCGCCGGCAGTGGTCGCGCTCGCTGCTGGTCGCCGCGGCCTCGTCGAACCCGAACATTCCGTGGCCGAGGCCGTTGAGGATGACGCCGGGGTTCGTGCCGATGGCGATGTGCGTCGAGAAGAAGTCCCCGCCACCGTGGTAGACGAGGTCGGTGTAGCCGTCGTTGTCGTAGTCGAACGCCGACGCCCCCCAGCCGAAGGGGAGCGCGACGAGTCGCCCGACGCCGTAGGAGTGGAAGGTCCCGTCGGCCTGCTGGGTGAACCACTGGGTGGTGTGGTCGCCACGTTCGATGGAGTCGTACGGCGGCAGGGCCGGCTGGATGTAGTCCCCGAAGGCCGTCGTCAGGAAGTCCATGTTGCCGTCGTAGTTGAAGTCCCCGTAGGCAAAGCCCATGTTCTCCATGACCGAGGACTCGTGGAGGTGGTACTCCTTCGTCTTGTCCGTGAACGTTCCGTCACCGTCGTTGTCGAGCACGTGGACCATTCCCCAGTTGACGCCGCCCTCGCCGGGGATGTCGGCCTCCTCGGTGGGGATCATCTGGTCGTCGCCCTGCATGATCTCCATCTCGCCGTCCTGGTCGATGTCGACGACGGCTACGCCGAAGGTGCGGTTCCCCCCGGCGTCGTCGGGGATGAGGTCCAAATCCTGCACGCCGGACTCCTCGGAGATCTCCTCGAACTCGAGGCCCCCCTTGTTCCGGAAGAGCCGGTTCCGGGCGTAGCCTTCGAAGGGGACCGGTGGCGAGCCCACGTGCTCGTCGGGCCGGGAAGTCCCGATGAACAGGTCGACCAGGCCGTCGTTGTCGATGTCGCCGAACGAGCAGATGTGCCCGCCGTTGCCGACGATGCCCACCTCCTCGCTGACGTCGGTGAACGTGCCGTCGCCGTTGTTGTCGTAGAACTGGTGGTGCTGGTCCGGCGCGGACATCACGACCAGTTCCCGGTTGCCGTCGTTGTCGAGGTCGGCCGCGGCGGCCCCGTACCCCGGCTTGTCGGGGGCGGCGACGCCGGCCTTCTCGGCGACTTCCTCGAAGACGAGTTCGCCCTCGTCAGCCAGTTTGTTCCGGTAGAGGTGGTTGGCCGACCCCTCCGCGTTCGGGACGAAGATGTCGAGGGTCCCGTCGCCGGTGGAGTCGAAG
>JBDGSA010000086.1:3158-3540 GCA_042217755.1 Haloglomus sp. | reverse complement strand
CGTTCAGTTCGGCCATCGTCACCGTCCCCTTCTCCTTGAGCGCGTCGAGTTCGGCCACGGCCTCCTCGTTGCGCGCCCGGCGGAAGGTAAACGCCGAGTCGTCGGCGGCCGCGATGTCGGTGAACCGGATGTCGGTGTTCTTTACCCCACCGCGCGTCCCACTCGCGGGGGTCCCCTGGGCCCCCAGTCCCGTACAGCCGGCCAGCAGCCCACCACAGGCCGCCAGGACAGCCCGCCGCTCGATTGGAAGCTGGTCCATGCCGGCGACCACCGGTGGCGTGGCATTAGATGTTTCCATGATTTGAGGTGTATATAGCCCCCAAATATGACGGTTTTAGGGCTGCTAATATCAAGGCCGCCATCGCCATCAACGGATAGCTAC
>JBDGSA010000086.1:798-3076 GCA_042217755.1 Haloglomus sp. | reverse complement strand
TCGAGGAGGACCCCGACGCCGACGACCTCGCCGTCGACGAGGGCGAGGTGTACGCGCTCGTGGGTCCCAACGGCTCGGGCAAGACCACCGCGCTGAACGTCCTGCTCGGACTCGTTCGACCGACCGCCGGGGACGCCCGGATCTGTGGCGAGGACACCTGGGACGCGGCCCGGGCCGCCCGCCAGCACCTCGGGGTCGTCCCGGAAGGGTACGGCGTCTACGGACGGCTCACCGGCCGCCGGCACGTGGCCTTCGCCGCGACGTCTCGCGGCTGGAGCGGCGATCCCGACGCCGTTCTCGAGCGCGTCGGCCTCCAGGACGTCGCGGACCGACGGGCCGGGACGTACTCCCGCGGGATGAAAAAACGCCTCGTGCTGGCCATGGCGCTGGTCGGCGACCCCGACGTGCTCCTGCTCGACGAGCCGTTCAACGGCCTCGACCCCGACGCCGCTCAGACGCTGCGGACGGCCATCGAGCACGAGCGCGAGCGCGGGACGTCGGTCTTGCTCGCGAGCCACCTCTTCCGGGAGGTTGCCGCCGTCGCCGACCGCGTCGGGATGCTCTCGGGTGGCGAACTGGTCCGTGAGGGGCCGGTCGCCGACGTCGTCGAGGGCCGCCCCACCATCGACTCGCTGGAGGCCGCGTACCGCGAGGCCGTGACCCCGGAGGTGCCGGCGTGAACGCCCTCGTCCTCGCCGGCAAGGAGTTCGACGACGCCATCCGCTCGCGGTCCCTGCTGGCGCTGACGGTCGTGTTCGTCGGTGCGCTCGCCGCGGTCACGGTCGGCTACGCCCTGGTGACGCCCCGGCCTCGCGTCGCGACGCTGCTCGTCTACGTCGTCTCGTTGACCAAGTGGCTCGTCCCAGTGGCCGCGCTGGTGGCGGGATACGACGCGGTCGTCGGCGAGCGCGAGGGCCGCACGCTGCGGCTGCTGTTCGGGCTTCCGTACTCACGGGCCGAAATCCTGATCGGGAAGGCCGTGGGCCGCTTCGCGGCGGTGGTCGCTCCCGTCACCGTCGGCCTCGTGGTCTCGTTTGGCTGCTCGCTCGTCCTCTACCGGCAGGCCGTCCCGGGCCGGTATCTCGTCGTGATCCTCGCCGCGACGCTGCTCGCGGCGGCGTTCGTGAGCCTCGCGGTCGCCGCGTCGGCCCTGGGTCGCTCGGCGGTTCGGGTCGTCGCGGGCGTCGTCGGCGCGTTCGTCCTCTTCCTGTTCCTCTGGGATATCGTGCCGGCGACGGCGTACTTCCTGGCGACCGGCGCGGTGCCGGGCGCACACGCCCCGCCGCCGTGGTACTTCCTGCTCTCCCGCCTCAACCCTGTCGAGAGCTTTCTCGCCGTCGTGACCGCGTGGCTCCCGACGATGGCGCCGCCGGCGGTGGCCGGGCGCGCGGTGTATCTTTCCGGCTCCGCCGCGGTCGCGTTGCTCGTCGGCTGGGCCGTCGTGCCACTCGGTCTCGCCTACGCTCGCTTCCGGGCGGCCGACCTGGCCTGACCGACCGAACGCCTTTGGCGGCGGGGATTCCACCGGCCGGCATGATCGCCGACGCGTTTCGGACGCCGGACGGCCGGCGGGTCCCGGCCGTCTCCGCCGACGAAATGCGCGAGGTTGACCGGGTGGCCGTCGATGAGGCTGGCCTCGCGCTCCCCGTGATGATGGAGAACGCTGGCCGCTCGCTGGCCCGGGCGGTGCGCGAGCGCCACCCGGTACGGGTCGCCGTCCTCGCCGGCGACGGCGGCAACGGCGGCGGGGGGCTGGCGTGTGCCCGCCACCTCGCCAACCGTGGCGTCGCGGTCCGCGTCACCCTCGACCGCCCGCGGGCGGCCCTCTCGGGCGCGGCCGCCACGCAGGCACGGATCCTCGAGGCAGCCGACGTGCCCGTCAACACCGACCCGCCGGCCGAGGCGGACCTGGTCGTCGACGCGCTCGTCGGCTACGGACTCGTGGGGCCGCTGGACGGCCCGGCGGCCGACCTGGCCGCGGCCGCCGACGCGATGGACGCGCCGGTCATCTCGCTGGACGTCCCGAGCGGCGTGAACGCGACGACCGGCGAGCGGCCGGGCCCCGCCGTCGACCCCGCAACAGTCCTCACCCTCGCGCTCCCGAAGGCCGGCCTCGTCGAGGGGTCGACCCCGGTCCGGCTGGCGGATATCGGCATCCCGGGCGGGGTCTTCGAGCGGGCGGACCTGCCCTACGAGTCGCCGTTCGACGCCTGGCTGGTCGACCTCGAGCGGAGCCCGGCGTGATCAGGCGAGGGTGGCGCTCCCTGTCGCGAGGAAG
>JBDGSA010000086.1:0-788 GCA_042217755.1 Haloglomus sp. | reverse complement strand
AGGCCGTCTCGTAGCCCTCGTGCCGGGAAACCTGGGGTGGCGTGTCGACGCGCACCGAGACCGACGCGTCGGCCGTCAGCCCTGGCACCGTCGCGCCGTAGTGGTAGTGCAACTCGGGGTCGAGCGTCGGCGTGAGCGAGACGGCCGCGCCGTCGACCGTGGCCGACAGCGCGGCGAACGGCAGCGGATAGCGGTTGTAGGGGGTCCGGGCCGAGACGGCCAGGTACGGATCACTCCCGCCGACGCCGGCCGGCGACTCGGCCAGGCGTCGCCCCACCAGGCTGGCGTCGCCGACGCTGCCGCTGCCCAGGGCGGCGCCGGGCAACGCGTCGGCGGCGGGGACCTGCGGCACGGTCATGCTCTCCATCGGGTCGACGGCCCCCTCGAGGCCCGCCCGGCCGAGTTCCCGGTATGGCACCTCCTGGAGCGTCGACTCGCTGAACGAGAGGGGCACCGTGGCCGTCGCGACATCGCCGAACGCGTCCCGGAAGGCGCCGGTCCGGCGGGCGCCGACGGGGCCGAACTCGACCGTCACCTCGTAGTCGCCCGCGCCGTCGAGCGTGACGTTGTCGCCGTAGTGAAAGCCCATGTTCTGGGAGAGCATCCGCCAGAGCGTCCGCGCGGCGACGGGCGAGCCACCCGACGTGACCGTGACCGAGGGACTAGCGGCGGGGACGGCCACGCCGGTCGCTGCGTCCCAGGCGCTGACCATCAGGTGGACGGTGTCGTCGTCCTCGATCGACACCCGGTTCGCGCTCGCGCCGTCGACCAGCCAGAAGCGATGGGGG
>JBDGSA010000180.1:0-13804 GCA_042217755.1 Haloglomus sp. | reverse complement strand
CCGGTGAACAGTGGACGTCCGACCGCCCGAGCCGAGCGTGGATGCGAGTCGAGCGTGGATGTCCCTCGACGTGATGCCTGCTCCAGCTAAAAAGCCGATTCAACTGTAATATTCACCGGAATCTGTACTTATTATCCGAATATCGAAATAATCAGTCTTCGCCGTACGTTGCGACCTCGACGAGATTGGAGTCGGGATCGCCGAAGTACACCGAGGTGATCGTTCCGACGGCGCCCGAGCGCTCGATTGGACCCATGATGACCTCGATATTGCGGTCGTGGAGTTGCCGTTCGACCTCCTCGATGGGCGTCTCCGTTGTCAGGCAGAAGTCGCCTCCGCCTGGCGTGGGCTCTGCTGCGACGGGCTCGATGTCGGTGCCCACCTCGTGGAGGTTGATCTTCTGTTCGCCGAAGCGTCACACCTGCCGATCGAACGGAGGCTCCCCGGGAGCAAATCCAGGAGACAGCGTGGCGGCCGCCGGTGGCCGGACGCGGTCGGGGTCAAGCGACGGGTGAGTCGCGACCGAACTACGGGGGAGCCGGGTGGACTGGCGGGGTCGGCGGCCCCGAGGGAGCGGTCACGATGAGAGCAGCGGCCGCGAGCCCAAGCGCGAGGAGCGCGAGTGCGACCTTGGCACGCGAGCGCCAGTCGGCGTCCGGGACACTCGACAGCCGCCGTCCGTTCCGCGACGTCCCGTGTCCGCTGTCGGTCCGGCGGGCCCCGGTCATCCCCGTGTCCGAGTGGCGCCGCGCGTCGGCGTCGCCGCGGTCGCCCGCGCCGACCGGCCGCAAGACGGAGTTACCACATCCACGACACACGCTGGGCGAATCAGCGTGAATCCGTTCACAGTTGTCGCAGATCCACCCCCGGGACATACGACAATACTGGGTAGCAGACGGCAAAAAGTTACGGGACGGCAATCTCGACGACCGGCCCGGCACACCGCGGACGGCGTGTTCGCTCTGAGCCGGAGCCGCGCTTTTCACCCCGGCCGCCATTCTGCCGGGCGTGTCACGAGCCGTCGTCGCCATCGGTGGGAACGCCATCGCCGAGTCCGGGGCCGACTCGTGGGACGAGCAGGTCGCGACCGTCCGCGAGACCGTCGCGGAACTCGCGCCGCTGGTCCGGGACCGCTACGATGAGGTCGTCCTCACGCACGGCAACGGCCCGCAGGTGGGGAACCGACTGCTCGAGCGGGAGGCCGCCGACGAGACGCCGGACCTGCCGCTCGACGCGCTGGTCGCCGAGACACAGGCACAACTCGGCTACGCGCTCCAGCGCGCGCTCGACGGCCTGCTCGACCGGAGCGTCGCGTCGCTGGTCACGCAGGTCGTCGTCGACCGCGAGGCCCTCGACGCCGCCGACCCGACGAAGCCGGTCGGACCGTGGTACACCGCCGAGGAGGCCGATGCGAAGCCCTTCGAGACGCGCCAGGTTGGCCGGGGCGAGCGACCCTACCGGCGCGTGGTGCGCTCACCGCGCCCGGAGCGGATCCTCGAGGCGCCCGAGATCCGGGCGGTCCTCGATGCTGGGCATCCCCTGGTCTGTGGCGGCGGCGGTGGCGTCCCCGTCGTCGAGTGCGGGGACGGGGGCTTCGAGGGCGTGCCGGCCGTGGTCGACAAGGACCACACCACGCGGCTCATCGGGGAGGCCGTCGGCGCCACGGATCTGGTCTTCCTCACGGACGTCGACCACGTCTACGTCGGCTACGGCACCGACAGCGAGCGCGCGCTCGGGGACGTACCGGCCGCCGAGTTGCGGACCCACCTCGACGCCGGCGAATTCCCCGAGGGCTCGATGGGCCCGAAGGTCCGCGCGTGCCTCGCATTCCTCGACGGGGGCGGCGAGCGAGCGGTCGTCACCCGCCCGGAGGACGTGACAGCGGCGGTCGCCGGCGAAGCAGGAACGCGAGTCCACCCCGACCGGAGCCCGTGACCGGGAGAGCAGAATCCCCGGATGTTCACGCCAGTCCCAGTCGCTCGGCGTATCGTTCCAGCAGGTCGTCGAAGGTGCCGTCGTGAAGGTCGACCTCGTAGCTCACGTCGACGACGGGCGCGTCCACGTCGACCCGGCGCGAGAGGTCGTGTGGCGTGCCCGAGACGACCACCTCCGGAGCGACGTTCCGGATGGTCGCCTCCAGGTCGGCGACCTGTTCGTCGCTGTAGCCCATCGCGGGGAGCACGCGGTCGAGGTGCGGGTACGCCTCGAATACGTCCGCGATGGAGCCGACCGCGTCGCCGCGCGGGTCGAGGCGCTCGGCGGCGCCGTGGCGCCTGGCAGCCACCGTCCCCGCTCCGGTACTCGCGCCGCCGTGGGTGAGCGTGGGTCCGTCCTCGACGACCAGGACGGAGGCGCCCTCGACGAGCGACGGATTTTCGACCGTCACGACGGAGTCGGCGTGCCGGAGGTCGGCGTCGGGTGCCAGGTCGCGGACGTTCTCGGTGACGGTCTCGACGTCCTCGGCGTCGGCGCTGTTTTCCTTGTTCGAGACGACGACGTCTGCGAGCCGGAGGTTCGTCTCGCCGGGGTGGTACCGGCGTTCGTGTCCCGGACGGAGCGGGTCCACGAGGACGACGTGCAGGTCCGGGCGGACGAACGGAAGTTCGTTGTTGCCGCCGTCCCAGACCAGAACGTCGGCCTCGTCGGTCGCGGCCGCGACCACGTCGGCGTAGTCGACGCCCGCGAAGACGACGTGGCCGGCGTCGATGTGCTGTTCGTACTCCTCGCGCTCCTCGATGGTAACGTCGGCGGCCTCGAGGTCGTCCTCGGAAGCAAAGCGCTGGACGCGGCTCTCGACGAGGTCGCCGTATGGCATCGGCTCGCGGACGACGCTCACGTCCAGTCCGCGGTCGGCGAGCGCGTCCGCGAACGCGCCCGTGACCTGAGATTTCCCGCAGCCGGTGCGGACGGCGTCAACCGCGAGGACGGGCACGTCTGTCTCGAACCACATCTCCTCGGGGCCAAGGAGGCTGAAGGAGGCGCCCGCCGCCATCGCGCGCGAGGCCGCGTGCATCACGTGCTCGTGTGAGACGTCCGAGTAGGAGAAGACGACGCGGTCGACGTCCGCCTCGCGGACGAGGCGCTCGAGGTCCGCCTCGGGTTCGATGGGGATGCCCTCGGGGTAGCCCTCGCCGGCGAGTTCCGCCGGGTAGCGGTCGTGGCCGGCCTCGACCTCCCCGAGATTCTGTCCGGGGGCGCGGGTGAACGCGACGACCTCGACGTCCTCGCGGCCGCGGAAGACGGTGTTGAAGTCGTGGAAGTCCCGTCCGGCCGCGCCCATGACGAGTACGCGCATCGGTGCATGCGGGACGCGTGTGGCTGAAAAGGATTCGCACGATGCGGGGTAGCCCAACCGACTGGAGGCAAAGGGACGGTCCGATCGACTGGAGCGCAGAGACGGTCCGACCGGCCGGAGCGCAGAGGACAGCCTGATCGACCAGAGCGATCAGACTGAGACCGACAGTTCGCTCCAGATGCCGCCGGCGAGCGCGACGGCTCCGAGCAGCGCGAGGGCGACGCCCGCGGCCCAGCCGGGCGACCCCCACGCAAACGGGACCGTCAGCCACAGGCCGGCGACGAGCCCGAGTCCGCCGGCGACGATTGCCTGCACGAACCGTTCCATGCGAGGGTGAAGCGACGCCCCGGACAAGGAACCTGTCCCTGTCATCGCAGCCCTGCCCCGTAGCGACGACTCCCGAGGTCGCCCGCCGAGACGGGACGGACGTACGTCCCGACGCGCTCGCGCGTCCACCACTGGCCTGTTTCGTCTCGCTCCTCGGGCGTCGTGAACTCGTAGCGGTAGCGCACCGCGCGGACGTGTTCGGGCGGTTCGTCGGCGAACGGGTCGTGGGCCAGCAGCGAGCGGACGGCCGCATCCCCCTCGAGCAGTTTCCGGAGGAGGCGAGGGAACCACGGGCTCCGCCGCGGCGTCGGCGACATGGCGGCGAACCAGAGCTGCCAGTCCAGGCGGAGGTGGTAGGGGGCAATCTGCGGCGGGCGCCGGTCGGGGTCGGTCGGCTTCCCGGGGAACTTGTAGGTCTCCCACTCCGTGTTTGGCCCTGGATTCGGATCGGCGGTACCCTGGACGATGATCTCGTAGCGGTCCCGCGTGATGGAGCCGAAGGCGCCGTAGGTGTTGACGAGGTGGAGCGGGTCGAACGAGGTGTTCATCACCTGAGTCTCCGAGACCACGTTCAGCGCCGGACGGACACTCAAGAGGAGAACGAGTGCCGCTACGAGCAGGACAAGCACGGCGAACGGGAGCGGTGCCGTGGTCGTCGCGGGCGCCGCGACCGGCAACAGGCCGGCGAGGACGCCGTCCGAGAACGTGCTGAACGCGAGGACGATGGTGAGTGCGTTGAGCCACGAGAAGTTCCCAGTCAGCATCAACCAGCCCTGGAAGGCAATGGTCGCGAGGCCCGCGACGGCGGCAAACGGCTGCGGTGCGAAGTAGAGGAAGGGCACCGCCAGTTCGACGACGTGGTTGCCCAGCGTCTCGACGCGGTGGAATCGGTCGGGCAGGTGGTGAGCGTACCAGGAGAGCGGGTTGGGAATCGGCTGTGTCTCGTAGTGGTAGTCCATGGACGTGAGGTCGCGCCAGCACTCGTCGCCGCGGAGCTTGATGAGGCCCGCGCCGAACATGTTGCGAAAGAGCACCCACCGGAGGAGCCAGACGACGACCGCTGGAGCCGCGGTGCCGGGGTCGCCGAGGAAGATCGCGAGGAAGCCGACCTCGAGCAGCATCGACTCCCAGCCGTAGCCGTAGAATATGCCGCCCGCGTTGACGAAGGACTGGTAGAGGCCCCACAGGAGGAACCACAGCAGCATCGACACCGGGAGCGCGAACGGCGCCGGGACGAACGCGGGCGCCCCCACCAGCGCGAGCGCCGACAGCCCGACGCCGGTCCACGCCGCGACAGCGATGGCGCGGTCGCTCGAGAGGAAGTAAAACAGGCTCGGGCGCTCGCGGAACGACGCGCGGTCGACGTACCCGGAGAGCGGTCGGAGGCCGTCCTCACCGGCGAGCGGCCGGAACTGCCGCGCCGCGACGAGGAAGGCCAGGAGGTAGACGACCGCCAGCCCCCGGCGGACGAGAACGCGGGCGAACCAGTAACTCTCCCCCACGGGGAGTCCCAGTTGCGACAGCACCATGAGCGGGCGTGACTGGCTCGACGCTGAAAGTCGTTGTCGGGGGAGGACGGCGGGACGCGCCTGGACCCGGCGGGTGTGGCGAGCACGAGACGGGTCGCGACCTCGTCGCCGAGCCGTGTCTGTGGTCCCCGTGTCACTCGGCGAGGAGCCACCCGAAGCGCTTGTCCCAGAACTCCTCGTCCGGGTGTTTCTTGTTCCGGTTGGTCTCCGTCCCGTCGCGGATGCGTCGCTTCAGGCGGTTCTCGACCTCGTTGAACGCGTGGCTCGCGCCGTACCCCTCCGCCGAGGCCGTGATGAGCCCGCGGTCCGTCGAGAGTCGCCCGCGGACGTGGAGCAGGGGGTTCCCGCGCTGGCGCTCCTGATGCCGGGTGACGTGAAAGCGGACGTCGAACAGGTCGAGGCTGCCGTCCATGCGGTCGAGGTCGTCGACCATCGCGACGATGTCCTCGTAGCTCACGTCGTCGATGTACTCCGTCCCGTACACCTGGACGGCGCGGTGGCCCTCGGTGCCCCAGGTGAGTGCGT
Organism: Haloglomus sp.; assembly: GCA_042217755.1. Lineage (GTDB taxonomy): Archaea > Halobacteriota > Halobacteria > Halobacteriales > Haloarculaceae > Haloglomus. Next base: position 8,128 of record JBDGSA010000180.1, on the reverse strand, counting down.
CCAACGCGTCCGTCTTCGTGAGGATGCCCGCGGGCCGGTCCTCGGCGTCGGTCACCAGCAGCGAGGAGGCTTCGGCGTCGAACATCCGGCGCACGGCGGTCTCGAGGGTCGCGTCGCGGTCGACGGTGTGGACCGGGCGCGTCATCTCGTCGCGGACGGGAAGGTCGAGCAGCCGGGTCAGTTCGCCTTCCCTGGCGCCCCGTCCACCGTGCGAGCGGAAGCCGTCGCTGGAACCCTGGCCGCCGTGCCCGTCGAAGCCCGGCGTCGCACCGCCCTGCTGGACGTCCGTCTCGCGGACGGTCAGGTCGACGACGTCGTACAGAGTGAGCATCCCGCGGGCGTCCCCCTCCGCGACGACCGGGAGGTGGGTGATGTGCTCCTCCTGGAAGCGGTTGAGGGCCTCCCCGAGCGTCGTCTCCGGCTCGATGGTACGGAGGTCGGCGGTGTAGGCGTCGTTTACATCCGCGGCCGAGAGGTGCGCTTCGACCGCTTCGAGGAGGCGGTCGGCTGTAACGACGCCCGTGAGGGTCCCCGAGTCGAACACCGGCAGCAGGCGAGCGTCGCCGTCGATCATCAGGCGAGCCACCTCGCGGACGTCCTCGGTCGGGCCAACCCGCGGGACTGCCCAGGTGACCGTCTCCGCCGTCCGGTCGGGGTCGTACTGCGACCCGACGAGCTGTCGACGGGTGATGACCCCCTCGAACGATCCCTCGTCGGTCACGACGACCCCGCGGCAGGCAGGGTCGTCGAAGATCGACACGACCTTCGCTACGCGCGTGTCGGGCGATACCTCGGCGTAGTCCGTAGAGACGAGTTCGCTGATGTTCATGGCTATCCGACTCCAGCTCCAGCCGGCAACGCCGGCCCAGCGACCTAATAGCAGCCACCTAATCGCTTTGGACGCGCCGCTTGCGACCGACGAGTCACGCTGCGCTGGGTCGGAGGGACCCCCAGCAGTCGTCAGGCCGACAGTTGAGTTACGTACGACACGAAACGTTCACAGGATAGTTCCGCTTGGGTATTATTAGAAATTATCCACCCCGTTCTTTTCACGAGCTTATCAACTGGACCACCTCATCAACAGTAAATATACGGAGATTATCTAGCTTTGACGCGGCTTCCTCGACAGACTGGCTAAATCCGGACCGGCTGAACAGAGCAAACTCATATTCTGGCTCTCCCCCGGCGTCGGGGGTCCAGTCAACCAGTTGCGCCTCATCTCGAAGCTGGCTCAACACCTCATATCCAACTTCGGACTGTCGGAGCTTTGCTTCACCCAGCAAGAGCGTTTGACTGTTCGTCGGCGCGACAATATCAATTTCATGTCCACTCCCATCCCACCAGTTCCCTGGCTCCTCCACAAATCGGTACTCATCGCCGTACTCATATAGGACGGCGCGTTGACACAGTTGTTCGAATGCCCGACTCACGAAATCCGGCAGTTCCGGTTCGATGAGATCCGCATACGCATCTTCCCCGTACACTTCGTATCGAGCGGTTCGTCCGTATACAAACCGAAACCAGAACCTGAACAGGGAATCCGAGATCGTGTATCGCCCTTTCCGACTGCGAGACGGGTCAACCGTCACCGGGTAGTCACGATTGATGACTCGAAGTTCGCTCAGCCGGTCAAGATAGTACCCCACGCTGCTATCAGTGATGCCGGCGCCCTGTGCAATCTCGTTTTGGACACGGTTCCCCTCGGCCATCGACTTCAGAACCGCAAAATACCGGTCAACCTCATCGAGTTCTCGCTGAAGCACGTTCTCCGGTTCTTCGTGGAGTCCGCCGTCCCGTTGCAGGAGCGTTCGCGTAACGTTCTCTTCTAGTGATTCGTCATCGTTGACTGCACGGAGATATTCCGGTGTCCCGCCGAAGATTCCGTACGTCATTACTTGCTCGGCAGGCGGGTACTCGGGAAAGAATTCCATCGCTGCGTCGAAGGGAAGTGGGCCGACTTCGATTTCTCCGTTCGGTGTTTTAGCGACACGCCCATACAGCGGTGCTGTCCCCTCGAGTGCGTACTCATACATCATCCCGATTGCCGAGCCGGTGAGCACGAAGGTGGTCGCTGTCTCCGTAGCGGTGTGATCCCAGACGCGCTGGAGAATCGACGGTAGTGCCTCAGTCTGCTCGACGAGGTACGGGAATTCGTCGAGAATCACGACTGCGTCCTGTTCAGCGAGATATTCGAAGAGTGGCTCCCAGTCGTCACGAATCCGCGTGATACCAGAGTACACCTCAGCGGCATCACTAGTGAAGGCAGACCGTTGCTGTTCGGCTGTCCCCCGCGTTGCTTGGTAGTAGACAGCATCATCACGGTCCCGGATTGACTCAAGCGCGAGTGTCGTTTTCCCCATCCGTCGCCGGCCATACATTACAGCCAATGCCGCGGAATCAGTCTCGTAGAGTTCTCGGAGGCGTTCTAATTCCCGTTCTCGGTTCACGAAACCGGGCATAGTGTGTCGTAGGTGGTTGCCGCGGTAAAACCCTTTCTGTAAGTTAGTTTGAGCTAAGTTAGTTTGAGCTAAGTTAGTCTGAACTATCTTAATTTGGGGAGTTTAAGTGAGTTCGCTGGGTTTACCGCGGCGAGAGGGCATTCTCATCTACGCATGATCGACAAAGGCGCGGACAAAAGCGAAAGCCAGTCAGAGTGGACACTCCCGGGATAGTAGCTATGAGTACCGCAGTTGGCACTTTCGGGCTAGTAGCTTACCCGAAAGCAAGAGGAGTCATCAGTAGGCAGCGCAGCTATTTTCCGGTTGGTTTCTCCGTTCCTCGACAGCAGTTTCGGTATCTCATAAATTCAGGTAGGTGAATCGGGGTGCGAGTCCGGGGGTAGGCCGTCGAAACTGGGTGAATCCGTGAACGCTCACCCCGGCATTCGCAATTCAACCCAACAGTTTCCCTATAGCGACATACAGTTTACGAGTTCGAGAAGTGACGCTCGGCAGCCGAGGGAACGGGTAGAATCCCGAAAGAAATAGATTCGAGTGCTACCGGAACCGCTCCTCGAGCGAGACCGTCACGATGGACTTCAGGATCTCCGCGCCGCCCTGGAGGGGGTCGAGTTTCGTCTCGCCCGCGCGCTCGGCGTACGTGATCGGCTCCTCGCGGACCGCGTAGCCCCGCATGAGCGGCCGGATGAGCAGCTCTGCCGACAGGCCGGTGTTCTCGGTCCACTCGATCTTCTCGATCACCTCGCGCCGGTAGGCACGCATGCCGGTGGTGGTGTCGTGGACGCGCTCGCCCGTCAGCAGGGACGCGAGCGCCGCGAACGCGGCGTTCCCGAAGCGGTTGAACGCGGGCATCGCCTCGGCGCCGTAGTAGAGGCGGTCGCCCGAGACGACGTCGTAGCCCTCGTTCACCAGGTCGAGAAACGCCGGCAGCGCCTCCATCGGGTAGGTGTCGTCGCAATCTGTCGTCACCACGACCGGCCGAGAGGCAGCGAGAAGCGCCTCACGGACGGCCACGCCGTACCCCTGTGGTTCCTGCTCGATCACGGTGGCTCCGTGCTCACGGGCGATTTCCGGAGTTCTGTCGTCCGATCCGTCCACACAGACGACCTCCGCCCGGCCGTCTGTGACGCGCTCGATGTCCGAGAGGACGGTGCCGATGGCGGCCTCCTCGTTGTACGTCCCCATCACGACGCTGAGGTCGTCGAACGTGAATCGGTCAGCGGACGCGTCGACGGTGTCTGCGCCCTGGCTCGCCTGCTGCTGGCTCATACGCCTGCATGCGCGAGCAGCCACTTGATATTTTAGGTTTACCAAAAAGTCTCGGGATAGCGGATACTGCGTACATACCGGCGATTACCTGACTGAACAGTGGATAAAATTACAGTGGAAATGATTTGTCTTCTATAATGTACTCTGCCGGGTTACCTGAGGTCAGCCGCGCCGGGCTCGATCTCCTCGCGGTGGCGGTCGTCCTCCGAGCCGGTCGTCTCGATCGGGCGGTCGAACCGGGCCCGTCGCGTTCGGGTCTCGCCGCCGCCGTCCGGGCGAGCGGTATGGGTCGTTGCGTTGTTCAGGTTCGGAACCATCGGAGCGTCGTCGTTGGGGTCGTCCATCGGTGTCTGTGTGAGTCGGGTGCGTTCACGGAGTCGATGCCGCTGTTGCCGACAGAGCCAGTCTCTGTGGCGTCCTCGCGTGGGCGCGAGGGCCGGGAGGAGAATCAGTTGCGTACAGGTACAGCGAGCATCGGTCTTCACTCGACACTAGCACCAGACCATCATAAACGTTCATGTCGGAACAACGGTTGCCGGCTCGGGTCGCTACACTCACGAGCGTCGGACACCCCATCGAGTCGTGGCGACCGGACTGACACTCGCGTTCGCCTGACGGCGCGGCGCCGGCGCTCGGACCCAGCGGCGGCGTTCGAGGACGCGCGGCGCCGGGGCACGCGTCGGCGTAATCACCGACCAGCCGCCGTACGCGCTGACAAAGTTCGTCCGCGATCACGGTCTTCACAACGATCTCCCGCCGGAACCGGGGCCCGCGGCGGAGACGCTCGACCGCAAGCATACCACGACACGGAGCACTACGTTCTCGTCGTCGCCGACGAGATACACCCGGCCGAACCGTTGGAATTTGGTCTCACTCGCGGAGACCGACGAGCGCGCCGGGTGGGAGTTGGCCGGGAAGAACTGACTCCGACCCGGGGGACAGGTTCGCCTCGACTCCCGAACTGCCGAGCGACGACGACGGACCCGACTGGTCGCGAGTTATCGTCCCGCGTGCGAATCGACTCCGGATTGCACTGGCAGATTAGACGATAATCCAAGTATTTGCCTCGATATCACGTGTCACATTGCGTGATAACTGCCCTTATCGTCGTGTCTGACGCAGATTGAAGTGTTGCCCGTTCGAGGGAGCCACTATGAGCACGGACGGGTCGGAGACCGAGCGGGTGTCGGTGAGCACCTACATCCCGGCCTACCAGCGCGAAACCTGGGAGGCAGAGGCCGAGTCGATGGACGTGAGCCGCAGCGAGTACGTCCGGCTCATGGTGCAGGCCGGACGGCGGAGCTTCGACCTCGATGGAACGGATGGCAGCGGACCCGAATCGGCCGAGAACGGGACCTCGTCGAATGTAGATGACTCACCCGGAACCGGAGTTACTGAACACAACCCTGGAGAGGGTCATCGTTCCGGGTCCGACCCCGGGGGTAACGCCCTCCGAGAGCGTGTTCTCGACATTCTCGACTCGGACGGCTATCTGGGGTGGAACGAACTGGTCGACGAACTGACCGACGATCTGGAAGGCCGGCTGGAGGAGACCCTCGACGAGCTCCTGACCTCGGGCCGGGTGAAACACAGCGGTCGCCACGGTGGCTACACGGTGGTCGAAGATGAGTGAGGCCCGCACCAGCGAGACCGGCGCCGTCGAGGATCCGGTCGCGTACTTCCTCGAGGACCTGACCTACCACGGCAAGACCGAGCGGACCCGCGACGCGTACGAACGGGTGCTGCGCTCCGCCGAACGGTTCATGGACGGTCGCGGAACGACGCTTTCCGCGGCTGACCGTCGGGACTGCATGGCCTGGGTGCACCAGCTGCGCGGCGAGTACGCCGACAGTACGGTCGCCTCCTACGCGTCCTACCTGCACCGGTTCTACGGCTACATGGTCGAGGTCGGCGCCTTCGACCGGAACCCGATGGCGCTCGTGACCGACGAGATGGGCGAGACCATCGACACGGATCCTGCCCGCCGGGAGATCGATCTGCCCCGGATGGCCGCGTTCGTCGCGAGCATCGACCACCCACTCGAACACGCCGTCGTCGTCACACTGCTCAAGACGGGGATGCGCGTCGGTGAGCTCTGCAACCTCGATCTCCGGGACTGCTCGCTCACCGACGAGGAGGTCCGCGCGGCATTCGACGTGGCCCCACGGGGCGGACTCGACGGTCGGCCGGACTCGATCTACGTGCCCAGCGAGCCCTCGCGCGGCGAGGGCTACAACGGCGAGGAGCGGACGGCCTCAAACAAGCGCAAGCGCGACACCGTCGTTCCCGTCGACGATGAACTCGCGGCCGCCCTGAAGCGGTGGCTCGCAGTCCGGCCCGACGCGCGATCGGCCGCAGAGCCGCTCTTCTGCAGCACGAAGGACGAGTGGGGGGCCCGGCTGACGCCGAAGATGGTCCGGTCGTTCGTCACCGAGCACGCGCGCGAGGCTGGCTGGTACCGCTCCGGCGGCGGCGCAGAGGAGAACGTCACGCCGCACTACTTCCGGCACTTCTTCACCACCCATCTCCGCGACCGCACCGGCGACCGCGGCGTCGTGAAGTACCTCCGCGGCGACGTCGCCCAGGACGTCATCGACACCTACACGCACAACTGGGGCGACCGCGTCCGCGAGGTCTACGAGGCGAACATCTACTCGCTCCGGCAGTAAATTATCGGATACATCTCACGTCTGGAGAGGGCTATTCGTCGCGTCGCCGACTCGTAAATCGTATATCGCTATACGGAATGGAGCCGGTCGGGCCCGGTTGCTCTACGCGTTTGGAACACTACAGATCAAACGCTCGCTGCCCCATCTATCTGGCTGTACAAGCACCGACGAGTTCATAGAGAGGACGTCGAGGGGGGGTGGGGGCTTCGAGAGGACCGGAGCTTCGGAGCCGGGAGGAAACCCCTCTTCGAACGGCCTTGTGGCTACAGAATAATCCACCTCTGCGTGTTGTCGTGTGCCGTCGAGCTTGTTATTAACTAAAGACAATTTAATTGTTATAAAATAGGCAATTTATGGCCAATATTAGCAGTTATTTTAATAAAAACGGGCGTTCCATACAGAGGCAGGATGAGCGAACACGAGTCGAGACACGCTCGTGACGGTTCAGACGACGGGCATAGCCACAGCCACGGTGAATCATCGACGAGCAGTCGGAAACTGGCCGCCGTCTCCGTCACCAATCTCCTCGGATTCCTCGCCGAACTCGCCGGCGGCCTGCTGTTCGGGTCGGTCGCGCTGCTGAGCGACGCCTTCCACATGCTGTTCGACGCGCTGGCATACGTGATGGCGTTCGCCGCCGCATATGTGGCTGACCACTACGGTGACGGTGACGAGTGGTCGTACGGCCTCCACCGACTGGAACCGACGGCGGCGTTTCTTAATGGCATCCTGCTACTGCCGATGGTCGGGTTCATCCTCTGGAAGTCCTACCAGCGGTTCCTCAACCCCATCGAGATCGGAACGGGGCCAACCCTGGCGATCGCGTTCGGTGGTCTGCTCGTCAACGTCGGGTCGGTGTACGTCCTGCAGGGCGGGAAGATGAGCCTCAACGAACGCGGCGCATTCTACCACCTGCTCGGCGACGCCGGCGGCTCGATTGCCGTCATCGTCTCGACGGTCGTCGTCGAGGTGACCGGCATACGAATCGTCGACCCCATCACGGCTGCACTTGTTGCCGTTGTCGTGACGTGGTCGGCGGTGAAGGTGCTCCGTGGGAGCGGGGCCATCTTCTTCCACCGGACGCCGTTCGACACCGACGAAATCCGAACCCACCTCCTCGGCGTCGCGGGTGTCGAGAGCGTCGATGACCTCCACGCGTGGCAGATCTGCAGCCAGATCACCGTGGCCACCACTCACCTCGAGACCGACGTGGAGACGATGGCCGAGGCCGAAGACGTGTCCCGGCGCGTCCACGATGAACTTGCCCATCACGGCGTTGACCACGCCACTGTTGAACTCTCCCCGGCGTACGACGACCGAAGCACCCACCTCAACGACCACTTCCACTGGCGATGATCGAAGGCATATTGATGGTCTCCTTGCCGTCGCTGGCGCCGTCGGGTTCCTCGCCGCCACCTTCGATCTGGGTGTCGAGGAGAGTAGTGGGATGGAAGGACAACTGCGAACAGAGGGATTCTACCGGTACACTCGCAACCCCCAGTCTCCCTGTTGTGCATCACTGGCAGGATTGCGTTAGCGAGTGCCTCGCCGTCCGTGGTGCTGGTTGGTGCAGCGGTAACCGTTTGGTTTGTCTCGATGCCGCTCGCCGAGGACCCGTGGCTCCGCCAACGATACGGCAAAGCGTACGAGGAGTACTGCGACCGGACATCCCGGTTCGAGGGCGTCATAGAAAGTGTCACACACGAGGACGCAGGGAAGGGAAACTGTGTC
>JBDGSA010000012.1:0-13838 GCA_042217755.1 Haloglomus sp. | reverse complement strand
TCGTCGGCAAGACCGGGATGCACGGCGAGGCCATGCAGGTCAAGTGCCGCATCCGGGAGGGGTCGAACCAGGGCCGCATCATCACGCGAAACGTCCTCGGGCCCGTCCGGGTCGGGGACGTCGTCCAGCTGCGCGAGACCGCCCGCGAAGCAGACTCCATCGGAGGCCAATAATGGTACGAACGCGCGAGTGTGACTTCTGCGGGGACGACATCGAGCCCGGTACGGGTACGATGTTCGTCCGCGTGGACGGCACCACCGAACACTTCTGCTCGACCAAGTGCGAGCGGTCGGCCGAACTCGGGCGCGAGCCCCGGAACGTCGGCTGGACTGAGGCCGGTCGCCAGGCCGCCGAGGCCAACCGTGCGGCCGAGACGGCCGCCCGCGAAGAGACGGCCGCGTCCGAGCCCGAGTCGACCGCCGAGGAGACACCCGAGACGGAAACAGAGACGGAGACGGAAACAGAAACGGAGAGCCCGGCCGAAGCCGAGGCCGGCGAGGTAGAGGCCGACGCGTCCGATCTCGAGGCCGCCGAGGGCGAGACCGAGATGGACGAGCCCGAACCCGACGCGGAAGTCGACGACGGGACCGCCGACGAGACGGACGACTCCGTCGCCGACCCCGACGCGGGTGGCGAGGACGAGGAACCGGTCGTCGACGCCGGCGGCGGCGAGGAGGCTGATGGCGTCGAGGACGCGGGCGAAGCCGACGATCAGGACCGCGGGGCCGAGACCGAGGAGGTCGAAGAGGTCGAGGAACACGGATGAGCCACCACGACGAGCGCACCTTCGTGATGGTCAAGCCCGACGGCGTCCAGCGCGGCCTCATCGGCGAGGTCGTCTCCCGGCTCGAGGACCGCGGACTGAAGCTGGTCGGCGCGAAGTTCATGCAGATCGATCGGGATCTCGCCGAAGAGCACTACGCGGAGCACGAGGACAAGCCGTTCTTCGACGATCTCGTGGAGTTCATCACCGCCGCGCCGGTGTTCGCGATGGTCTGGGAGGGCGCCGACGCCACCCGACAGGTCCGCCGGATGATGGGCGACACCGACCCCGCCGAGGCCGACCCCGGTACCATCCGCGGCGATCTCGGGCTGGACCTCGGACAGAACGTCATCCACGGCTCCGACCACGAGGACGAGGGCGCGAACGAGCGCGAAATCGCGCTCTTCTTCGACGACGAGGAACTGATTGATTGGGAGCAGTCGGCCGCGGGCTGGATCTACGAGGACGAGGCGTTCTAGACCGCCCCCGTTCACGTTGCTCGCGAGCCGGCGCATCCAGCACCCGACATTCTAGAAATTTCAACAACGACCTGATAGAAATCCCTATTGTATAATTATAATGTCAATTAGTAACTAATTTACTCGTTTTGGGAAATAAGCGGCCAGCGTTTCGCGCCCGCATCACTGCCCGGGCGGGCGTTTCGTGACGGACTCGGAATGCCTCTGTGAGAACTACTAGTCCTGTTCGGCGGTGCCGTTGACCTCCTGCTTCAGCGTGCCGAACTGCGCGACGCGCTCTGCGTGTGCGTTGTGCTGGTGGATGGACTCGTCGTTGGACTGTTTCATCGTGATGATGGCCTCGTCGGGCAGGTCGAAGCGCTCGACCGTGCCCTCAGCGAGCGCCCGGACGCAGTCCTCCACGAACTTCGCGTTCGCGTGCGAGTGGTAGGTCATGTGGTCCTCGTCGGGGCGCTTTGCCATGTTGTAGATGCGGGCGGACATGGAGTCACGAGCGACGTTGATGAGGTCCTCCAGGTTGACGTCGGGAGACCCCTCGCTGCGCACCTTGAGCGTGGCGTGGCCCCGCTGGGAATGCCCCGGCTGGGGTACCTCGTCCAGGAACTCCTCGACGACCTCCTCCTCGACGTCGAGTTGTCGGAGCGTCTCGCGGGCCCGGGCCTCGCTCATCCCCTGCGAGCAGGGACAGACCGTCATCCCCGTCACCGTGGTCCCGACCTCCTCGTGGGTGCCGTCGCCGTTGGCGGTGGCGGCGGCGTGGATGTCAGCGGTGAACTGGGTTGGCCGCTCGCTCTCCGGGGTGTCCTCGCGCTGGACGTACTCGGCGTCCATCTCGACCTCCGCGCGCGAGGTGTAGTCGTGCTTCTTCAGCAGGCGCTCGGCCACGTCGCCACAGAGGTCCTCGATGCGGACGTGGTGGTCCTCGAGAGACTCCTCGATTATCTCGTCGACGACCTCCATGTTCCGGCTCATGTCGATGCCCTTGCGCCACTTTGGCAGGTCGACGTACACCTCGAACTCCGCCATCAGAACGATCGGTCGGCGTTCGTCGCGGTCGAGTTTCACCAGCTTCTCGACACCCGTGACACCGACGCGGTTCAGGCCCACGCTCACTTCCGGACGCGACGCCTGCACGTCCGGGAGTTGCTCACTCATTGTATCGGTAGAGGGCCGCGACGCTGTTAGCACTTACGACACCGGAACCACCTCGCAACGGTCCAGTCCGGTGGTTTCCGCGGTCGGACGCGGGCAGAGATTCTATTCCGTGGACGGGTGTCGACGCGTCTAGTCGAGTTTGCCGAGCGCCGCGAAGAAATCCAGCGGCGGCCCTGCGATGCGGAGCGGTTCGTCGGCCCGCCGAACGGTGATCTGAACGGGAGGCGTCACCGTCTCCGACCGACGGCCGTCGGCGACCACGACCGCGCTGTTTGCTTCCTCGACCCGGATGGTCACCTCGCTGTCCGGCCCGAGGACCAGCGACGGCATCGGCGACCGGGCGCACATCTCCGTGAGAACGAGCGCGTCCGTGCCAGGATGCACGAGCGGCCCGCCCTCGCTGAGATTGTACGCCGTGCTCCCCGCAGGCGTCGCAACGAGCGCTCCGTCGGCGCGACTCCCGGCGTACAGCGACCCATCGACGCGGATCTCGACGCCGACGCCGTTCGCCCGGCCGCGCTGTGGGCCAAGCACCGCGACCTCGTTGAGCGCCGGCGAGAGCACCCAGTCCTCGGTCTCGGCGACGACCCGTGGAAGCTCGTCGACCGAGGGCTCACCGCGGCCACGGATTTCGGAGACGACGCCACGGACCGCGTCGACGGCCTCCGCCGGCGGCACCGCGTTGAGGAACCCGACCTCTCCGAGGTTGACGCCCATCATCGGCGTCGTGTCGGCGCCCCGGGCGGCAAAGAGGAACGTTCCGTCGCCCCCGATGCTCACGACGAGGTCGCACTCTGACATCCGGTCGACGGGAACACCGATGTCGGGCTCGTCGACGACCTCGGCGGTCGTCTCGTCGAGCGCGACGCTCGCCTCCGGGACGGACCCCCGGATGCGCTCGGCGAGTTCCACCGCCCGCGGATTGTTGCGCTGGGCCACGATGCCGAGATGCATCGTCGGAGGATTCGCCCCCCGCCGTCAAGAACCCGGCGAGAGCAGCGCGCCGCAGCGACGGAATCACGGCACGCTGGCCACCGCATCTGGCGGGCAAGGTTAATGCGTCACGATATCTAAACACCCGCCATGAACGTGCGGGCTGACGGGGAGGTGGGACCGTGAGCGACGAGAGCGACGACGACTGGTTCGAGGATGGCCTCGACGAGGAAGCCCCCTTCGACGAAGACGCCAGTGGGATGGGGGGCAGCGCGCCCAGCAGCAGCGACGGTGAGGAACTGTTCGAGGAGGACTTCGCTTCGGCGTTCGACGGCGAGTCCTCCACCGGGTTCGACGAGGACTTCGAATCTGCCATCCCCCGCATCGACATCGGCATCGAGGGACTCGACGAGATGATCCAGGGCGGCGTTCCGGATCGGTCGCTTCTCGTCGTCATCGGGTCGGCCGGAACCGGGAAGACGACCTTCGGCCTCCAGTTCCTCCAGCAGGGCCTCGAGCAGGGCGAGCAGACCGTGTACATCACGCTCGAGGAGTCCCGCGAGGCCATCATCGAGGCGGCAACGGAGAAGGGCTGGCCGTTCGACGAGTACATCGATGACGACCAGCTCGCCATCATCGACCTCGACCCGGTCGAGATGGCCAACTCGCTGGCCTCCATCCGGGGTGACCTGCCCCGCCTCATCGACGAGTTCGAGGCCGAGCGCCTCGTCCTGGACTCGGTCTCGCTGCTCGAGATGATGTACGACAACCAGCCCGACCGCCGGACGGAGGTCTTCGACTTCACCAAGGCGCTCAAGAGCGCCGGCGTCACCACGATGGTCACCTCCGAGGCCGACCAGGACAACCCCTACGCCTCCCGTCACGGCATCATCGAGTACCTCACGGACGGCGTCTTCGTCCTCCAGTACGTTCGCTCGGAGTTCCGCGAGACCCGACTCGCCGTCGAGATCCAGAAGATCCGGAACGCGAACCACTCCCGCGAGACCAAACCCTACGAGATCACGAGCGACGGCATCTCGGTGTATCAGCAGGCGAATATCTTCTAGCACCTTTTTTGCGGTCGGGTGTCCTCGCGGCGCGCAAAGCGCGCCGCTGTGGGCACCACTCCCGCAAAAAATCTGCACCAAAAAAACCACCACTCCGGTCGCCTCCGGCGACCTCCGTGGCGGTGAAACGCGCTCGCTTCGCTCGCGCGTATGCAGGAAAAGGATTCTGCGTCACTGGCCGACTCCTGTTGTCCGTGTCACCGGGTGGTGTCTGTTGTCCGTGTCACCGGGTGGTGTCTGTTGTCCGTGTCACCGGGCGACGTCCACCAGCATCTCCGGTCGGGTCAGCAATCTGTGTCACCGGGCTGTGTCACCGAGCCGTGTCTGTTTCCCGCTCGGGGAACAGCGATCCGTCGGATCTTCTCTGAGATATATCCGTGGAATTACTGTATAATCCGCCTACCTCTCGGATTATGATTCGAACATCTCTGCTCCTCGGCTGACACGGGTCTGGTAGGCGCGGGCCTCCGTGCTGCGGTCCTCGAAGGCGTCGAGCATCGCGTTAGCGACCTCGCGACGATCGCGGGTCTCACAGGCGGCGATGACAGTTGGGCCGGCACCGGAGATGGTGACGCCGCAGGCGCCGGCCGCCATCGCCGCGGTGCAGACCTCGTTGTAGCCGTCGATGAGTTCCGCGCGGGCGGGCGTAACTACGGAATCGCTCATCCCTCGGCCGACAAGCGAGGGGTCGTCGCGGGCCATGCCGGCCGTCAGCGTGGCCGCGTTAGCTACCGTCTCGACCAGTTGTTCGACGGTGGCCGTCTCGGGGACGACGCGACGGGCGTCGCGGGTGGAGACGACAATCTCGGGGAGCACAGCCACGAGCGGGATGGAGGCGTCGATCGCGGTGACGCCGTCCTCGCGGGCGATGGTGAACCCGCCCATGATGGAGGGCGCGACGTTGTCGGCGTGGGCCGTCCCCGAAACGACGGCCTCGCCCTCGGCCGCGATGGGGACGAGTTCCTCACGGGAGAGCCCACGGTCGTACAGCTCGTTGAGGGCGACCGCGGCGGCCGCAGCGCTCGCCGCCGAGGAGCCGAGCCCCGATGCCGGCCGGACGCCCTTGTCGATCTGGATGTGGGCCGGGGCGTCGAGTTCCTCCGCGACCGCGCCGACGGTGTTCTTCTCCGGGTCCTCGGGGATATACTGCGAGCCGACGCCGGTCACGTCGATGGTGGTTCGGTCGGCCTTCTCGACCCGGACGACGTCCGCCGGGCGCTCGAGGGCGACCCCGAACACGTCGAAACCGCTGCCGAGGTTCGCACTCGTGGCCGGCGCCCGGACGGTGAGCATGCCGCCGGCTTGTGGGCAAGTTCGCAAAAACTTGGCGACACGTCGGGTCCACGACGGCGTTCGGGCGTGTCAGTCGTCGAACGAGGGGTTCAGCGAGGGCGGTCTGCCACGAAGGTTCAAGTACCGGAACGGGACCAACCACCCCGTGCTCGGAACACCTGCGGACGCGTGGTACGTCTGGCTCGGCCTGGCGACTGTCAGTGTCGCACTCGTGGGAACGGTGACTGGATTGCCGACAGCAGCACCACCCGATCCGGCTCCCGTGGCCCGGACCGTCGACGCGGTCGCGTCGAGTCCACACCCGACGACCGCCGGACACCCGCTCGACGCCGAGGCGATACGAGTCGGTCCGGCTGGCGTCGCGCTCCGGACCGACGGCGGCCCCGCCAGAGCGTCATTCGCCTACGCTCCGGTGACGCCGGTCCCACCGGACGCAACGCGACTGCGCGCGGTCCTGACTGGTGACCCGCCCGCCCGCGTCTTCGATTCACCGGCGACGCTGGTAGCCCGGGCGGCGAGCCTCCGCCGGCATGACCCCGCGTGGCGTCCCGCACCCGAACAGTTGCTCGTTCGCCGCGTCGCCTGGGAGGGCATCAATGTCACGCTCGTCGGCTGAGGCGTCGACTCCAGCGGTCGACGGAACAACGACGATTGGTACGACGCCGGCCGATGGAACAGCCACCGGAGCGTCCGATCCACGAGGAGAACGGTCCTCCCTGCACGATCGGGGACAGGTGGAGCCGCTAGCCGCACTGGCCGCCGTCTTCGCGGTGACGCTCGGCCTCGGGCTGTACGTCGGCGCACTCCACGGCGTCGTCCCAGAGCCGACGGCGTCTGTCCTGGCTCCGATGGCACTCGACGCCGTGGCCGGAGCGGCCAGCGGCCCGACCGGCGTCGTCGACCCGGAGCGACTCTCGAGCGCGGTCGCGAACGGGCCAGACGGCCATCGACTGAATCTCACGCTCGCGGCGAGCGAGCGCCGCTGGCGCGTCGGTCCATCGCCCCCGACGGCCGCCTCGGACCGCGCTGCTCGTCGCGTGGCCGTCGCCGTCAGCGAGGCTCGGACTGCCGTCGGTCGGCTCCGGGTGGTAGTGTGGTGACTGTGGGCCGAGCCGCTCGAGACGGATCCGACCGCGCCATCAGCACCGTCGTCGACGTGAGCCTCTCTCTGCTGCTGATTTCGGCGGCTGTTGGAACGCTCGCGCTTCCTGTCGGCTCTCCCGACACAGAGCCGTCGCGGCCTGATCCGGCGGCCACCGTCGAGACGCTCGCGGCGGGCACCACGTCGGTCACCTACACCCTCGATACGAGCCGCGTCGACTCGACCAAGACACGACCGGATGCCGCGGGAACCAATCGAGCGGAGCGGATGCGGGTCGCACACGGGAGCTACGCCGAACTCCTCGCCGAAGCGGCTGTCGAGAACGCAACACTGGAGGAGCGACCGCTCTCGGCGGCCAGCGACGGGTACGAGCGGGCAGTCACGACGGCGATACAGAACGCTACTCTCGCGACGGGTGGTCGAACCCGCGTCAGTGCCGTATGGACTCCGTACCCGGGTGCGCCGACTCGTGGCGTCGCGAGCGCGGGTTCCCGGCCGCCGTCAGCGGCACAGGTCGCGGCCGCGACGATGACGGTCCCGAGCCGCTTTCAGTCGGTGCGAAAGCGTGCGGTTCGGGCGGCCGAACGGTCGGGGTACGCGGGCGTCGCGCGCCTTCTCGCTCGCACCACCGTCGCGGGCTGGTATCCTCCCGCGGAAACCCGCCTGGCACTTCGCGGTGACTATCCAGTAGACGCCCTACTCCGGCAGCGCTACCGCCGGACTGCAACGATTCTCGGGACGACCGTCGACAGTCCGCTCCAGGCGGTTGAACCCCGACGGGCGAACGCGCGACTGGCCGCCGCGCTAGCCCGCCGATACGAGCAGAACCTCCGGGCCCGGTTCGACACTCCGACCGCGGCAGCAGCGGCAATCCGTATCGACGAGGTGAAGGTGGTGGTGGCGACGTGGTGAGCGAGCGAGGTCCCTCTGGCGTGGTGCGGACGCTTCGCGGGCGGAATCGTGCCCGGGTTCCGTTCGCGCTCGTCGGCGTCGTGTTGCTCGTGACGAGCACCGCGTTCCACGCCTCTCTCGGGGCGGCACCAGTGGTACAGGAACCGTCCACGGAAGCCGCACTGGAGCGGGCGGGCGCCGCCGCGGTGCCGGCGCTCCGAAGCGCCGTGCGGCGGGCCGCCCGGAAAGCCGCGGCCGATCCAGTGGTGACGCCGGCGAACACTACGGTCGGACGGGCGTTGAATGACACGCGGCCGTTCCGCGACGCGCTTCGCCTCCGCATCTATCTGGCCGCGCACGCGACGCTCGATACCGTGCGAGTCAGGGATGGATCGGTTCAGGCACGTGCCACGCTCCCGCCGATTGCAGACGCCGAAACGACCGACGTTCGACGAGCCATCGAGCGGGTCGACCTCCGGCGAACGGGGCCGAATGGTACCCGCATTCGGGTCCGATTGCGGAACGTCTCGGTCCGCGCCTCTCGCGACGGGCGTGTGCTGACACGAGAGACGGTCACCCCGACGCTGTCGGTCGCAACACCGGTGCTGGCACTCCACGACCGGACGACCCGATACGAGCGTCGTCTGGACATCCGAACGCTCTCGCCGGAGAGTGCTGGCGCGCGGCTGACACTGGGTACGTATCTCCTCGCGTACGGACGCGGCACGGCCCAGTGGGCCGGCGCACCTATTGCCAACGTCCTCGGAAATCACCACCTCGCGCTCGCGACCGACGCTGCTGTATACGACGCCCAGGCCCGGACCTTCGGCACACGCGATCCGGGATGGGTCGACGGATTGCGAGCCACCGCCACGCGGACGCTCGGCAAGGACGCCCTCAATCTTGGATTCGAAGGTGCCAAGCAATCCCGCAAACCCAACGAAGCACGGGCGATGGATCTGCTCCGGCAGGTTCTGTCGAGCGCGACCGAACCGGCTACTCCGACGTCCAGACCGTTCGAGCGTGACCCGGTCACCGTCGATGTCGGTCAGAGTGCCGACGCCGCGCTCGCCGGGCTCCACAGACGGCCAGCACGGGGCGAGCCCAACCTCACCCGCGTGCTCCGGGACGCCTACACCATCGACGCCAGGCTGGCGACGCATACACGGCGAATCGAAACGAGTCGCGACGGCCGCCGTCGCCCCGAATCGAGCGGGAACTGGCGTCTCGTCGATCGCAAACACCGCGCCGAGCGACATACCCGACCCGTCGCCGACAGCGTCGGGACAACCAGCTTCCCGAAGGCGCCAGCCGGCTGGCACACCCTCTCCGACGCACGTCGGCGCGTCGTCGTCCGCGAGACGGTCGTCCGCCGCTGGCGCGACGACGATGACCGGACGGTCACAACCCGACGGCGGACCACGACGGAGTACTGGGCGGCGATTGCGTTGCTCGGCCAGCACGCGCGCCCGAACGGCGCCGTACCGCGGCGACCCGTCGATCCGGTCCACGAACGCGGCGGCGCTCTGGACGGGCCGAACCTCGCCGGCACGACCGCACGGGCGACCGAGGCGCTAGTCGCGGATCGGGGCGGGTACGACACGCTGGCGAAACGGGCCGTCGCTGGAGCGGTGAATACGACTGCCGTCCTCGTCCGAGGACGCCGTCCGCCGGCGCTAACGAAGTGGGTCGAACGCGACCTGGCGTCACTCCATCGTCGCGTGCGCAACATCTCGGTACGTTCTTCACGCCGCGACCTCGGGACGCTCGCGGCGACGCCTGCTGCCGACCTCGCCGCCGCGCTGCGCCATCGCCGCCGGGCACTGCTCGACCCGCCGCAGGCGTACGATGGTGTCGCAGACCGGGCACGCGTGGCCGCTCGTGCGGCCTATCTCGATGGGGTTATCGCTCGGCTCGACGCCAGAGCCGAACGCGGAAAGCGCGCGCGCAACCGTCTGAACGAGTCGCTCGTCTCGCGCGGTATCCCCTCGCTGTCGCGCATTGAGCGACTCCGCGCCGTTTCGGCGAACGTGACAGCCCGGGCGCTCGGTCGGGGAGCGCGTCGTCAGGGCGGTGTTCGCCTCGTGCCGGACGCGACACCGAACCGGCTCGCCTTGACCGACGTCTCGCGAGCCGAGGTCGGACTCCGCGGCGGCGGAACCGTCCGTCCGCTCGCCGCTCGGAACCTGAACGTGTTCACCCTCCCGTTCGACGACGTCGCTTCGGCCGTCCGGGGGAGTCGCGAGGGGGTTCCGCTACCGACGGCCGCGCGGACGTTGCACGCCGCCGGGATCCAGAACGCGACGGGCGACCGGAACGAGACCTTCGTCGCCGCCCGTGGTCAGCTGCGGCGAGCCGTGGTCACCTCGAACGAGGACCTCCGTGCACGGATCGAAACCCGTCTCCGTCGGGAAGGCATCGAGGGGCGCGGTCGCCGACAGACACTGGTCTCGGCGGCACTTTCGCAGTGGGAGACGCCGGCTGATCGGGCACTGGCACTCACCAACGGCTCCGCGGCGCGCGCCGTCGCCGAGGAGGCGGTCGACCGGGAGGTTATTCCGGCCTCGACTGCCGACCGGCTCGAACTTGTCCTCCGGAACGAGCTCCGGCGGGCGCTCCGTCGCTCCGCCGGGCACGTTCCGCGACGACCAGCTACGCGGACCGGTCGGCTCGCACGCGCGCTTCTCGACGCCGGCGCCACCGAGGCGTCGAAGACGACCGCCGAGCGTGCTGGAGCGGCCGCCCGGAAGCGCGTCTACAGCGGCGACACACAGGCTATTCTGGCCGGACTTCCGGTTCTTCCGCCGGTCCAGCCCTGGTACGCGACCGTCAACGTCTGGCACGTCCGGGTCCGCGGCGTCCATCCGTCGCTGGTCGTTCGCGCCCGTGGTCGCGGTCGCCCGGGCCCGGCGCTGACGTACGAGCGGGACGGGCAGGTCGTCCGGCTGGACGTCGATGGCGACGGCGACTCCGAGCGACTGGGGCGAGCGACCCGTGTCACGTTCGACATCGAGACCGCGGTACTCGTGGCGGTCCCGCCCGGCGGCCAGGGCGTCGGCGACGTCGATGGCAACGCCGACGAGCGAACCGGCTGGCCGACGCCGTCCCCCTGGCCAGGGCCGGACGAACGGGGCACCGGCACGCGCCCGACACTGCGATCCGGTGCGGAGGCCGACTCGTGACCCAGCGACACTTATCCCCCCGGGCCGTACGGAGCGACATGTTCCACGAACTCGTCGCCGATCCCGGGGACCTGGGATCCGACGAACTGTACGAGCGGTACGAGTCGGAGCTGATTGCGATCGTCGAGGCCCGTGGCATCGAGTCGGCGGCCGCCGAGAGCGGCCTCGAAGAGGCGACACTCCGCGCGCTCGTCGAGGGGGAGTCGCCGGAACTCGACCACACGGAGGCCGCGGCCCTGCTCGCACTCGAGGCCGATATCGACCCGGACACGGCGGTCGAACTCGACCGCGACGCGCTGCTGATGGGGATGACGAACGCCGTGCTGGACGTGGAGGCGCTGGAAGCCGAGACCGGCGGCGCGCTGGAGGCCCGCGAGATCCAGTCCAAGGTGGAGGGGCGCTTTTCGATGACGCTCCGGGAGTTCGCGCTGCTCCACGCGACCATTCAGGAGCGGGGCCCCTGACGTGCGCGTCTGCATTCTCGGCTGTGGCTACGTCGGGCTCGAACTCGCCCGACAGCTCCAGCCGGCTCACGATGTTGTAGGGGTGCGGCGCTCGGCAGACGGCGTGGCAGCCGTCGAGGCGACTGGAGCGACGGCCGTCCGAGCGGACGTGACCGACGCGGACGCCCTCGCCACTGTCCCGGACGCGGACGCACTGGTGTTCGCCGCCAGTTCCGGCGGCCGGGGCGCTGAAGCGGCTCGCCAGGTCTACGTCGAGGGGCTCCAGACCGCTATCGAGGCGTTCGGAGCCCGGAACGACCCGCCCGAGCAGCTCGTCTACACCTCGAGCACGGGGGTCTACGGCGACCACGACGGCGACTGGGTCGACGAGACGACGCCCATCGAGCCGACGACGGAGAAGACGCGCGTGCTGGCCGAGGCCGAACGCGTCGCGAGAGAGGTCGCGGCCGAGCACGGCATGGCGGGTCGCGTCGCCCGGCTGGCCGGACTGTACGGGCCCGACCGCTACCGGCTGGAGCGCTATCTCGAGGGCCCAGTGACCGCGGGCTACCTGAACATGGTTCACCGCGATGACGCGGCCGGGGCCGTCCGGTTCCTGCTCGAGGAGACGGCCGAGAGGGTGCTCCTCGTCGTCGACGACGAGCCCGTCGACAAGCACGCGTTCGCCGACTGGCTGGCCGACGAGTGTGGCGTCGAGCGCCCGTCAAAGCAGAGCAAGGCCGAGCGGCTGGACGATCCGGACCTATCCAGGACTGCTCGGCGCCGGATCCTGACGAGCAAGCGCTGCTCGAACGATCGCCTCCGCGATTCGGGCTACGAGTTCCGGTTCCCCACGTACCGCGAGGGTTACCGGGCGGCCGTCGAAGCGTACCGGAATCGGAACTGAAGAATCTGTTTCTGGATGTATCAGGCTCTGAAACGACCATTTAGGTGACTTCCAGCCGGAGGGGAAAGTTCATTTCCCCCGCCCAACAAGTCAGAGCGAAGATGGGCGTCGCGAGTGGCGGGGCCACCGTAGCGGCTGCGGGTGCTATCGGTCCACCACTCGGCGTCGAATCCCTCCTCGTCGGAGGCGGCATCGTCGTGGCGGTCGCGGTCGGTATCTTCCTGTTCGCGCGGATTCGCGCCGCACGGACTCCCGGACGACAGCTACAGCGTACGCTGTCGACAGCCGACGAGGTGGCGGTTCTGACCCACCCGAATCCGGACCCGGATGCACTGGCCTGTGCGCTCGGGGTTCGCGAACTGGCGTCGGCGGTCGGAACGGAAGCGACCATCTACTACCCCGGCGAGATCCGCCACGAGGAGAACCGCGCGCTCGTCGAGGCACTGGACATCGAGGTGACCCGCCTCCGCGACGCGGGCGATCTCGCGGACCGTGGCGTGGTGCTGGTCGACCACAACGAGCCCCGCGGGTTCGCGGGCGCTGGCAACGTCGAGCCCCGCGCCGTCGTGGACCATCACCCGGGCGACGGCCGGGGGACCGCGTTTACCGACGTCCGACCGGAGTACGGCGCCTGCGCGAGCCTCATCGCCGAGTACCTCCAGGACCTCGGCTGGCGGACCGAAGACGTCGACAGCACGGACGACGACCGGGCGAACGCGGACAATCGGCCGGACGCGGACAATCGGCCGGTCCCGGACGATACCGGGGGCGCCTCGAACGGCGACGACGCCCCGGCTGTGCCGGAGTCGCTCGCGACGGCGCTTGTGTACGGTATCCGGTCGGACACGGCGGGATTCACGCGGGGCTGTACGGGCGCGGAGTTCGACGCGGCGGCCTACTGCTCGGCGCGCGCCGACCCCGACACCATCCAGAAAGTCGCGAACCCGCCGGTGGTGCCGGAGACGATGGACGTACAGGCCCGCGCGGTACTGAGGCGGGTCCAGCGCGGCGCGTTCGTCTGTACCTACGCCGGGACGATTCCCAGCCCGGATGCGGTGGCGCAGGCGGCTGACCACCTCCTCCGGTTGCAGGGCATCCGGGCTGTCGTCGTCGCCGGCCGCTGCGACGGGACGCTCCACCTCTCGGGCCGGGCCATCGAGGACAGCGTCGACATCGGCACGACGCTCTCGACGGCCATCGAGGGCATCCCGATGGCGGATGCTGGCGGCCACGCCCGGATGGGCGGCGGACAACTCTCCGTCGACCACATGGCCGGGTTGGGCCCCAGTGACGGCGTGAGCATCGAGCGCTTCTTCGAGAGTGTCTTCGCCGTCATGGCCAGCCAGGATCCGGACGGGGCCCCAGACGCGTCAGCGGAACCGATCGACTCCGGGGCCGTGGCGATCAGCGACCCCGAGGTCGACCCCCTGCCGCCAGACGAGAGGCCAGCAGCCGATGGCACGGACACCGAGGGCGACACTGTCGACCACCCCGGAGCCAGCGAGGGCGACTGATACGGTTTAGTGTAACAGTCTACCGGTGCGTCGGCCGACCGGGGCGCCGATGCGCCGGGAACGATTTACAGTACGCTCATCCCGATGAACCGTAACATCGATTTTGCTG
>JBDGSA010000062.1:0-13984 GCA_042217755.1 Haloglomus sp. | reverse complement strand
CCACCTTCGATATCGAGATGCTCCGCGAGACCGGCCACGTCTCCGGCATCGAGAACTACTCCGTGCACCTCTCCGACCGTGACCCCGGGGATGCGCCCTACACCCTGCTCGATTACTTCCCCGACGATTTTCTCACTGTCATCGACGAGTCCCACCAGACGCTCCCGCAGATCCGGGGCCAGTACGAGGGCGACAAGTCCCGCAAGGACTCGCTGGTCGAGAACGGCTTCCGCCTCCCGACCGCCTACGACAACCGCCCGCTCACCTTCGAGGAGTTCGAGGAGCGGACCGACCGGACGCTGTACGTCTCCGCCACGCCCGGCGACTACGAGCGCGAGCACTCGGAGCAGGTGGTCGAACAGATCGTTCGCCCCACGTACCTGGTCGACCCCGCCGTCGAGGTGGCGGACGCGACGGGCCAGGTCGACGACCTGCTGGACCGGATCGACGAGCGGATCGACCGCGACGAGCGCGTCCTGGTCACGACGCTCACCAAACGCATGGCCGAGGACCTCACCGAGTACCTGGCGGAGGCGGGCGTCGACGTCGAGTACATGCACGACGAGACGGACACGCTGGAGCGACACGAACTCGTCCGGGGCCTGCGCCTCGGCGAATTCGACGTCCTCGTCGGCATCAACCTCCTCCGGGAGGGCCTGGACATCCCGGAGGTGTCGCTCGTCGCCATCCTCGACGCCGACCAGGAGGGATTCCTCCGCTCGGAGACGACGCTCGTCCAGACGATGGGTCGGGCCGCCCGCAATGTCAACGGCGAGGTGGTGCTGTACGCCGACGAGACCACGGACGCGATGGAGTCGGCCATCGAGGAGACCCAGCGCCGCCGAGAGATCCAGCAGGCGTTCAACGAAGAGCACGGCCACACCCCGACCACCATCGACAAGCCGGTCGCCGAGACGAACCTGCCCGGCGCGAAGACGGACACGGGCGGCGTCAGCGGCCACGAGGCGGACGACCCCGACGAGGCGCGGGAACTCGTCGAACGCCTCGAGCGGGGGATGCAGGAGGCCGCCGACAACCTCGAGTTCGAACTCGCGGCGGACATCCGCGACCGCATCCGCGAGGTGCGCGAGGCGTTCGACCTCGACGCCGAGGACGACGGCGTTCCGCCCGAGGAGGCAGAGATCCCGACGCCGGACGACGAGTTCTGAGGGCGACTCGGACACTATTCCGCGCCGCTGCACTCGGACACCATTCCGCGCCGCTGCACTCGGACCCCACGCGCTTTTGCTCTCGTCCGCACAACGGTGATTCGTGCCTGACCTCCTCGAGACGCGTATCCAGAACCGGTGGATGGTCCAGCCCAACCACGCCAACAATCTCGGCGCCGCCCACGGCGGGAACGTCCTGAAGTGGATGGACGAGGCCGGCGCGATGAGTGCGGCCCGGTTCTCGGGCGAGATCTGCGTCACGGCCCACATGGACGAGGTGAACTTCAAACAGCCCGTTCCCGTCGGCGAGACGGCATTCATCGACGCCTACGTCTACGACGCCGGGCAGACCAGCGTGAAGGTCCGGACGCAGGTCTACCGCGAGGACCTCCGGAGCGGCCGCCAGGAACTGACGACCAACTGCTACATCGTGTTCGTCGCCATCGACGAGGACAACAACCCGGTCCCGGTCCCCGACCTCACCGTCTCCAGCGAGGACGGCGAGCGCCTCCGCGAGGAAGCGCTGGCGAACGCACCGCAGTAGGTGTGCCGCGTGCTCGGTGAGAGCGACCGAACGCGAGCTACGAGGTCGTGAGAGCGACTATACGTGAGTCATACGGTCGTGAGAGCGACGGCTCGTGAATAGATGGTCTCTCGACCGTTAGCCAGCGGATTCGCCCGACATCATCCGGTCACTTGATTCTCACAAACAACTAACTCGTCGCGTGAGAAATAGACGCAGTCATGGAGGGAACAGGAGTGAAAGTACGGGTCGAATGCGGGGGCTGTGGGGAGTGGATAGACGGAACAAGCAGCGTCCGAACTTTAGAATGTGATTGTGGCCAACAGTACATGGTTTCTGTAACACCCGTCGAGTATCAGTAGAAGGGTGCACTGCATACCTGCTGTACTCACTCTCTGTATGCAGCACGCGATATATATCAACTGCAGGGATTCTATCGGACGTTACAGCGATAGCAGTACCGATAGCAATTGAAAGTACGTCTTTAACGCAGAGTGTTCTGAATAGCAAGTGATTTTATCTTTTTGGAAGATATCGAATATTTTTAATAATACTGCATGAGGTAGAGATGGCTGGGGCGGTGGTCGTCCCGATAGATTCGTCCGACCCCAGTTCGATGTCGGTCAGCCGGCATCCCGGTGGTCTGCAGAGATTGCACTGCCAGTGAGCGAATCGCGCGACGCTCGTCAGGAAAGCTCTTCTGCGAGGTCGTGGAAGTCCGCGATTTCAAGATCTGGCTGGCCGGCGAAGTCGTCCCAGGGAGTGTCGCCCCGTGCGACTCGGACGCCCTGCATTCCCGCGTTCATGGCGCCGTAGACGTCGAAGAAGGGGCCACAGACGTGTGCGATGCGATCGATGGGCGTTCCCGTTCGCGCGGCGGCGTGCCGGTAGATCTCCGCGTCGGGCTTGAACGTCTCCACCTCGTCGGCGCTGATAGTGCCCTCGATGAGGTCACCGATGTCGGCCGTCTCGACCATCGAATCCAGCATCTCCGGGTTCCCGTTCGAGACCACGTACAGGTCGTAGTCCGCCGCGAGGCGGTCCATCCCGTCGCGGACGTCGTTGAACACATCCAGTTCGTGATACGTCTCGAGGACGGCATCTCGCTCGGCCGGCGTCGTCTCGACGCCGAACGTGGCGAGTGCGTGGGTCAACGCGGCCCGATTGAATTCGTAGAACGGCCGGTAGGCGCCGATAGCGTTCGCGACCATCGTGTACATGAGCGAGCGCGCACGCCAGTGGTTGGAGACTGGTTCGGGATCGGCCACGCCCTCGACGCTCGCGAGCGCGGTCTCGACGGCCGTCACGTCCACGAGCGTCCCGTACGAGTCGAACGTCAGGGTCTCCACGCGGTCGGGGTCGAACGACATGGTAGGAGAGGCCGACTCGTCCCTGATAAACGGTGCGGTTGGCCCCCTTCTGCTGCCGAGTTCGACACTCGAGGCCTCATACGGATTGCGCTAAGTCATTTCCGCATCGACCGGCCGCTGTCGGGCGGTCGTGACGGTAAACAGTTAGCGCAATCCGTATCAGACGGGTTACGTAGATCGCTCCCGGCACGTCGGCGCCCCCGTCGGCCGACACACCGGGGAACTGTCACACGAAACCGTATCATACGGTTTAGTATAAATCGTTCCCGGCGCGTCGGCGCCCCGGTCGGCCGACGCACCGGTAAACTGTTACACTAAACCGTATCAGACGCCCAGTTCGTCGGCGAGGTCGTTGAGGTCCGTCACTTCGAGGTCCGGCGCTCCATCGAAGCGCACCCACGGGTCACCGCCGCGGTTGACCCAGACGCCCTGCATCCCGGCGTGGGCCGCGCCCTGGACGTCGAACCAGCCGGCAGAGGTGTGGGCGATGCGCTCGATGTCGGTCCCCGCGCGCTCGGCGGCGTGCTCGTACAGGGCCGCGGCCGGCTTGTACGTCTTCACCTCGTCGGCGCTGATGATGTCCGTGACGTGCTCCTCGATGCCGGCGACCTGGACCATCGCGTCCAGCATCGCCGGGTCGCCGTTCGAGACGATGTAGAGGTCGTAGGCGTCGGCCAGACGGGCCATCCCCTCCTCGACATCGGCGAAGGCATCGAGATCCATGTATACCGAGAGGATCTGTTCGCGGGTCTCCGGGGCAGCGTCGACGCCGAACGTCTCCAGGGCGTAGGTCAGCGCCTGCCGGTTGTACTCGTAGAAGGTGTCGTACGTCTCGAGGTGGTTCGCGACGAGCGTGTACATGAGAGAGTGCACTCGCCAGCAGTTCGAGACCTGCGCCGTCGGGACGTCGTCGGGCAGGTGCTTGTCGAGCGCGGATTCGGCAGAATCGACGTCGACGACGGTGCTGTAGGAGTCGAACGTCAGGGTCTCCACACGGTCGGGGTCGAACGACATGCCGGGGCGGTCGCTCGCGGGCGGGTTAGTTCTCCCGGGGGCGGGTGTGCGGGGCGCGGATGCGCCAGGCGCAGATACGGCCCGAACCCAGGGTCGGTACTGCGATGCGAATGTGCCCGAGTACTGCGGGATGTGGATGCGAGTGTGCCCGGGTACTGCGGGACATGGATGCGAGTGCGCCCGGGTACTGCGGGACATGGATGCGAGTGTATCCAGGTCTTTCGGGACACGAGTGTGTCGAGGGCGTCACATGCGCGTGACCGCGCGGACGACGACCCAGGCGAGCAGCACGGGGGCGGCGAACACCGCCATCGCGCCCAGCATCGCACCGAGGAGGCCGCTGGATGCCACGGCGGCGAGCGCGAGCACCGCGCCGACCGCGACCGCCGCGCGCAGTGCGAGCGCGACGAGCGCGGCCAGGAGTGCCCGGAGGCCACCGGTCGATTCGACCGTCTTCGTTCCGTGGGTGGTGGGGTAGTCGGCTGCCATCTTCCTTCACTCCCACGTATGGCCCGGTCCCCGATAAGGATAATCTGAATTACATTTCTGTAGGCGGATTTACTGGACCCTTCTTCTGTAAGTGAAACGATACGAAATGGAGGACTGAACGGGGTCGTCCAGTCAGTCACCGCTCGGTGACGAGGAACTCCTGTCCCTGCTTCATCCGGAGCGTCATCTGCGGCGAGAGCGGAGGTCCGTCGTGGTCGCCCTCCTCGCCGAGATAGTAGAGTTCGTAGTTCCGTCCGATGGTCGCAAGCGAGAGTTTCGCCTCCAGCAGCGCGAACTGCCGGCCGATGCAGATGCGCGGCCCGCCGCCGAACGGCGCGTACGCGAAGTCGTGAAGCTCCTGGCGGAACTCGTCGGTCCACCGGTCCGGGTCGAACGTCTCCGGGTCGTCGAAGAAGCGCGAGTCGCGCTGGATGCGCCGGACGAGGATGTTGATGCGCTCGCCTTCGGGGACGCGGTATCCCTCGAACTGGACGTCCCGGTCGGCGACGCGGGGGAGCGCGTAGACCGGCGGGAACAGCCGGAGCGTCTCGGTGACGACCCTGTCGGTGAACTCGAGCCGACCCGCTTCGACGTCCGCCGCGGTCGGCGGACCGTCGAGCGCGTCCACCTCTTCGTGGAACCGCTCGCGGATCTCCGGATGCTCGGCGAGCGCCCACAGCGCGAACGTCAGTGACGTCGTCGTCGTGTCGTGGCCCGCGAAGATAATCGTCACCATCTGGTCGCGGAGGTCCTCGTCGGTGAACATTCCCGAGTCGGCCATCCCGGACTCCCGGAGCCCCACGAGCAGATGCATCAGGTCCTCGGCCTGGGCCGGGTCGCTCGGCGGGTCCTCGGCCGCCTCCTCGAGCAGCCGGTCGGCCTCCGCCTGCAGTGTCCGCTTGCCCCTCTTGAACCGCCGTCGTGCGGGCGTTGGCATCCACCGCGGGAGCGGGTACGACGTGGGCAGAAACCAGTCGTGGAGCGCCTCGGCCGAGCGCCTGATCTTCTCGTCGCCGTCCACGTCGAGTTCGCGGCCGAGGATGGCCGCGAACAGCACGTCCAGTGTGAGGTCAGTCATCTCGGCCTGGAGGTCGAGACGCTCGCCGCGTTCCCACCGGTCGACGCGGCGCTCGACCTGCGCTACCATCGTGTCTGCGTACCCCTGGACGGCCTCACGGACGAACAGGGGCTGGAGCGTCTGTCGCTGGTGCCGCCACTCCTCGCCCTCCACGGTGAGGAGTCCGTCGCCGAAGGCGATGCCGAAGTCGTCCGACTTCCGGAATTTCCCACGCTCGGTGAGCAGGATCCGCTTCATGTGGTCCGGGTGAGCCACCTGCGTGAGGTCGCCCAGCCCCGGCAGCCACACCCGGTAGACGTCGCGGACGGCAGCGGCTCGCTCGGTGAAGCCGATGGGGTCCCGGACCTGCCGGAGCACGTGCAGTTTCGGGTTGCCGAGGTTCGGGGGATAGGGCGCGAGGGGCAGGTCCGACACGTCCGCGCCGGGGGCGCTGTCCCCTGCCGTCTCGGTCGCCCCTTCCTCTTGGGGGTCCTCCGTCCCGACGGTATCGATACTCCCGCCGGTCGGCCCGGTCTCCGAACTCATATCGGCGGTTGTGTGGTGTGTATTGATAAGTCTCGTGCCCCGGATGCGCGCGGGAGTCTTACGTGGACCGACGGCAGCGGGGCGCCCCTCTTCCCCGGTCCGTCCCTCGATTCGCCGGGCAGGCGAGTCAGCCGAGGCGGACGTACACGGCAGCGCCGGTCCGCATCGCCGCGAACGGGGCGAACGCCAGCAGCGACACCAGCAGTGCCCAGCTCACGGCGATGACGAGCACGCTGGCTCCGTAGGTGAGGACGACGCCGACGGCGAGCGTGGCAAGCACGATCGCGACGGCCGCGACCAGCAGCATCGATCCGACGGCCAGCAGGTTCACCAGCAGCGTCCGGAGGCGGCTCCGTGCCGCTCGGCGTCGCTCGCGTCCGGCGACATCGACCGCCAGCGAGCGCGTGGCCCTCGCGAGCCACCGGACGACGTCACGCATCCTGTTCGACCTGCTCGTCAGCGTCCCCGGCGTCCGTCGGGGTCGTGGCGTCCGTGGCCGCGTCGCCCGAGCGGGCGCGGCGTTCCGTGTGCTGGACGACGAGGTCGCCGTCGACAGTGACGCGAAGCTCCTCGTCGCCCAGCGGGACCGTCACTCGGAGCCGCCACGGGTCACGAGAGAGGATCTCCGTGTAGCGGTCCGTGATACACCACTCGAGCGTCCAGAACCGGACCGCGTTCAGGTCGATGCCGTGGTCACGGTAGAACGAGACGATCTCCGCGTCGTCGAGCAGCGCGAGGCCGATGGAGGAGATCGTCGAATTCCCGCAGCGCTGGCACTCGTGGCGCACTACCACGTCGAGTTCATCGAGATCGTCGTACGCCTCCTCCAGGGTGGTCTCGACGCGACCGTTGCAGTCCGGGCAGACTCCGTCGGCCGTGAGACAGGCGAGGTGCCGGGCCCGCTGGTTGAACGCCGACAGCACCTCCTCGCGGGTTCGGTCCTCCAGCCCCCCTGGAGGGAAGTGAAAGCCGCCGTGTGGCCGGTCACACTCGGCACACCGGATCTCGAGGTGCTCGTCCTCGTAGATGGCCTCCAGTCCGCCGTCACAGGCGACACACTCGCCGTCGACCGGGAACGGCTCCAGTTCGGGGTCCTGGTTGTACGTCCCCGCGAGCACCGCGCGGACGATGGCCTCGCCGGCCTGCCGGAACTCGTAGCCCTCCTCGGTCTTGTTGACGAACTGCCCGCGGAGTTTCGAGAGGTGGTAGTTGAACTGTGCGGAGTCGCGCATCCCGACCGATCGCCGCAACTCGGAGAACGCCGCGGGTCGGTCGGCCGCCCACAGCGCCTCCAGGATGTGCAGGCGCGTCTCGTTGCCGACGATGGCGAAGGCGTCCGCCGGCGGGAGACACTCCTCGCACTCCAGGATGGAATCCTCGCTCGCGCTGGCGTCGTTGCTCATGCGTGTTACCTTGGCACGTATCGCCTAAAGCGTTGGCTGAAGCCGGTTTATGTAACCTTCTGTAGGGGTTCGCGCCAGTTCGGCCGGCCGCTGACGGTCTCTCTGGTCGGCGGTCGCCTGGCAGGCAGCCTGGCGGTGTGACGCCCCACTTCGGTAGCCTTATACGCGGCAGGAGACGATACCCGGTATATTACTGATGTCGAACACACACCGACAACCGGAGGTGAACATCGGCCTGGTCGGCCACGTCGACCACGGGAAGACGACCCTGGTGCAGGCGCTCTCGGGGCAGTGGACCGATCAGCACTCCGAGGAGATGAAACGCGGCATCTCCATCCGCCTCGGGTACGCCGACGCCACCTTCCGCCGAGTTCCGGGTGTCGACCCGCCCGAGTGCTATACGGTGGAAGAGGAGGTCGACAGTCAGGAGACCGACGTCGTCCGGACGGTCTCGTTCGTCGATGCACCCGGCCACGAGACCCTGATGGCGACGATGCTGTCGGGCGCTGCAATCATGGACGGCGCCGTGCTGGTCGTCGGCGCGAACGAGCCGGTCCCGCAGGCGCAGACCGAAGAGCACCTGATGGCGCTCGACATCATCGGCATCGACAACATCGTCATCGCGCAGAACAAGATCGACCTCGTCCGTGATCGGGCGAGCGCCGTCGAGAACAAGCGCCAGATCGAGGAGTTCATCGAGGGGACCGTCGCCGAGGGCGCGCCGATCGTTCCCGTAAGCGCACAGCAGGGCGTCAACATCGACGTGCTCATCGACGCCATCGAGGCGGAGATTCCCACGCCCGACCGCGACGCGGACGCGGACGCCCGCCTGCAGGTCGCGCGTTCATTCGACATCAACCGTCCCGGCACGACCGCCGAGAAGCTGATGGGCGGGGTCGTCGGCGGCTCGCTCTCGCAGGGTCGCCTCCACGTCGACGACGATCTCGAGATCCGTCCCGGGCGAGAGGTCGAGGAGGACGGCCAGTCCGAGTATCGGCCAGTCGAGACCACCGTGCGCTCGCTCCAGGCCGGCAGCCAGTCCGTCGAGGAAGCCGCGCCGGGCGGTCTCATCGGCGTCGGCACCGGGCTGGATCCCTCCTACACGAAGGGCGACGCGCTGGCCGGTCAGGTCGCCGGGCCGCCGGGATCACTCCCGCCGACGCACAACTCGTTCGTGATGGAGGTAGATCTCCTCGACCGCGTGGTCGGCGAGGACGCCGACGAGATCGAACCCATCTCGACGGGCGAGCCGCTGATGCTCACCGTCGGGACCGCCACGACCGTCGGCTCTGTCACGAGCGCCCGCGACGAAGAGTGCGAGGTCGCGCTCAAGCGGCCCGTCTGCGCCCAGCAGGGCGCGAAGATCGCCATCAACCGCCGCGTCGGCTCGCGCTGGCGCCTCATCGGCGTCGGGACGCTCCAGTGACCGCATGACCCGAGTCCTGCTCGACACCAACGCGCTCATGATGCCCGTCGAGTGCGACGTCCGCGTCTTCGAGGAACTCGAGCGAGTGCTCGACGACCCGGAGCCGGTCGTTCCGGCGGCCTGCGTCGCCGAACTCGAGAAACTGGCCGACGGCAACGGCGAAGAGGCCGTCGCCGCAAGCGTCGGGCGCGACCTCGCCGACCGGTGCGAGCAGGTCCCTCACCGCGAGCAGTACGCCGACGACGCCGTCGTCGAGGTGGCCACGCGCGACATCGACGGGGGCCCGGTCGTCGACTGCGTCGCCACCAACGACGCCGACCTGCGCGACCGGCTGCTCGGCCGCGACGTACCCGTAATCGGTTTACGCGGGCGAAACGAACTCGCGCTCACTCAGCCCTGACGCCGCGACTCTCTCGACCGCCACACGACAACGACACACCCGGAACACTCACACACGACACAACACATGTACAAACGCGTTCGTCTCAAGGACACCGTGGAGGTGCCGCCCGAAGATCTCGCGGACGTCTCTTCGGACCTGGTGAAACGACTCCTGCAGGACAAACTGGAGGGCCGGATGGACGAGGACGTCGGCTCCGTCGTCAGCGTCATCGACGTCCACGACATCGGCACCGGCGCCGTCCTGCCCAACCGCCCTGGCGTCTACTACGAGGCCGAGTTCGACGCCCTCACCTTCGACCCCGAGATGCAGGAGGTCGTCGACGGGGAGGTCGTCGAGGTCGTCGACTTCGGCGCCTTCGTCGGCATCGGCCCCGTCGACGGGCTGCTCCACGTCTCGCAGATCTCCGATGAGTACCTCGCCTACGACGAGGACAACCAGCAACTCGCCTCTCGCGACTCCAGCCGGGTGCTGTCGGTCGGCGACTCCGTCCGCGCGCGCATCGTCACAAAGAGCATCGACGAGCGCAACCCCCGGGACTCGAAGATCGGTCTGACCGCAAAGCAGCCGGGGCTGGGCAAGCACGAGTGGCTCGAACAGGACCGTCGGCGCCGGGCCCAGCAGGGCCAGGCGGGTGATTAGATGGCCGACAGACTCGTCTGTCGCGAGTGCCACCGCGTGCTCGAGGCCGCTGACGGAGAGCAGTGTCCCAACTGCGGCTCCACCTCGCTGACCGAGGACTGGGCCGGCTACGTCATCATCGCTCACCCCGAAGAGTCCGAGATCGCCCAGGAGATGGAAGTGACCGAGCCGGGCAAGTACGCCCTCAAGGTTCGATAATGGCCGACAGCGGGGGCTCGGACGGGCCGTCCGGCGACGCCGGGGGCTCTCCGGACCCGGGCCAGCCGCGCGTCGTCCTCTCGCTGCCGGAGTCACTCCGGCACGAACTCAAGGACCCGCTCGGCCCCGTCTATACGGACGCGAGCGAACTGCTCGGCGAGGCGGGAACGCCACTCATCGCCGTCGGCGACATCGTCACCTACCACCTTCTCATGGACCACAGCCGACCCGCCATCGCGCTCGTCGACGGCAAGACGAAACGCGAGGCGGTCGAGGCGGACGTTCGCGAGGCCATCGACACGGGCGCGTTCGACCACCACGTCACGGTCTGCAACCCCGCGGCCACCCTGACCGCCGACCTGCTGGCGGAGTTGCGGGCCGCCCTCGACCGCGCCACCGCCGGCGAGGGGCAGTCGACGGTCATCGAGGTTGTCGACGGCGAGGAGGACCTGGCGGCGCTGCCCGCGCTCGCGGTCGCGCCCGACGGCGCGGGCATCGTCTACGGCCAGCCCGACGAGGGGATGGTGCTCGCCACCGTCGACGACGAGGCCCGGGGGAGCGTCTGGGATCTCATGGCGCGGATGGACGGCGACATCGAGCGGGCGCGGGAACTGCTCGGGGGCTGACGGCGGAGGGCGACGGAGAGACGACGAGGGACGGGAAGTGACGACGGGCGGCTCTACTCCGAGATACTGTTCTCTTCTGGGCGGGTCCCGTCCGTCGCGTAGTACTCCCCTTTCAGCCGCGAGAGGCCGGTGCCAGCGTCCCTGGCCGCCGCCTCCAGCTGCCGGCTCAGCAGTTCGAACGTCTCCGAGTCCGTCTCACCCGTCGTGGCCCTCGCCGTCCGGAGCACGTCGCGGCGTCGCTCCAGCAAGTGGTACCTCCAGACCGCGGGCCCCGCCTGCCAGAACTGGAGCATCCGCTCGAGGGTGTCGAGCACCGCGTCCTTCGTGACGGGCCTGGTGAGGTAGTCGTCGAACGGGACGTCGGCGATATCCGGTCCTGGGTCGACCGCGGTCACCATGACGACCCAGGCGTCGCGGCCCGCGTCCTTCAGTTCGAGGAGGAAGTCGTCGCCACTCAGCCGCGGCCTCCGGCGGTCCAGCAGGACCACGTCCACGTCGCCCGACATCGCGTCGAGGGCGGCCCGCCCGTCGTGGGCGACGAGGACCTCGTGGCGGGTGTTCAGCCAGGCGGACAGAATCTCCGCCGTCCCGGGGTCGTCTTCGACGACAAGGACTGTCGCCGGTTCGGTCCGGCCGCTGGTTCCGGTCGGGGTACTGCGCTCGCTGTGCTCCGAGGTACGGTAACTCCGCAGGAGTACGTGATAGCATCGTTCACGGGGCATTGCGACGGGTTCTTCTGCCGGTTCAGCTGGGAAGCGACGTCCTCGGACGGCCGCGACCGGCGTCGCCAGAGGGTACGACTCGGCGGCCGCGACCGGCGTCGCCGGGAGGCACGACTCGGTAGCCGCGCTGAGCTATGCCAGAGGGCACGACTCGGCGGCCGCGCCGGGAGACTGATACCTCCGGCGCCCGTACGGGGGTGTGAATGATTCCTATCGCCGACGTGGTCGGCCTGCTCGTCATCCTCGGCGTGAACACTGGAACGGCCGCCCTGCTGACCCGGTTTTTTCGGGTGCGACTCAAGACCCGCTGGGGTGCGGCGCTGTACGCTGTCCTGCTGGGCAGTCTGGTCCTGTTGATTCTCACCATCGTCCTCGGGGGCGCGGGGCTCGGTCCGGACCTCGGCAGTCCCGCGACCGTGATCGGTATCACGGTCGTGCTGCCGCTGACGACCGGCATCGCCTTCGATTACTTCTGGATGCCCGCACCCGACGAGGTTGACCTGCCGGCCGAGCGCCGCGAGCGCGACGGGCGACAGGACCGACGCGACCTATAATTGGATTATATCCTACTTTCTATATTTATCTTGTATTTAAATGACTAAAAGTAACTATAATAAATTTAATTCCGCTATAATAAATCGGCAGGCGGGGGGCGCCGCGTCGCCCCTCGGTCGGGGTCGAGAGCGCGGACCGACGCTCAGACCATTCGGTTCCCGTTGTCTCCGTCGCCGGGGTCGTCCGTGTCGGCGACCTCCTGGAGGCGGGCGACGCCGTCGCACTCGTCGATGACGTCGACGACGGGGTCCGGGACGAGCGACTGCCAGTCGCCGCCCTCGATGATGCGCTGGCGGACCTCGGTGCCCTGGAACTCGTCACGGCGGTACATCTCCGAGCCGCGGACCTCGATGCCGGCTTCCTCGAACAGGCGGACGACCAGCGGGTTGTTGGAGTAGGCGACGTCGAAGTTCGGGCTCATCGACTGGACGTGGCTCACCCAGACGGCGTTCCGGTCGAGGTCCTCGATTGGAACGGCGTAGGTGAGGAGGTCCATCTCCTGGGTCGCCTTCGTGATCATCATGACCCGCTCGCCGGCGGTGAACGGGTCGTGTTCCGTGTGTGACTGGTCAGCGCTCCCGATGCCGAGGACGAGTTCGTCGACGTCCTCGGCGATGCGCTCGACCATCGCGTGGTGCCCCTCGTGGTACGGCTGGTACCGGCCGACGTAGAACCCCCGCGTGACGCTCATCTGGAGTGCCCTCTCCCGCGGGGTTGTATGGCACTCATGATAAGCATCGCGGGTCCGCCCGACGGGGCCGACCGGAACGCGTCAGATGGCCGCTTTCGGGCGGTTTCACCGCGTACGGCGGTGCGGGTGGGGAGAAAGTATATCAGTTGAAGGCCCCTCGCTAGATGTGATAGCAACGGTTCTATGAGCGACGACAACAACGCGGACGAGAGCCCCGGTCGCGGGTCCGAGCGCGAGGTGCCCAAAGAGGAGCACCCCGACCCGGATGTTCCGCTCGACCGGGACGAGAGCGAGTCCCCGGGTGGGCCGCCGGCGCCCGCTGATGAGTCCGACGAGTCCGAGGAGGTGACCGACGGGTCGGACCTCGGGAGCGACGTGACCGTCGAGGCCGGCGCGGAGGTCGACCCGTCCGAAGAGGATGGGCTGCTGGGCGGACTGCAGATCTCCTCGACGAGCGACATCGAGGTACCGGACCGACTGGTCGACCAGGTCATCGGGCAGGACGAGGCCCGCGACATCGTTCTGAAGGCGGCCAAACAGCGCCGCCACGTGATGATGATCGGCTCGCCCGGGACGGGCAAGTCGATGCTCGCGAAGGCGATGTCACAACTGCTGCCGAAGGAGGACCTCCAGGACATCCTCGTCTACCACAACCCCGACGACGGCAACGAGCCGAAGGTCCGGACGGTCCCCGCGGGGAAAGGCGAACAGATCGTCGAGGCACACAAGGAGGAGGCCCGCAAGCGGAACCAGATGCGGTCCTTCCTGATGTGGATCATCATCGCCGTGGTGTTCGGCTACTCGCTGCTCATCGCCGGGCAACTGCTGCTCGGCATCCTGGCGGCGGGTGTCATCTACCTCGCGTTCCGCTACTCCTCGCGGGGCAGCGACGCGATGATCCCGAACCTGCTGGTCAACAACGCCGACCAGCAGACCGCGCCGTTCGAGGACGCCACGGGCGCCCACGCCGGCGCGCTGCTGGGCGACGTCCGCCACGACCCGTTCCAGTCCGGCGGGATGGAGACGCCCAGCCACGACCGCGTGGAAGCGGGCGCGATCCACAAGGCGAACAAGGGCGTCCTGTTCATCGACGAGATGAACACCCTGGACATCCGGTCCCAGCAGAAGCTGATGACCGCCATCCAGGAGGGCG
>JBDGSA010000001.1:7481-14057 GCA_042217755.1 Haloglomus sp. | reverse complement strand
TGAGGGACCGAGTGTGCCAGCGCGGTCGCGGCCCGATCTACCCCCCGATCCAAGTCCTCGCGCATCTCGTTCGCCCGCGACCGACGGTCATTTGAGCGCCGCGGCCGTCCATCGGGTATGGACGAGCATTCGTCGGAGGAGTCGTCCGACGCCCCGGAGCCACGTCCGACCCCCAGTCGGCCCGGGCACCGGACCGACGACGGCCCGACGCGGACGAGTGCGTGGCCGCTGGTCGTCGCGATCGGCCTGTCAGTCTCCGAGGTCGGGGTCTTCCTCGGCGTCTATCCACTCGCCGTCGGCGGACTCGTGCTGTTCGTCGCGAGCGTCGCCGGCATCACCCACGAGTCGGGCTACACCGATCGCCCGTGGCGGCTGGCCGGCGCGCTCGGAGTCGTCCTCGTCGGTGCGGGCGTGTGGATGGTGAGCACGCAGGTACCGCTCGCTGTCGACCCAGTGCTGGCGGCGGTCGACCGCGCCGACGGCATCGTGCTCCGCGGGTTCTCGGTCGTCGGCGCCGGCCTCGTGTCGATCATCGGCGCGGCCCTCGTCTCCGCGATGAGTGACGGGAACGGCGGCGCCTTTCCGGCCTGAGTTGGGGGTCGGCGGCGAAAGGAAAGGTTGTAGTTCGTCTGCGGGAAGCATCCGGTATGGCAAGCGAATCGGAGACGAAAACGTTCGACCGCGAGACGCTGCTGGACCTCGTGGTCAACGCCATCCCGCTCGGCATGATCGCCTTCTTTCTTCTCGTGTTCGTGCTGTTCAATCCATTCGGCTCGAACCCGGTCGACACGGCCATCCAGATGGCCCTCCTCGTCGTCCCGTTCGCCGCGCTGGCTTTCCTGACGTACATCTCGGGCAAGGCGGTCTCTGAGGCCGAGGACGAACTCCGCGAGCAGGGACTCGAACTCAGCGAGGAGGCCGGAGCCAACGAGGAGCGCGAGGCGACACCCGAGGCCACGGCAACTGACGACGACGAATCGCACGCGTAGTCGAACCGCGGGCAACCGAGCGTCTCCGGCTCGCGGGCAACCGAGCGTCTCCGACTCACCCGGTCACGTCCAGTCCGAGCCTCCTGCCAGCTGCGTCCGCGGAATCGGGAGACGGCGCGGTCGGCTGACCGGGAACGCAACCTTTCTAACCGCGCAGTCCTCAGGAGTGTGTATGGCAGGAGAACAGCTCGCGCTGACCGTCCTCATGGGGGTCGTTCTGGTCGCGGTGGCCGCCTTCCTGGCCCGCATGGAGGACTGGCGCTCGTACACCCCGCTCGGGGGGACGAGCTCGGTCGGCGAAGCGGGCTACGGCGGCGGGCACGCGGAGAAGCCCGCGGGTATCGTCCGGTGGTTCACCACCGTCGACCACAAGGACATCGGCATTCTCTACGGCGTCTACGCACTCATCGCCTTCTTCTGGGGCGGAGCGGCCGTCCTCCTGATGCGGGCCGAACTCGCGGCGCCGGGCTACGACATCATGCAGGCGCAGTTCTACAACAGCCTGCTGACGAGTCACGGCATCACGATGCTGTTCCTGTTCGGGACGCCCATCATCGCGGCGTTCGCGAACTACTTCATCCCGCTTTTGATCGGCGCGGACGACATGGCGTTCCCGCGCATCAACGCCATCGCATTCTGGCTGCTGCCGCCGGGCGCGCTCCTCATCTGGGCCGGCTTCTTCACAGCGCCACTCGGCCTCGACATCGCACCCGCGCAGACCTCGTGGACGATGTACACGCCGCTGTCAGCAGAGCAGCCCAACGCCGGCGTCGACCTGATGCTGCTGGGGCTCCACCTGACAGGCGTCTCCGCGACGATGGGCGCCATCAACTTCATCGCGACCATCTTCACCGAGCGCGCCGACGACGTGAACTGGGCCAACCTCGACATCTTCTCGTGGACCATCCTCACGCAGTCCGCGCTCATCCTGTTCGCGTTCCCGCTTTTGGGGAGCGCGCTCATCATGCTGCTGCTCGACCGGAACTTCGGGACCGCCTTCTTCGCGGTCGAGGGGGGCTCGCCTATTCTCTGGCAGCACCTGTTCTGGTTCTTCGGCCACCCCGAGGTGTACATCCTCGTCCTGCCCCCGATGGGGCTGGTGTCGTGGATCCTGCCGAAGTTCTCCGGCCGGAAGCTGTTCGGCTTCAAGTTCGTCGTCTACTCCACGCTGGCCATCGGCGTCCTCTCCTTTGGCGTCTGGGCCCACCACATGTTCAGCACGGGCATCGACCCGCGCATCCGGGCCTCCTTCATGGCGGTCTCGTTGGCGATCGCCATACCATCCGCGGTCAAGACCTTCAACTGGATCACGACGATGTGGAACGGCAAACTGCGCCTCACCGCGCCGATGCTGTTCTGCATCGGGTTCATCAGTAACTTCATCATCGGCGGCATCACCGGCGTCTTCCTCGCCGCCATCCCCGTCGACCTGGTGCTCCACGACACCTACTACGTCGTCGGGCACTTCCATTACATCGTGATGGGGATGATCGCCTTCGCCGGCATGGGCGCGCTCTACTACTGGTTCCCCATCGTGACGGGCCGGATGTACCAGCGCACGCTGGCGAAGTGGCACTTCTGGCTCTCGATGATCGGCACCAACATCACGTTCTTCGCGTTCCTGGTGCTGGGCTACCTGGGCATGCCGCGCCGGTACGCCAGCTACCAGTTCGACGGCGCCATCGCCCCGCTCGCGCAGGTGACGACGCTCCACCAGATCGCGACGGTCGGCGCGTTCATCATCGGCATCGGCCAACTCATCTGGGCGTGGAACATGGTCCAGTCCTGGTACGAGGGCCGCGAGGTCGAGGACGCCGACCCGTGGAACCTCAAGGACGACGGGATGTTCGGCCGCGAGTTCCAGTGGTTCGAGGCCCAGAAACTGGCCGCAGACGGCGGCGATGAGGAGGTCGCCGCCGACGGCGGTGAGGTCAAGACCGACGGGGGACACCGGAAGGCCGTCCGCCGCGTCGACGAAGAGTAACGCCGAGCGGGCCTCCACTCTGTCTCGTCTCCGTCTGTGCCTGTCGTTCGCCACTGCCAGATTCGCGGGGATACGTGCAGAATATCCAGATATTTCCGAAATAACTCTATAAATAAAGATACAACTGGAGAATGAGATTATTTCGTATATTTACGCTCCAGTCGACGTCAACACGAGCACGATTCCGGTCACGAACATCAGCAGTGCCGTCCCGCCCAGTATCGTGAGCAGGAGGTCCTTCTCTTCCATACAGTGGGTTGGCGCAGCGAGGACAAAAGCCCTATCCTCGGCAGGCACCGACTGTGAGCCATGACCGACGGCCCGGAGGCAGGCGCCGAAGCGGGGGCGAGAGCCGGCAACCGCGAGGGCGCCGTGCCCGGCGACGAGGCGTGGGAGGAAGCCGACGACGAGGTTCGGACGCTCGGCGGGAAGCGGCTCATCTTGCTCCTGTATGCCGTGGTCGTCTCCATCGCTGGGCTCACCGGCTTCCTCATCGGCGCGCTCGGCATCCGCGGGCTGCGACCCGTGACGTTCCTCGGGCTCGTCACTTTCCAGCCCACGGCGACGGGCCTCGCGGCCTACGGCGTGTTCACGATGGGTCTCGGCCTCGGCGTGATGCTCGCGCTCGTGGTCTACGTCTCCGACAAGTACGTCGGGGACGCCTGAACGCGGTGACGCTTACTCCTCACCCCTGGCCGACCATCCGCTCTTCGTCCTCCCACTCGCGCTCGCGGAGTTCGTACTTCTGGACCTTCCCGGTGGCCGTGGTCGGGAGCTCCGTCACGAACTCGACGCGGCGGACGCGTTTGTAGGAGGCGAGGTTCTCCTTCGTGAACTCCTTCAGTTCGTCGGGGGTCACGCCCGGATTGTCCGGGTCGCCGCTCATCGGGACGACGAACGCCTTCACCGTCTCGCCGTACTGCTCCGAGGGGGCGGGGATGACGGCGGCCTCGGAGACCTCGGGGTGGTCGTAGAGGGCGTCCTCGACCTCGATGGAGGAGATGTTCTCCCCGCCGGAGATGATGAGGTCCTTCTTGCGGTCCTGGATAGAGATCATCCCGTGTTCGTCGATGGTCGCGAGGTCGCCGGTGTGGAAGTACCCTTCCGCACGGGCGTTGAAGGCCTCCTCGGTCGCCTCCGGCTTGTTCCAGTACTTCTCCATCACCTGATTGCCCTTGACGACGACCTCGCCGATGGTGTCGTCGTCACGGGAGACGTCGTTGCCGTCCTCGTCGACGACGCGGATCTCTGTCCCGAGGTAGGCCAGGCCCTGGCGCTTCTTGACCGAGAAGCGCTCGTCGGAGTCGTCGTCGAACAGTCGGCGGGCGTCACTGGTGGTGATGAGCGGGCCCGTCTCCGTCAGGCCGTAGACGTGCATCATGTACCAGTCGAACTCGTCCTCGATGGTCCGGATGGTGGCCTCGGGCGGCGCGCTGCCGGCGGTCGCACACCGGACGTCGTTGTCGCCGACCGTCACGACGTCGTTGTCGGCGTAGTAGTCGAGCAGCATGTTCAACACCGTGGGGGCGGCGCACATGTACGAGACGTCCTCTTCACGGACGGTCCGGAAGATCTCCTCTGCATCGATGCCGCGCGTGCAGACGTGCCGCGCGCCGGCGCCCGTGATGGCGAAGATGTGCCCCCAGCCGTTGGCGTGGAACATCGGGAGCGTCCAGAGGTACACGTCGTCGTCGGAGATGTTCTGGTGGCTGGAGACGAGGTACGCGTGGAGGGTCTCACACCGGTGCGTCCGGGAGACCCCCTTCGGGTCGCCCGTGGTGCCGGAGGTGTAGTTGATGGTACAGATCTCGTCTTCGTTCATCTCGGGGCGCTCGTAGTCGTCGCCACCCAGCCCCTCGATGACGTCGTCGAACGACTCCCAGTCGCCCTCGACGGCGCCCGGATCGTTCGTGATGAACGTCTCGGTGGGCACCTCGTCGCGGACCTGCTGGATCTTGTCGGCGTAGTCGTAGTCGGCGTAGATGGCGTCCACGCCAGCGTCGTTGAGGATGTACTCGTAGTCGTCGGGCGTGAGTCTGTAGTTCAGCGGCGTGTGGATCCCTCCGGCCTGGAAGATGCCGTACGCGGCCTCGAGGTGGTAGTGCGTGTTCGGGTCGAGCACCGCGACCCGGTCGCCGTGTTCGATGCCCCGTTCCTGGAGGGCGGCGGCGAATCCGTCGGCACGAGCACCCAGTTCGTCGTAGGTGTAGCGCGTGCCGTCGGTCGCCAGCACCGCCTCCTGGTCGCCGTAGTGCCGTCGCGCCCGGTCGAGGAACTCGGTCGCCAGCAGTGGTTTACGCATGGCAGGATGTGACTGGAACTGCGCGTAGTAAATAAGATACCCCTAGACCCACTAACTGAGAGCGAGGGCTCGGAGCAGACCCCCAGGCGAGGGTTTAGGAACGCGGCGCCCAATCAGCATCCATGCAGCACACCGGGCGCGTCGGCGCCCTCCTGCTGGCGGTCCTGCTCGTCAGCGCGGGGTGTAGCGGGCTCACGGGAGACGGCCAGGCCACCGACCGGTTGACGCCGGCCCCCGTTCCCGAGTCGACCCCGACCGACGCGCCGGAGCGCCTCACCGCA
This sequence comes from Haloglomus sp., assembly GCA_042217755.1. Taxonomy (GTDB): domain Archaea; phylum Halobacteriota; class Halobacteria; order Halobacteriales; family Haloarculaceae; genus Haloglomus. The sequence continues at coordinate 8,501 of JBDGSA010000001.1, read as the reverse complement.
CGGGAGGTCACAGACGCAACAGAACTCTCTCAAGCACACGGCGCTCGACTGACGAACACCTCGTTCGTCCTCATCTCGAACCGGACCGCGGTCACACCGAACGGAACCCTCCACTCGCGGCTCGACGTGTATCTCGAGGCCGGCGCGTCGGCCCAGACCTACCGCGCCTGGATCAGTACCGCGGGACCGGGCGGCCCCGTCTTCCTCGGCCAACCGCCGGCGAGCGCCTCCTTCTGGTCGGACGGTGAGACGTACCTCCGTCGGCTCACGCGTGGGAACCAGACGGTCTACAACGAGTTCATGCCTCCCTTCGGCTACGCCGGGACGCGCAAGTACTGGATCGAGGTCGTGGCGCTCGATGGGACGGCAGAGCGGGACATCGTGGCGGCCTTCGGGAGCTTCCGAACGCGGGTGACAGGGCGGACGACCGTGAACGGGACGACGGTGTACCGGGTCGTCGGGACGGACGCGCTGTCGGACGGCTTCGTCGACGACAACGAGGACATCGTGGCTGCGAGGAACGCGCGACTCGTCGCCAACGTGACCGAGCGAGGCCTGGTCCGCTCCTACCGAATCACGTACAGGGGGACGCTTCCGGACGGAACGGTCGTTGACGTCGTGCGACGGATCAGGTACCGGAACGTCGGGAACGCGTCCGTCACGGACCCGCCGTGGTACAGGCGAGCTATCAAGGATGGCGACGAGGGCGCCAGTCTCACCGGCGGCGAGAACGGATCGTCGGACGCCGACGTGCCCGACGCGAAGAATCAGGACTGGGACCAGCGCCAGAATCTGAACCGGGACCAGAACCGGGATAAGAACCGGAACTGGGACTGGGACCAGAACTGGAACGGGATTGGAACCAGAATCGAAACCGGGGAACCAGAATCGAAACCGGGGAACCAGAACCGGCTCCCGAGGTGAGCGGTCGCGCCAGCCTCAGTCCTCGTCGGCGTCGCCGTAAACCCTGTCGAAGTACTCGCGGTAGTGGTGGACCTCGTAGCGGCCGACGACTGTTTC
>JBDGSA010000001.1:810-7381 GCA_042217755.1 Haloglomus sp. | reverse complement strand
CCCTGTCGAAGTACTCGCGGTAGTGGTGGACCTCGTAGCGGCCGACGACTGTTTCGGCGAGTGACCCGTCGCGGAACAGGAGCAGCGTCGGCGCCGAGGTCACCTCGAACGCCGCTCGGAGGTCCGGGACGGCATCGCCGTCGACGCCGGCGACCGCGACGGAGTCGGGTAGCGCCGCTCTGACGTCGGGGAGGTCCTCTTTGAGCCCCTCGCAGGGGTCACAGCCGGTGCGCCAGACGAACACCGCGGCGTCGCCGTGGTCGTCGATGAACGCCTCGTAGTCCTCGTCGGAGAGTTCGAGCATCTCGTCTGGGACCGGTGAGACGACGTCGAGGTCGGCCACCATCTGCGCCATGACCGTCAGCGGCTCCGTCGACGGCGGATCGTCAAGGAACGAGTAGAGCGCCATGTAGGCGACGAACTCCTCGCGCGTGACGCCGAGTTCCTCGATCCGCTCGGCGGCGGTCGACTGGTCGAGGTCGAACGCGGCGGCGACGGCCCGGACGAACCGCTCCTCGTCGACGTCGCCGTACGTCTGCTCGTAGAGGTCGAACTCGTCCTCGAAGGCCTCCGTCCGGAGCAGCGCGCCGTCTGCCTCCTCCCGGAGGACGTCCGCGGCGACGAGCTGGTCTAAGAGCGCCTCGGGGTCGACGTCGTCCGTCGGGGAGTTGTGATCCGTGCTCACGGTCACACCCCGAGGTACTGCTGACGGGCCTCGTCGTCCTCGCGGAGTTCCTCCGCGCTCCCGCTGAAGACGACCTCGCCCTGGTCGATGATGTAGCTGTAGTCGGCGATCTTGAGTGCCGCGGCCGCGTTCTGCTCGATGAGGAGGATGGTCGCCCCTTCGTCGTTGATCCGCTGGACGGCCTCGACGACGTCCTCGATGATCTGGGGGGCCAGTCCCTCGTAGGGCTCGTCGAGCATCAGCAGCTCCGGGTTCTGCCGGAGCGCCCGGGCGATTGCGAGCATCTGTTGCTCGCCGCCGCTGAGCGTGCCGGCCTTCTGGTTGCGGCGCTCGTCCAGCCGGGGGAAGTCGCTGTAGATCTCCTCCAGCGTCCGGAGATCCCGGTCGGACTTGATTTTACGGCCGATGGAGTTGGAGAAGTTCCGCGAGACCTCCGCCAGGTGGAGGTTCTCCTCGACCGTCAGCGTCGGGAACACGCGGCGCTCCTCGGGGACGAGCCCGAGGCCGCGCGTGATGACGTCCTCTGCGTCCTCACCGACGAGGTCCTCGTCGCGAAAGCGGATCTCGCCGTCGCGGACCTCCGGTGGAACCGCGCCGGCGACCGACCGAAGCGTGGTGGTCTTGCCGGCCCCGTTCCGCCCGAGCAGCGCACAGATGTCACCCTCGTTGACCTCCATGGTGAGGTCGCGGAGGATGTGGCTCTCGCCGTAGTAGGCGTCGACGCCGTCGAGTTCGAGCAGGCTCAAAGCTCGACACCTCCGAGATACGCCTCCTGGACGTCCGTGTCGCCCTTCACCTCGCTCGGAGGGCCGTCGGCGATCACCGCTCCGCGGTTGAGGACGGTGATCTGGTCGGCGACGCTGAAGATGATCTCCATGTCGTGTTCCACCAGTACGATCGTCAGACCGAGTTCCTCCTGCAGCTCCCCGATGAGGTCGACCGTACGCGAGGTCTCGCCGGGCGACATCCCGGCAGTCGGCTCGTCCATGAACAGCAGCTCCGGCTCACTCGCCAGCGCGATGGCGATCTCGAGCCGGCGCTTGTCGCCGTAGGGGAGGTCCTGTGCGTCGGTCTCGGCCTCCTCGGTGAGGTCGACAGCCTCGAGCATATCGAGCGCCTTTTCTTTAATATTGGGGACATTCTCTCGTCTCTTGAGGAAGTTCAACTGGAAAGATCCGTGTTCGGATCCGAGGGCAGCAATTTCCACATTCTCGTAGACCGTCATCTCCGGGAAGATAGAAGCCGTCTGGAACGACTTCGAGACGCCCATCTGGACGATCTCGTGTGGATCCCGGCCGGTAATGTCGTCGCCGTCGAAGTCGACGGTGCCCTCGGTGGGCTTGAGCATCCCGGTGATGCAGTTGATAGTGGTCGACTTGCCGGCGCCGTTCGGACCGATGATGGCGCGGGTCTCCCCCCGCTCGACGCTCAGATCGACGTCGTCGACGGCCGTCAGGCCCGAGAAGCGCTTCGTCAGGCCCTGGGTCTCGAGCAGCGCCATCTAGTCGTCCCCTCCTTTTCCGGCGGCGGGGGTCTCGTCCGAGGACGGGGCATCGTCCGGAACGGTCGTCGTGCCGGTCGTCTCGGCGCCGAGTTTGACAGCGATTCGGTGGGCTATGCCACGGATAGCCCCGTAGACGCCCTTCGGCAGGAAGGCGACAATAAGAACGAATGCCAGCCCGAGCAACAGCCGCCATGCCGAGCCGATCTCGATGCCGAAGATACTGAGCCCCGACAGCACGAGACGGATGTATTCGAAGACCGCCGCGCCGACGAGCGGGCCGATGAGCGTCCCGACACCGCCGACGGCGGTCATGATGACGAAGTCACCCGAGATGACCCAGTAGAGCGTCCCGTTCGGGTGGATAATCGACGTCTTGTACAGCGTGTACAGGCCACCGCCGACGCCAGCGAACGCACCGGAGATGACGAATGCCATCAATTTGTAGCGGAATACATTGAGGCCAACGAACTCGACGCGCTGTTCGTTCTGACCGAGTGCTTTGAAAATAAGGCCGTACGGTGATTTGATGATGCGGTGGGCCGCGACGACCGCAGCGACGGTGAACCCGCCCACGAGCAGATAGCGGGGCGTGAAGTGGAGCACCTCTAGGAGGTTGCTCGCCAGCGCCGTCAACTGGACGCCCAGTTTCCGCTCGATGATGAGGCCCATCGGCCATTCGAGCCTGAAGATGCCGAACAGTTCCCCGGGTTGGGGGGTGAATCCGTCGTCGCCGTTCGTGAGCCAGGACATCGGCCCCATCGCGAGGCCGTAGAAGATCTGGCCGAACGTGAGCGTCAGGACGGCGAAGTAGACGCCGCTGCGCCGGATCGAGAGGAATCCGATGGGCCAGGCCAGCAGCGTTCCCACGACGGCGGCGACGACGATCATCGCCAGTGGACTGTTGACGACATTCACGCTGAACAGTGCCGCGGCGTACGCCGCGACGCCGAAGAAGGCCGCGTGACCGAACGAGAGGAGCCCGGTGAACCCGAGCAGCACGTTGTAGCCGACGACCACGACGCCGTAAATGAGGATGAGCGTGGGCAGGCCCTGATATCCACCGAGGCTCAGACCGGTGAGCGGCTCCAAGACGCCCAGCACCTCGATGAGGAAGTACGGGAACGCGAGCACGCCGAGCGCCGTGAACAGCGCGACGTATCGCTCTCGGTTCTTCATGTCGAGGAGCCGCTCGAGCCGGGAGCGCTCGCTCCCGCTCGGCGATTCCCTGACCACGGTTCCACCGTCGCCGATGGCATCACTGCCGTTCTCGGAGTCGTTCTCGGTCATTCTCCCACCTCCACGCTACCGAAGAGGCCACCGGGGCGTACCAGCAACACCACGGCGACGAAGCCGAACAGGACAATCTGTGCCCACTGCGTCGCGTAGAAGGACATGACGGAGAAGATGAGGCCGAGCAGCATCCCGCCGGCGATGGCGCCGACGACGCTCCCTGCTCCGCCGACCACGATGGTCAGGAAGGCCGGAATCAGCGCCTGCTCGGTCCCGATGTTCGGCGCGACGTTGATGATGGACGCCCCGACGATACCGGCGATGCCAGCCAGGGCAGCGCCGATACCGAAGATGAGCACGTACGATCGCTCCAGTTCGATGCCGAGCAGCCGCACCATCTCGGCGTCACTCGTTCCGGCCTGGACGACCAGTCCGAAGTCGGTCTTCTCGATCACGAGATACGTCAGGAAGATGATGAGCAGCGTCAGCACGACGATGCTGAGCCGCCAGCTGTCGAACGTCCCGAGAATGGGAATCGTCACCGGCCCAGAGACGTTGACACCGAACATGGTCTCCGGTGCGATTGATCCGTACGGCTGACCGCCGACGAGTTGCTTGATGATCTCCTGAATGATGAGCGCGAGGCCGAACGTGATGAGCAACTGGTCGGTCTCCGGACGGTCGTACAGGGGCCGAGCCACGAATCGTTCCATGGCGGCGCCGATCACAAAGATAATGATGGGTGTAATGAAGAGCGCCGCCGCGAAATCAAGCCCGAGTCCGAAGCTCTGGGGGTTGGAGACAAGCCCAGCCAGGATGCCGGACACGGCTCGCTCCTTCGCGATGAACATCGCGATGTACGCGCCCAGAAGGTACAGCGCACCGTGAGCGAGATTCAGGAACTCCATGGTTCCCAGGATGATCGTCAGACCGATGCCGAGGAGCGCGAAGATGGCCCCCTGCTGGAGCGCCACGAACAGGATTTCGGCGATCTGTTGTGCTATCGCCATGGTGGCTCACCGTGCTGGAGGGGAAAGCGGTCGCTCTTTCGCCGTCCGTCGGGCGAAGGGTCGATGGCGTGCGTCATAGTTGATGTATCATAATTGTAGGGTCGTAATTCTATGGTCGCGTGTACTCATCCGCCCCGACTCACGAGGGGAAAGAAAACCACGCGGGAAGAGCCCTATTTGTAGGAACCCAGCGAGCACTCCGAGGCGGGGAAGCTGTCACACCCGTACGAGACGGTCTCGCGGGGAGTCGTCCCGGAGATCTTGAGCAGTTTGTCTCCGGTCTGCTGATCCTTCGGGAGGCCCTCCACGGTGAGGACCTCGCGCATCGCCTGGTGGTCGCACTTTCGCATGAGTGTGGAGCCGACGCCGGTGCCGCTGTACTCGGCGCCTTCGAGTTCCTTGATGACTGCTGGCGGGTAGAACGTCCCCGCGCGCTCGACGGCCGCGGCGTAGTTCATCGTCGCCGCGTATGCAAGCCGCGCCGCGTACGGCGGCGCCTCGCCGTATTCGTTGCGGTATGCCTTGGTGAACGCTTTCGAGTACTTGTCGCTCTTCTGCCAATTCCAGTCGGCGGTGCCGGGGATGCCGCCGATGAAATCGCTCGCGGCGTTGGCGACGATCTGGTCGTACAGCGGAATCACGATCTCCATGTCTTGGTCCAGCCCCTGCTGGACGGCCTGTGGGAGCGAGTTCGCTGCGTCCGCGCCGAAGTGAACTAGCAGGAGGACATCTGTCTTGTCGCGCGGCACGTTCGAGAGGTACGACGAGAAGTCCGACGTCCCGAGCGGCGTCGGGACCGCGTCGATTTGACTCCAGCCTTGTGCCTCAAGGAATTTTTTCATCGAGTTGCGGACGCTCTGCCCCCAGGTGTAGTCGGCGTACAGCTGGTAGAAGTTGATCGTCCCGTCGAACTGTCCGCTGTACTGCTCCTGCAGCACCGGCGCGAGCGCCTTGCCCGTCATGTGGGCGTTGAACATCTCGCGGAAGCCGTAGCGGACACAGTCCGATCCTTGCGTCGCATTGGAGTGTGTGAGGCAGGCCATGAAGTTGACCTTCTCCTGCTGGCAGAGCTTCTGGACTGCGATGGCCACGGCCGAGGAGACGCCGCCGGTGACCATGATGGCGTTCTCCCGTTTGATCATTCGGGAGGCCGACTCACTCGCCGTCTTCGGGTCAGTCGCGGTGTCACCCTGGACGTAGTCGATGGTCTTCCCGGCAACGCCACCGGAGCTAAGGTCGTCCCACATGCCGACCCAGCCGCCGCCGTTGTTGAGGTGCTTGACAGCCAACTTGTAGGCGTTCAGCTCGGTCTTCCCCTCGGCCGCGTACGCGCCCGAGAGTGGGACGTTGAAGCCGAAGGTGGCGGTGTCGCCATCGATGGGAAAGTTACCGATCGGCGGATACTGCTGTCCGCCGCCGTCGCCGCCGTCGCCGCCACCGCCGTCGCCGCCGTCGCCGCCACCGCCGCCGTCGCCGCCACCGCCGTCGCCGCCGTCTCCGCCTTGCGTACAACCGGCGAGGCCGGCGATGCCTGCAGCGCCTGCGGCGCCCTTCAATACGTCCCTCCGTGTCGGTGATTCGCTTCGGGTCACGACATGCGTACACCGTCCGTATAGTGGTTAACCCTGCTCCCTAGGTATTGTAAACCGTGGGGAATCCTCACTACCAAACGGTAGATATGCCGGCTCAGGACCCTCTATACGGCTGTTCGTGGTTCGATAGTGACCCAGCACTCTTCCCGACTGAATCCCTCCAGCTCCGGGTCCGTCAGACCGGGACAAGACGGACGACACCCACGCGGGTGACGCCCGGACGACCGATAGTACCGGACCGAGAGTGGGGGGTCACCACTGCGCATAATTGAGACATGTTATCGATAATTAGGAAAATAGCCGATATCGTTCTGAATCCAGCAGCTAAATAGCAGTATTTATGAATAAATAAGTTCGGTCCGTTTCCGTGACCTCAGTCGCCGTGGACCTGCTCGCGGATCTGCTCGGGGACCGACGGGTCGCGAAGAGTGGTCGTGTCACCGAGGTCTTCCTCGTTGGAGATATTCTCGAGGATGCGGCGCATGATCTTGCCCGAGCGGGTCTTCGGGAGGTCGTCGACGAACATGACGTTCGCCGGGCGGGCGAACGC
>JBDGSA010000001.1:0-800 GCA_042217755.1 Haloglomus sp. | reverse complement strand
TACGACGACGTAGACGTCGGGGACTTCCCCTTTCTCGGTGTCGTCGCGGGCCGCCACGGCGGCCTCGGCCACGTCCTCGACCTCGGCGACGGCCGACTCGAGTTCCATGGTCCCGAGCCGGTGGCCGGCGACGTTCATCACGTCGTCGAGCCGGCCGAGGATGCGCCAGTAGCCGTCCTTGGCGTGGACGGCGCCGTCGCCTGCCTTGTAGTTCCAGTCGTGCCAGTCGTCGGAGTCGGTGTCCGAGAAGTCCTCCCAGTACTCCTCGATGAACCGCTCGTCGTTGCCGTACACCGTCTGGAGCATCCCGGGCCACGGCCGCTCGATGATGAGGTTGCCGGCCTGCCCGCTCTCGGGTTCGATCTTGTTCCCGTCGTCGTCAACCAGCGCGGGCTCGATGCCCGGACAGGCCTTGCCGGCGCTGCCCGGCTTCATGTCCTCCAGCGCGGGGAGATTCGTGATGAGGTGACCGCCGGTCTCGGTCTGCCACCACGTGTCCACGATGACGGCGTCCTCGTCGCCGATGTGCTGGTAGTACCAGAGCCACGCCTCGGGCTGGATGGGCTCGCCGACCGTCGTCATGTGCCGGAAGTCGAAGTCGTAGTCCTCGACGTACTCCGGACCCCACTTCATGAACATCCGCACGGCCGTCGGCGAGGTGTGGAAGATGTCGACGTCGTACCGCTCTGCGATCTCCCACATCCGCCCTTTGTGCGGGTGATCCGGCGTCCCCTCGTACATCACGCTCGTCGTCCCGAGCGCGAGCGGCCCGTAGACGATGTAGGAGTGGCCGGTGATCC